>DATIXW010000032.1:0-14118 GCA_035518135.1 Steroidobacteraceae bacterium
AAGCTCGACGAGTCGCTCAGGGCACACGCCGCGAAGCACGCGCCGCGCGAGAAGGGCTTCCTCGAGGGCGTGCGCCGCTTCTTCTCCGGCTCCGACGAAGGCTCCAAGCACTCCCGATGAGTGCCAGCGCCGCCGCGAGGCCGACCCGCGCGGTCCTCATCGGCGCAGGCGGACGCATGGGTCGGGCGATCCTCGGCGCCGCCGGGGAGTTTCCGGCACTGCGCTTCGTGGGGGCGATCGCCGCGCCCGAAAGCACCCTCATCGGGGGCGACGCGGGGGTGCTCTGCGGCGCCCCGCCCGGTGAGCTTCTGATCACGGGCGATCTCACCGCCGTGCTGGCGCGCGCCGAGGTGGTCATCGACTTCAGTCACGCTGAGGCGACGCGCGCGCACCTGAACGCCTGCCGCGCCGCCGGCAAGGCGCTGCTGTTGGGCACCACCGGTTACCCGAGCGCACTCGAAGCAGAGTTCGCGGCCGCCGCGCGCGAGATCGCGCTGCTCGTCGCTCCCAACACCAGCCTCGGGGTGACGCTGCTGCTTGAGCTCGCGGGCCGCGCGGCCGCCGCGCTGCCCGGCTTTGCGCTGCGCATCCTCGAGACGCACCACAGGGACAAGCGCGATGCGCCCTCCGGGACCGCCCTGGCACTCGCGGCAGCGCTGCGCGCGGCGCGCTCACCCGGCGCGCAGGGGGCGCAGATTCCCATCGAGTCGCGCCGCGAGGGCGAGGTCATCGGGGAGCACACGGTGCTGCTCTCCGGCCCCGGGGAAGAGCTTTTTTTGGGCCACCGGGCGCAGGAGCGGGCGATCTTCGCCCGCGGTGCGCTCGCGGCCGCGCTCTGGCTTGCGCCGCAGCCCCCGGGGCGCTACGCGATGCGGGATTTGCTGGCTGGTAAAACAGGCACTTAGAGGACTCTTCGCCAGCGCGTATCAGGAGCGTAAGTGTCGGAAGGGCGGGATTTTTCCATGGACACAAAAGCCTTAAAGCCCGTAAACTTTCTGCCTAATCCGTGTACGGGTTAGTCCAAGCAAAGGCGGGAGGATGTTCACAGGAACTCCTCCCGCTTTTGTGTATCTGCGCCAGGGAGAATTGATCACGTGAGCTTACCTGCGGTGCTCGCGCTGGCCGACGGAACGATCTTCCGCGGCCAGTCGATCGGAGCCAAAGGCAACACCACAGGCGAAGTCGTTTTCAACACCGCCCTGACGGGGTACCAGGAAATTCTCACCGATCCCTCCTACGCGCGACAGATCGTCACGCTCACCTGCCCCCACATCGGCAACACCGGTACCACGCCGGAAGATCTGGAGTCGCCGCAGATCTTCTGCGCCGGGCTCATCATCCGCGACCTGCCGCTGCTGGCGAGCAGCTGGCGCGCCAACGAGTCGCTGCCGCAGTTTCTCGAGCGCGGTCGCCTCGTGGCCATCGCCGGCATCGACACGCGCAGGCTGACGCGCATCCTGCGCGAGAAGGGTGCGCAGGCCGGCTGCATCATGACCGGCGAGCAGGTCGATCAGGCCGCGGCCGTGAAGCTCGCGCGCAAGTTCCCGGGCCTCAAGGGCATGGATCTCGCCAAGGTGGTCTCGGCCAAGAAGAGCTACCAGTGGAACGAGGGCACCATCTGGCCGGAGCCCGCGCGCGCGCCGATCCGCGCCAACCAGCGCCTGCACGTGGTCGCCTACGACTTCGGCATCAAGCGCAACATCCTCAGGCTCCTGGCCGACGGCGGCTGTCGCATGACCGTGGTGCCGGCGCAGACCCCCGCCGCGGAAGTGCTCGCGCTCGAGCCCGACGGCATCTTCCTCTCCAACGGACCGGGCGATCCGGAACCGTGCGACTACGCCATCAGCGCCACGCAGAAGTTCCTCGAGACCGACCTGCCGGTGTTCGGCATCTGCCTCGGGCACCAGATCATGGGACTCGCCGCCGGGGCGAAGACCGTGAAGATGAAATTCGGTCACCACGGCGCCAATCACCCGGTGCAGGACCTCGACAGCGGGCGCGTGTTCATCACCAGCCAGAACCACGGGTTTGCGGTCGATGAGACGACACTCCCGAAGACGGTGCGCCCGACGCACCGCTCGCTCTTTGACGGCTCGCTCCAGGGGCTCGCCTTTACCGAGCGCCCGGCCTTCAGCTTCCAGGGCCACCCCGAGGCGAGCCCGGGACCCCATGACCTCAGGCCGCTGTTCGAGCGCTTCAATCACCTGATGCTGCGGCGCCTGCAGGCGCAACTGAAGCTGGCGGAAGACCACCTGCGCCAGAGGGCCGGCGGGCGGTAGGGCGATGCCCAAGCGCACCGACCTCCACAGCGTCCTGATCATCGGCGCCGGCCCGATCATCATCGGCCAGGCGTGCGAGTTCGACTACTCCGGCGCCCAGGCCTGCAAGGCGCTGCGCGAGGAGGGCTACCGGGTGATCCTGGTGAACTCCAACCCCGCGACCATCATGACGGACCCGGAGATGGCGGACGCCATCTACATCGAGCCGGTGAACGCCAAGAGCGTGGCGCGCATCATCGAGAAGGAGCGTCCCGATGCGCTGCTGCCCACCATGGGCGGGCAGACCGCACTCAACACCGCGCTCGATCTGGTGCGCGAGGGGGTCTTGGAGAAGTACGAGGTGGAGCTGATCGCAGCCTCCCGCGCGGCCATCGACATGGCCGAGGACCGCGAGCTCTTCCGCAACGCCATGCGCGAGATCGGGCTCGCCACCCCGCAGTCCCAGATCGCCCGCAGCCTCGAGGAAGCGCTCGCCATCGCCGCAGAGATCGGCTATCCGGTCGTGATCCGCCCCTCCTTCACCATGGGCGGCAGCGGCGGGGGCATCGCCTACAACCGCGAGGAGCTCGAGGAGATCGTCGAGCGCGGGCTCGATGCCTCGCCCACCGGGGAGGTGCTGCTCGAGGAATCGGTGATCGGCTGGAAAGAGTTCGAGATGGAGGTGGTGCGCGACCACAAGGACAACTGCATCATCGTGTGCTCGATCGAGAACTTCGACCCCATGGGCGTGCATACCGGGGACTCGATCACCGTCGCCCCGGCGCTGACGCTCACCGACAAGGAATACCAGCGCATGCGCGACGCCTCCGTCGCCGTGCTGCGCAAGATCGGCGTCGACACCGGTGGCTCGAACGTGCAGTTCGCGGTGAATCCCGAGGACGGGCGGCTGCTGGTCATCGAGATGAACCCGCGCGTCTCGCGCTCCTCCGCGCTCGCCTCCAAGGCGACCGGCTTCCCGATCGCCAAGATCGCCGCCAAGCTCGCCGTCGGCTACACCCTCGATGAGCTGAAGAACGACATCACCGGCGGCGCCACGCCGGCTTCCTTCGAGCCCTCGATCGATTACGTCGTCACCAAGATCCCGCGCTTCACGTTCGAGAAGTTCCCCACCGCCAATGACCGGCTCACCACGCAGATGAAGTCGGTCGGGGAGGTGATGGCCATCGGGCGCACGTTCCAGGAGTCGCTGCAAAAGGCGCTGCGGGGACTGGAGACCGGACTTGACGGGCTCACCCCGCTGCTCACGCTGCCGCTGAGCGAGGGGGACGCCGACCGGCTCGCCTACGAGCTGCGCTCCCCGGGCGCGAACCGCTTGCTGTACATCGCCGATGCCTTCCGCGCCGGCTGGACGCGCGAGCGCATCCACCAGTACACCCATATCGACCCCTGGTTCCTCGCGCAGATCGAGGACCTGATCGCCCAGGAGGAGACGGTGCGCTCCGGGGCCCTCGGGGCGCTGGGTGCGGAGCGGCTGCGCACGCTCAAACGCAAGGGGTTCTCCGATGCGCGCCTGGCGAAGCTGGTCGACATGCCCGAGAAGGCGATCCGCGACAAGCGCCATGAGCTGAAGGTGACGCCGGTCTACAAGCGCGTGGACACCTGCGCGGCCGAGTTCGCCACCTCCACCGCGTACCTGTATTCCACCTACGAGGAGGAGTGCGAGGCGCAGCCGACCCCCCGCCGCAAGATCATGATCCTCGGCGGCGGTCCGAACCGCATCGGCCAGGGGATCGAGTTCGACTACTGCTGCGTGCACGCCGCGCTGCAGCTGCGCGAGGATGGCTTCGAGACCATCATGGTCAACTGCAACCCCGAGACCGTCTCGACCGACTACGACACTTCCGACCGGCTGTACTTCGAGCCCCTCACGCTCGAGGATGTGCTCGAGATCCTGGCGGTGGAGAAGCCCGAAGGGGTGATCGTGCAGTTCGGCGGGCAGACGCCCCTGAAGCTCTCGCGCGCACTCGAGGCCGCGGGCGCCCCGATCATCGGCACCTCACCCGATTCGATCGACGTCGCCGAGGACCGCGAGCGCTTCCAGGCGCTGGTGCGCAAGCTCGGACTTAAGCAGCCGGCCAACGCCACCGCGCGCAACGAGGAGCAGGGGGTGCAGCTCGCGCGCGAGGTCGGCTTCCCGCTCGTGGTGCGCCCCTCCTACGTGCTCGGCGGCCGTGCCATGGAGGTGGTATTCACCGAGGAGGACCTGCGCCTCTACATGACGCACGCCGTGCAGGTCTCCAACGACAGCCCGGTGCTGCTCGATCGCTTCCTCGACGTCGCCATCGAGGTGGACGTGGATGCGGTGTGCGACGGGGAGGACGTGCTGATCGGCGGCATCATGGAGCACATCGAGCAGGCGGGCGTGCACTCGGGGGACTCCTCCTGCTCGCTGCCGCCGAACAGCCTCAGCCGCGAGACGCAGCGCGAGCTGCGCGAGCAGACGCGCAAGCTCGCGCACGCGCTGAACGTCGTGGGCCTCATGAACATCCAGTTCGCGATCCAGGCCGGCGTCATCTACGTGCTGGAGGTGAATCCGCGCGCCTCGCGCACCGTGCCGTTCGTCTCCAAGGCCACGGGGCTGCCGCTCGCCAAGGTCGCAGCGCGCGTCATGAGCGGAAGGAAGCTCAAGCAGCTGGTCGGCGCCGTGGAGCGCGTGCCGGGTTACTTCTCGGTCAAGGAAGCCGTGTTCCCGTTCGTGAAGTTCCCCGAGGCCGATCCGATCCTCGGCCCCGAGATGAAGTCCACCGGCGAGGTCATGGGCACCGGCCGCACCTTCGGGGAGGCCTACGCGAAGGCCCAGGCGGCTTCCGGGGTAACGCTGCCGCGCCAGGGCGTCGCCTTCATCAGCGTGCGCGATCGCGACAAGGGACCGGCGGTGCTGCTGGCGAGGAAGCTGCTCGAGCGCGGCTTTGAGCTGGTGGCGACCGAGGGCACCGCGCACGCGCTCACGCAGGCCGGGCTCGCCTGCCGCCGCGTGAACAAGGTGCGCGAGGGGCGGCCGCACATCGTCGACATGATCAAGAACGATGAGATCGACCTGGTGGTGAACACCACCGAGGGCAAGCAGGCGATCCGCGAGTCCAACTCCATCCGGCGCGAGGCCGTGCACCGCCGCGTCACTTACTACACGACGATTGCCGCGGGACTGGCCACCTGCGAGGCGCTCGACCACATCGACGAGGTCGAGGTCAACCGCCTGCAGGACCTGCACCGCGAGGCGGCCATCCTATGAAGCGCACCCCCATGACGGCGCGCGGCGCGGAGGCGTTGCGCGCGGAGCTGAAGAAGCTGAAGTCCCACGATCGCCCGAGCATCATCAAGGCGATTGCGGAGGCGCGCGGGCACGGGGATTTGTCGGAGAACGCCGAGTACCACGCGGCGCGCGAGCAGCAGGGCTTCATCGAGGGCCGCATCGCCGAGATCGAGAACAAGCTCGCCAACGCCGAGGTCATCGAGCCGGGCAGGCTCCCCAACACCGGGCGGGTGATCTTCGGCGCCGTGGTGGAACTTGAGGACCAGGACAGCGGCGAGCGCGTGATCTACCAGGTCGTCGGCGAGGACGAGGCCGACATTCGCGCCGGGCGCATCTCCATCACCTCGCCGATCGCGCGCGCGCTCGTGGGCAAGCTGCAGGGTGAGGTCGTGGACGTGGTGGCCCCGGGCCGCACGCGCTCGTTCGAGATCCTGATCGTGCGCCTCGAGTGAGGCCGCTCACGCATCCGGTATCAGGATCTTCGGCATCTCGGTGCGCGGGCGGTAAAGCACCGCGACGTTGCCGATGCGCTGCACCAGGGCGCTGCCGCTGCGCTGCGCGAGGCCCTCGATGAGGGCATCGCGCGCCGCGCGGTCCCCGCCGGGGGCCTTCACCTTGATGAGTTCGTGATCGTTGAGTGCGCGTGCCGTTTCGCGCACGAGCGCCTCGGTGAGGCCGGCGTTGCCCAGGCGCACGACCGGCTGCAGGGCGTGCGCGAGCCCGCGCAGGTGTTTTCTCTGGCGCTCGCTGAGCTGCGGGGCAGGCGCCGCGGCGGGCCGGGGTTCGGGTTTGCTCATGGGCGCCATTGTAGGAGCGCGGAACTTGTGCCGCAGCGGCGCCGACTAAACGGCTTTCGGGTCGCGGCGCATACGGCCGCCGGCGGCTGGCGGCGCCGGCACGGCCGATGAGCCCCCGGCGCCTTGAAGACGGGCGGGGATGCCCTGATGAAGATGCTGCCGGATGCGCGAAGGCAGGGTATCGGCGGGGTCGATCCAGGGCCCCCGGCGGCAAGGTTAAGCTCGTGAAATACGCCATCTTTGGCCGCGCCACCCCGGAGATGTATTTACTGGCCATGCAGTTTCGCTTGGTGTAGGTTCGTTCAGTTCCCTCGGGGAGCCGTGCGTTAAAAAGGACGGAAGCCTTTGAATGATTTGACAAAGAACATCCTGCTGTGGGTCGTCATCGTGTTCGTCCTGCTGCTCGTGTTCAGCCGCTACATGCCTGCCGTCGGGCAGCCCCAGGAGATCCCCTACTCGCAGTTCCTCGATGACGTGAAGGCCGAGCGGGTCGAATCGGTCGTCATGCAGTCGGACATGATCTACGGGACCAACAAGGATCGCTCGACCTTCAAGACGCGCAATCCCGAGACCGACTACACCGCGCTGATCGGCAGCCTGTCCAAGGCGCACGTGAAGATCGAGGCACGCGAGCCGAAGCAGCCGAACTTCATCGGGCAGCTGCTGATGAACATGGCGCCGGCGCTGCTCTTGATCGTCGTCTTCCTCTACATGTTGCGCCAGATGCAGGGCGCCTCCGGCGGCCGCGGTGCCATGTCCTTTGGCAAGAGCCGTGCCCGGCTGCTCGGGGAGGACCAGGTCAACGTCACCTTCGCCGACGTCGCCGGTGTCGATGAGGCCAAGCAGGAAGTGGCCGAGATCGTCGACTTCCTCAAGGACCCGGGGAAGTTCCAGAAGCTCGGCGGCAAGATCCCGAAGGGGGTGCTCATGGTGGGCTCCCCGGGTACCGGCAAGACGCTGCTCGCACGGGCGATCGCCGGTGAGGCGAAGGTGCCCTTCTTCACCATCTCCGGTTCCGACTTCGTGGAGATGTTCGTCGGCGTCGGTGCCTCGCGCGTGCGCGACATGTTCGAGCAGGCAAAGAAGCATGCGCCCTGCATCATCTTCATCGATGAGATCGACGCCGTTGGCCGTCACCGCGGTGCGGGCCTGGGCGGCGGGCACGATGAGCGCGAGCAGACGCTGAACCAGCTGCTGGTGGAGATGGACGGCTTTGAGGGCAACGAGGGCATCATCGTCATCGCCGCCACCAACCGCCCCGACGTGCTGGATCCTGCGCTGCTGCGCCCCGGGCGCTTCGACCGCCAGGTGGTCGTGCCGCTGCCGGACGTGCGCGGCCGCGAGCAGATTCTGCGTGTGCACATGCGGCGCGTGCCGCTCAGCGATGACGTGAAGCCGGCACTGATCGCGCGCGGCACGCCGGGTTTCTCTGGCGCGGATCTGGCCAACCTCGTTAACGAGGCGGCGCTGTTCGCGGCGCGCGCCAACAAGCGCATCGTCGGCATGGATGAGTTCGAGCGCGCCAAGGACAAGATCTACATGGGTGCCGAGCGGCGCTCCATGGTGATGTCGGATCAGGAAAAGAAGATGACGGCCTATCACGAGGCCGGTCACGCCATCGTCGGCTTCATCGTGCCCGAGCACGATCCGGTCTATAAGGTCACGATCATCCCGCGCGGCCGCGCGCTCGGGCTCACCTGGTACCTGCCGGAGGGTGATCGCTACAGCACGAGCCGCCGCGAACTTGAGAGCCGCATCACCTCGCTGTTCGGTGGCCGCGTCGCCGAGGAGCTGATCTTCGGCGTCGACGGCGTCACCACCGGGGCGGCCAACGACATCGAGCGCGCCACGGAACTCGCCCGCAACATGGTCACCAAGTGGGGCCTGTCGGACAAGCTCGGGCCGCTCACCTACTCGGAGGAGACCGGTGAGGTGTTCCTCGGGCGCACGGTCACCCAGCACAAACAGGTCTCGGACGTCACCGCCCACGCCATCGACGAGGAAGTGCGGCGCGTGATTGAGAACAACTACACGCGCGCCAAGACCATCCTCGAGAGCAATCTCGACAAGCTGCACACGATGGCCGACGCCCTCATCAAGTACGAGACCATCGATGAGGAGCAGCTGAAGGACATCATGGCGGGCAAGGCGCCCAAGCCGCCGGCCGGCTGGGACGAGACGCTCTCGAACAAGCCGCCGAAGGCACCCCCGGCCGAAGGTCCCGCGGCCGGCGGCCCGCCGATCCCGGCCGGCCAGCACTGAGCCTGCGCGCGCGGCCGGCATGCCGGCACCTTCGCTGCAGCTGCGCTGCGCCGCCCGCACGCTCGACCTGAGCTCCCCGCAGGTCATGGGCGTGCTCAACGTCACGCCCGACTCCTTTTCCGACGGCGGCCGCTACCGCGGCCTCGAGGCCGCCGTCGAGCAGGGGCTGCGCATGGTGAGCGAGGGCGCCGCCCTCATCGATGTCGGCGGGGAGTCCACGCGCCCCGGGGCCGAGCCGGTGAGCGTGGCGGAGGAACTCGAGCGCGTCGTGCCGGTGATCCGCGCCCTGAGCAGCGCGGCGGTCGTGCTGTCGGTGGACACCAGCAAGCCCGAGGTCATGGCGGCGGCGGCGGCCGCGGGCGCCGGGCTCATCAACGATGTGCGCGCGCTGCGCACCCCGGGGGCGCTGGCGGCGGCGCGCTCCAGCGGCTGCGCGGTGTGCCTGATGCACATGCAGGGCGAGCCGCGCACCATGCAGGAGGCCCCGGTATATCAGGATGTGGTGGCCGAAGTGCGCGCCTTTCTCGCCGAGCGCGTGGCGGCCTGCCGTGCGGCGGGCTTTGCGAGCGAGCAGTTGGTGATCGACCCGGGCTTCGGCTTCGGCAAGACGTACGCGCACAACCTGACGCTGCTCAGGCGCCTGCGCGAGCTGACACTCACCGGCGTGCCGCTGCTGGCTGGCTTGTCGCGCAAGTCGCTGGTCGGCAAACTCACCGGGCGCGCCGCCGGGGAACGGGTCTGGGGCAGCGTGGCGCTCGCGGTGTTTGCCGCCATGAACGGCGCGCGCATCATCCGCGCGCACGATGTGGCCGCGACCGTGGATGCGCTGAAGGTCGTCGCGGCGCTCGAGGGGGGAGGGTGAGGACGTGACACGTCGATATTTCGGCACCGATGGCGTGCGCGGCCGGGTCGGGGAGCACCCGATGACGGTGAACTTTGCCCTGCAGCTGGCGAGCGCCGCGGCGCGGGTGCTGGCGCCCGAGGGCGGCACGGTACTCATCGGCAAGGACACGCGCCTCTCGGGCTACATGTTCGAGGCGGCACTCGAGGCCGGCTTCGTCGCCGCGGGCGTCAACGTGATGCTGATCGGGCCGCTTCCTACGCCGGCGATCGCCTACATGACGCGGCGCTTCAACTGCGACTTCGGTGTCGTGATCAGCGCCTCGCACAATCTCTATGACGACAACGGCATCAAGTTCTTCGATGCCTCCGGGGGCAAGCTCTCCGATGAGCTCGAGGAGCGCATCGAGGCGGAGCTCGAGACCCCGCCACTCACGCGCACCTCGCGCAATCTCGGGCGCGCCACGCGCGCCGACCGCTCGCGCGCGCTGTACCAGGAGTTCTGCGCGGCCACCCTGCCAGCGGGGGTGGACCTGTCGGGGCTGAAGATCGTGGTCGATTGCGCCAACGGCGCCGCCTACAAGGTCGGCCCGCGCATCCTGGCCGATCTCGGGGCCGAGATCGTACCGATCGGCTGCTCGCCGAATGGCCGCAACATCAATGACGGCTGCGGCGCGATGGCGCCGGATCTGCTGCAGCTCACCGTGCCGGGCGTGCGCGCCAACGTCGGGCTCGCGCTCGATGGCGACGGTGACCGGCTCATCATGGTCGATCACCTCGGACGCATCGTCGACGGCGACCAGCTGTTGTACGTGATCGCCACCGCGCTCAAGGAGGCCGGCACGCTGCGCGGACCGGTGGTCGGCACCGTCATGAGCAACCTCGGCCTGGAGCTGGCGCTGCGCGCGGCGGGGATCGAGTTTCGCCGCGCAGCGGTCGGGGACCGCTATGTGCTGGCGATGCTGCGCGAGACGCAGGGCATTCTCGGCGGTGAGACTTCCGGGCATATCCTGTGCCTGGATAAGACCACCACCGGCGATGGCCTGGTGAGCGCCCTGCAGGTGCTCGCCGTGATGAAGCAGAGCGGGCGCGAGCTCGCCGAGCTCGCCTCCCCGATGCGCAGATTCCCGCAGGTGCTGCTCAACCTGAAGGTCGCTGAGCGCTTTGATCCCACCCAGGTCCCCGCCGTGCGCGAGGCGGTGGCGCGCATCGAGGCGCGCCTGGGCAGCGAGGGACGCGTGGTGCTGCGGGCCTCGGGCACCGAGCCGGTCATCCGCGTCATGGTCGAGGGGCGCGAGGAGGGTCTGACCCGTGCCGCCGCCGCCGAGCTGGCCGAGGTGGTGAAGAACTCGGCTCCCGCCGCGGCGCTGACCCGCTAATTATCTCCTAAATCAAAGAGTTATATCCCTGCCGCCGGACCCCGGCGGCAGCATTGCGTGGTCCCGGCGGCATCGCTATCATCGCGCGCCCTTAAATCACCCCCAGATGCGCCACTGCGGTGCGCGCGAGGCCGCTTGATGCGCCACCCGATTGTTGCCGGAAACTGGAAGATGCACGGCACGCGCAGCGAGAACGCGCGGCTGATCGAGGAGCTGCTGGCCGGCTACCCGGCGCGCCCCAAGGCCGCCTGCGTCATCTGCCCGCCGTTCGTGTACCTGCAGGAGGTGGCGCGGCTGCTGCGCGACTCCGCCTTCAGCCTCGGGGGCCAGGACGTGTGCGCGGATGCGCAGGGC
Organism: Steroidobacteraceae bacterium; assembly: GCA_035518135.1. Lineage (GTDB taxonomy): Bacteria > Pseudomonadota > Gammaproteobacteria > Steroidobacterales > Steroidobacteraceae > 13-2-20CM-66-19. Next base: position 11,165 of record DATIXW010000032.1, read on the forward strand.
GCCTTCACCGGGGAGGTGTCGGCGGCGATGCTGAAGGATGTTGGCTGCGAGTACGTCATCGTCGGGCACTCCGAGCGCCGGCTGCTGTATCGCGAGAGCGACCAGCTGATCGCGCGCAAGTTCGGCGCGGCGCTGGCGAAGGGTCTGATCCCAATCCTGTGCGTGGGCGAGCAGCTCGCCGACCGCGAGGCAGGACGCACCGGGGAGGTCGTGGCGCGCCAGCTCGATGTGGTGCTCGAGCTCTCCGGGGCCACCGCGCTCGAGCAGGCGGTGGTGGCGTATGAGCCGGTGTGGGCCATCGGCACCGGACGCACCGCAACTCCGGAGCAGGCCCAGGAGGTGCACGCCTTCATCCGCGCCCGTATCGGGGCCCGCGATGCTAGAATTGCCGCCGCCACACGCATTCTCTACGGCGGCAGCGTGAAAGCCGGTAATGCGGCCGAGATGTTCGCGATGCCGGACGTCGACGGCGGATTGATTGGTGGCGCTTCGCTGAAGGCCGACGAATTTCTGGCGATCCTGGCCGCCGCCGGCCCGGGTTGAGTGGGTGTTTCAATGTGGTTGACGCGCGTCTTGACGGGAGTGCAGCTGATATCAGCCGCCGTGATCGTGTTCCTGGTGCTGCTGCAGCGGGGCAAGGGAGCCGATGCCGGCGCCGGATTTGGCGCAGGCGCATCCGGGACGGTGTTTGGTGCGCGTGGCGCCACGACGGCGCTGTCGCGCGCGACGGCGATCTTCGCCGCCATCTTCATGCTGAACAGCCTGTTCCTCGCCTATCTGGCGACGCGCCCGAGCGCCGAGGCTCAGCGCACGCTCCTGGATGAGGCCGCGCAGAAGCCCGCCTCGCTCCCGGCCACTAGCGGCCCGGCCGCACCGGCGGTGCCTGCGGGGACGCCGGCGCCTGCGGCGCAGCCGCCCGCGCCTGTGCCGGCACCGACACCTGCGCCGAAGTAATACTCGCTGCACGCACGGATTCGCGACATCGCCGACGTGGTGGAATTGGTAGACACACTAGCTTGAGGGGCTAGCGCCGCAAGGTGTGGGAGTTCGAATCTCCCCGTCGGCACCACAACTGAACCAGCAGCTCGTCCTGCGCCGTTCTCGGGCATCCGCTCGAGGTCGCAGCGGGGGCACCACGGCGCGGTCTGCGCTGCTACAATGCTGCCCCTCTTGCGGGGCAGGTCGCGGTTCGATCTGCCTTTTTTACGGGCGCAGGCGATGCTGTCGAACTATCTGCCGATCTTCATCTTCCTGATCGTGGCCGCAGCCCTGGCGGCGGTGCTTCTCATCCTCGGCACGGGCATCGGGCGCTACTTCTCACGCTTCCACGATGATCCGGCCAAGCGCTCCCCGTACGAATGCGGTTTCGACGCCTTCGAGGACACGCGCAGCAAGTTCGACGTGCGCTATTACCTGGTGGCGATTCTCTTTATCGTCTTTGATCTGGAGATCGCCTTCCTGTTTCCGTGGGCCGTGGCGCTTGGCAAGATCGGACTGTTCGGTCTGTCGGCCATGGGAGTGTTCCTCGGCATCCTCGTGGTGGGTTTCATCTACGAGTGGAAGAAGGGGGCCCTCGAGTGGGACTAGCTGGTCCTGAGCCTGCCCCCGAGAGCCCGGAGGCGTTCGCCCAGCGCGGCTTCATGACCACGCAGGTGGATAACCTCGTCAACTGGGCCCGCACCGGCTCGCTGTGGCCCATGACCTTTGGGCTCGCCTGCTGCGCGGTCGAGATGATGCACGCGGGCGCCTCCCGTTATGACCTCGACCGCTTCGGGGTGGTGTTCCGCCCGAGCCCGCGCCAGTCGGACGTGATGATCGTCGCCGGCACGCTGGTCAACAAGATGGCCCCGGCCCTGCGCAAGGTGTACGACCAGATGGCCGAGCCACGCTGGGTCATCTCCATGGGATCGTGCGCCAACGGCGGCGGCTACTATCATTATTCTTATGCGGTGGTGCGTGGCTGCGACCGCATCGTCCCCGTGGATGTGTACGTGCCCGGCTGCCCCCCGACCGCGGAGGCGCTGGTTTACGGCATCGTGCAGCTGCAGAAGAAAATTGCTCGCACGAGCACGATTGCCGGTTAAGCGCGAAGGAGTAGGTTCCAGGTGAGCGAGCGTATCGAAGCTCTCGCCCAGAAGATTGACGCGCGGCTGCCCGGGCAGGTGCGCCGCGTGCCATCGCTCGCGCACGAGTTGGCCTACGAGACCGCCGCGCCGACGCTGTTGCCCGTATGCCAGGCGCTGCGCGATGCCCCGGAGCTGAAGTTCGAGATGCTCGCGGACCTCGCCGGTGTCGACTATCTGCATTACGGCCGCGATGACTGGCAGACCGACAGCGCCACCCGCTCCGGCTTCAGCCGCGCGCGCGTGGCGCGCAGCGCACCGCCCGCGGCGGCGGCGGACCGCTTCGCCGTGGTCTACAACTTGCTCTCCATCACGCATAACCAGCGTGTGCGCCTGAGCGTGCGCATTGCCGACACCGAGGAGCCGGTAATCGACTCGGTCATCGGGGTGTGGGCCGCGGCCAACTGGTTCGAGCGCGAAGCGTTCGACCTGTTCGGCATCCTCTTCCGCGGCCACCCGGATCTGCGGCGGATCCTGACCGACTACGGCTTCATCGGCCATCCGTTCCGCAAGGACTTCCCGCTGATCGGTAACGTGGAGGTCATCTACGATGCAGCCAAGGGCCGCGTCGTGTACCAGCCGGTGAGCATCACGCCGCGCGTCCTGGTGCCGAAGGTGATCCGTCACGATCACCGCTATGAACCCGCCCTCAAGGACCGGGAGGGCCCGCGCTGATGCCTGCCCCGCCGACCGAGATCCGCAACTACACCATGAACTTCGGGCCGCAGCACCCGGCCGCGCACGGCGTGCTGCGTCTCGTGCTGGAGCTCGACGGCGAGGTCGTGCAACGCGCCGACCCGCACATCGGCCTGTTGCATCGCGCCACCGAAA
>DATIXW010000033.1:0-2325 GCA_035518135.1 Steroidobacteraceae bacterium
GTGAGCGATTCGCGCCTCAGCCTCACCGCACCCTGCAACTGGAAGCTCGCCGTCGAGAATTACTGCGAGGCCTATCATCTGCCGTGGGTGCACCCGGAGCTCAACAGCTACTCGCGCCTCGAGGACCACTACTGCTTCCTCGCCGACAATTTCGCGGGCCAGGGTTCTTTGAGCTATCGCGGCAGCGACATCGCCGGCGTCCACCTGCCGCGCTTCGCAAGCTGGCCGCAGGAGCGGATCCAGGTCGCCGAGTATCCGACCATGTACCCCAATGTGCTGCTCGGCTTCCAGGCGGATCATGCCTTCGCCATCCTGCTCGTTCCGGAGGCGCCGGATCGCACGCGCGAGGAGCTGCGCATCTTCTACGTCGGCGATGGCGCGACGGCCGATGCCTACCGCGCCTGTCGCGCGGCAACGCTCGCCGCCTGGCGCGTCGTGTTCGAGCAGGACCTGACGGCGGTCGAGCAGCTGCAGCTCGGGCGCGCCTCACCCGGCTACGACGGCGGCGTGTTCTCGCCGGCGATGGATACGGCCACTCACCATTTTCACGCCTGGGTGGCGCAGCGCCTCACTGCGCAGTTGAGCAAAGCCCCGCCGTGAGCCCGCCCGGCTCGACGCGGGCCACCCTGTTTGGCCATCCGCTCGGCCTCGCCACCCTGTTTCTCACCGAGATGTGGGAGCGTTTCACCCACTACGGGATGCGCGCCATTCTCGTGCTGTTCATGGTCGCGGGCCTGGGCGAGGGTGGCCTCGGCATCGGCGACAAGGCGGCGAGCTCGATCTACGGTCTGTTCGTCGCGGGCTGCTACCTGCTGTCACTCCTCGGCGGCTGGATGGCCGACCGGCTGCTCGGCGCGCAGCGCGCCGTGCTCTGCGGTGCGGCGCTCATCACCTGCGGCAACGGCCTGCTGGCCTTCGGCTCGCAACAGGTATTCTTCCTCGGGCTCACGGTGATCGCCTTCGGCGTGGGGCTCCTGAAGCCCAACGTCAGCGTGCTCGTCGGCGGACTCTACCCGGAAGGCGGCGCGCGGCGCGATGCCGGGTTCTCGCTCTTCTACATGGGCATCAACGTCGGAGCCCTGCTCGGCGCGTTCCTGGTTCCGGTGTGCGCCGACCGCTTCGGCTGGCACTGGGGTTTCGTACTTCCCACGTTCGGCATGCTGTTCGGGCTGGTGCTGTTTCTGCTCACGCGGCGCACTCTCGGTGCCGCCGGCCTGCCGCCGCGCGACGTGAGCCTCGGGACCTGGCTGCCGGTGGTGTTACTCGTCGGCGCCACGGGCCTGATCGCCGCACTTGCGATCTCGGGGGTCATGCACATTGCGCCGGAGCGGGCGGCGCTCGCGGCCTCGTGGGTGATCGGACTCCTGGCGGCGGGCTACTTTCTCTATCTGCTGCTGTTCGCAGGACTCACGGCGCATGAGCGCGGACGCGTGCTCGTCATGATCGCGCTGTTCGTAGCGGCCACCGTCTACTACGCGGCGCAGGAGCAGACCGCGACCTCGCTCACCCTGTTTGCCGAGCGCTACACGGATCGGGAGGTGCTCGGCTGGCACATCCCCGCCGGCGTGTTCCAGAGCGTGAGCTCGATCTACATCCTGCTGCTCGCCCCGGTGTTCAGCGCGCTATGGATCGCGCTGGATAAGCGCGGACGCGATCCATCGACGCCGGTGAAGTTCTCCCTCGGCCTGACGCTCATGGGCGCCGGGTTCCTGGTCATGTGGGTCGCCTCGCAGCGGGTGCTCGCCGGACACCTGGTGCTGCCGACGTGGCTGGTCCTCTCCTACGGCGTACAGATGTGCGGCGATCTGTGCCTGGGTCCGGTGGGACTCTCCTCGATGACCAAGCTCGCGGCTCCCCGCTTCGCCGGTCAGGTCATGGGGCTATGGTTCCTGGCGATCGCGCTCGGCAACGATCTCGCGGGTCAGGTGGCAGCCGGCTACGACGCGAGCAACGTGGCGTCCATGCCGGCGGTGCTCATGCGCACCGTGAGCTGGTGCCTCCTCGCCGGCGTCGCGATGCTGCTGCTCGCGCCGCTGCTCAGGCGGCTGATGCGCTCCTGAGCCAGACGACCTAGATCAGATCCCGCGGGATCGCGACGTCCCACCGCCGCTCCGCGACGACCTCGTCGTTCAAGCGCGCGGTCAGCGTCCCCGACAGGTAGAAGCTGCTGCGGTCGCTATGCATCTGCGCGCGCGTGATGACGAGCGTGCGCCAGCCCTCGCGCCCCATCTCGTACGACTGCGTCAGCACGTAGCGTGCCGACAACGGGTCGTGGTCCCTGATCGTGAGCTCGCGCTTGAGTGAATGCGCGATCTCCACATCCAC
>DATIXW010000034.1:0-18042 GCA_035518135.1 Steroidobacteraceae bacterium
GGCAGCATCAGCCTCGAGGGCGCGCGGGTCATCTCCCAGCTCGCCTACGACGCCGAGCAGTTCGTGCTGCGGCTCGCGGCGCCGCGGTGCGCCGCGCGCGCCGCGCCGGGCAGCTTCGTGCACCTCACCTGCGATGAGAGCATCCCCATGCGCCGGCCGCTGTCGATCATGCGCGCGGACGCGAAGGCCGGCTGGATCGAGATCCTCTACAAGGTCGTCGGCGCGGGGCTGCACGCGCTCGCAGCGAAGCAGGCAGGCGACACCGTGAGCGTGCTCGGGCCCATCGGGCGGCCGTTCATCGTGCACCCCGAGCGCCCGCGCACGCTGCTCCTTGGCGGCGGGGTGGGGATCCCGCCGATGGTGTTCCTCGCCGAGCGCCTGAAGGGAAATGCGCACTTCCGCCCCCTGGTGCTCATGGGCTCGGAGGTACCGTTTCCGTTTCGCGCCCGCCCCTCCGCCACGCTGCTGAGCGGCATGCCCGCCGGCAGCATCGCCTGCATGCCGCTGCTCGAGGAGTGGGGGGTGCCAAGCCGGCTCGCGAGCCGCGCCGAGTTCCCGGGGTGTTTCCCCGGCTTCGTGACCGAGCTCGCCGCCGAGTGGCTCGCCTCGCTCGATGAGGCGCAGCTCGCGCAGGTGGAGATCTTCTCCTGCGGCCCCACCGCGATGCTCAGGGCGAGCGCGGAACTCGCGCGGCGCTTCCGGCTCCCCTGTCAGGTGTCGCTGGAGGAATTCATGGCCTGCGGGGTGGGCGGCTGCGCCGGCTGCACGGTCGAGGTGCGCACCGCGGCCGGTCCGGCGATGAAGCGCGTGTGCGTGGATGGGCCGGTGTTTGATGCTTACAGCGTCTTCTAGCACGCATTGCCCGCCCGGGCTCGCGTGTGGCAGGACTGCCGGACTTCCGCCCCACGACGGCGCAACGCGCCGCAGGCCTGGGGTCAGGCTTTGATTACCTCATTGCGCGCGTGCGCAGCGGGAATGGCCTCGTGAAACACTCGGTCTGAACGCGCTCGCGCAGCAGCTCACGGCGACGCAGATGCAGCCCCCGCGCGCTCAGCCGAAGTTGATCTTCGCCTCGAGGTTGGCGCGCGAGTCGGCGTTCAGCAGCGCCTCCTCGAGACCGATGCGGCCCTGCTTGAACAGCTCGTGCAGCGCGGCATCGAAGCTCTGGATGCCCTTCTCGCCGGAGAGGTTGATCGCCTCCTTGATCGACACCACGTCGCCCTTCTTGATGAGGGTACCGATGTGCGGGGTGTTGATCATGACCTCCATCGCCGCGATGCGCCGGTTGTCCTTACCCATGATCAGGCGCTGCGCCATGATGGCGCGCAGGTACTGCGACAGATCGAGGAAGATCTGCGCGTGCTGCTCGCGCGGGAACATGTTGATGATGCGATCGAGCGACTCGGCGCAGTTGTTGGCGTGCATGGTGGCGAGCACCAGGTGCCCGGTGCCGGCGAGGTGGATGGCCGCATCCATGCCGTCCTTGTCGCGGATCTCGCCGATGAGGATCACGTCGGGGGCGGCGCGCACCACCCCGCGCAGCGCGCGCGCGTAGCTCTTGGTGTCCAGCCCCACCTCGCGCTGGTTGACGATCGAGCGCTTGTTGGTGTGCAGGAACTCGATCGGGTCCTCGATCGTGACGATGTGGTCCGAGGAGGTCTCGTTGCGGTAGTTGATCATCGCCGCGAGCGTGGTCGACTTGCCCGAGCCCGTCGCCCCCACCATGAGGATCAGGCCGCGCTTGAGCAGCACCAGCTCCGACACCGTCGAGGGCAGCCCGAGGGAATCCAGGCGCGGCATGTCGGCGGTGATGTAGCGCATCACCATGGCCGGGTAGCCGCGCTGCATGAACACGTTGACGCGGAAGCGCCCGAGTCCCGGCTCGGAGACCGCGAAGTCGAGCTCCCACTCCCGCTGGAAGTGCTCGCGCTGCTCCGGTGACATCAGAGCGAAGGAGGTCTGGCGCACGGTCTCGGGGGTCAGCACCTGCTTGTTCACCGGCAGGATCTGGCCCTCGATCTTGATCTTGATGGGCGCGTTGGAGGTGAAGAACAGGTCCGAGGCCTTCTTCTCCACCATCAGCTTGAACAGCGGCTTGGTGTTCAGCGTCGGGTGGCGCCCGGTGACCGCGGCGGCAATGGCCTCCTGCGTGCCCGTCGACACGCCCGCGACCGGCTCGGGCACCGCGAGCTGCTCCTTGGCCGCCTTCACAGGCTGCGGCCCTGCTCTTCCTCGACGATCTTGAGGGCACCGCCGTCGTCGATGTTCTTCTGCTCGCGCTTGCTCTCGAGCTTGATGCGCAGCCGCAGCTCGTTCTTCGAGTCGGCGTTGCGCAGCGCGTCCTCGTAGGAGATGTAGCCGGTCTCGTAGAGCTCGAACAGCGACTGGTCGAAGGTCTTCATGCCGAGGCGGTTGGAGCGCGACATGACCTCCTTGATCTTGGCGACCTCGCCCTTGAAGATCAGGTCCTGGATCAGGGGCGAGTTGAGCATGATCTCCATCGAGGCGATGCGCCCGGTGCCGGACTCGCGCGGGATCAGGCGCTGCGAGATGAGCGCGCGGATGTTGAGCGAGAGGTCCATGAGCAGCTGGTCGCGGCGCTCGTCGGGGAAGAAGTTGATGATGCGGTCGAGCGCCTGGTTGGAACTGTTGGCGTGCAGCGTGGCGAGCACCAGGTGCCCGGTCTCGGAGAACTGCACGCCGTACTCCATGGTCTCGCGGTCGCGGATCTCACCGATGAGGATCACGTCCGGCGCCTGGCGCAGCGTGTTCTTGAGCGCGTTCGACCAGCTGTCGGTGTCCACCCCCACCTCGCGGTGCGTGATGACGCAGCCCTTGTGCGTGTGCACGTACTCGACCGGGTCCTCGATGGTGACGATGTGGCCGCGGGTCTTCTCGTTGCGGTAGCCGACCATCGCGGCGAGCGAAGTCGACTTGCCCGAGCCCGTGCCGCCGACCAGGATCACGAGCCCGCGCTTGGAGAGCACCACTTCCTTGAGCACCGGCGGCAGGTCGAGCTCCTCGAAGGTGGGGATCTTGGCGTTGATCAGGCGGATGACGCAGCCGACGGCGGCCTGCTGCACGAAGGCGCTGACGCGGAAGCGGCCGATGCCCGGCGGCGCGATCGCGAAGTTGCACTCCTTGGTGGCGTCGAATTCCTTGGTCTGGCGGTCGTTCATGATGGCGCGCACCATGGTGGCGGACTGCTCCACCGTGAGCGCGCGCTCGGACTGCGGACGGATCTCGCCGTCGATCTTGATCGCCGGCGGGAAGCCGGCGGTGATGAAGAGGTCGGAGGCCTTCTTCTCGGTGACCCGCCGCAGCAGGTCCTGCATGAGCTTGATAGCTTGGTCGCGATCCATGGCCGTACCTTAGACTGAGTCCTTGTTCTGCGCCTTGTAGCGCGCCTCTTCCTTGCTCACCACACCCTTGGCGACGAGCTCGGTCAGGCACTGGTCGAGCGTCTGCATGCCCTGCGCGCCGCCGGTCTGGATCGAGGAATACATCTGCGCGATCTTGCCCTCGCGGATCAGGTTGCGGATCGCGGGGGTGCCGATCATGATTTCGTGCGCGGCGATACGGCCGCCACCGTTCTTCTTCATGAGCGTCTGCGAGATCACCGCGCGCAGCGATTCGGACAGCATCGAGCGCACCATGTCCTTCTCCTCGCCCGGAAACACATCGACGATGCGGTCGATGGTCTTGGCGGCGGAGGAGGTATGCAGCGTCCCGAACACCAGGTGGCCGGTCTCGGCGGCGGTGAGCGCCAGGCGGATGGTCTCCAGGTCGCGCATTTCGCCGACCAGGATGATGTCGGGGTCCTCGCGCAGCGCCGAGCGCAGCGCCTCGGAGAAGCCGAGCGTGTCGCGGTGCACCTCGCGCTGGTTCACGAGGCAGCGCTTGGACTCGTGCACGAACTCGATCGGGTCCTCGATGGTGATGATGTGGTCGGGGCGGTTGTCGTTGCAGTGGTTGACCATGCCCGCAAGCGTGGTCGACTTACCCGAGCCGGTGGGACCTGTGACCAGCACCAGGCCGCGTGGCAGCATGCACAGGTCGCGGAAGATCTTCGGGGAGTTCAGGTCATCCAGCGAGAGAATGGTGCTCGGGATGTTGCGGAACACCGCGCCCGCGCCGCGGTTCTGGTTGAAGGCGTTGACGCGAAAGCGTGCCAGCTTCGGGATCTCGAAGGAAAAGTCGGTTTCGAAGAACTCCTCGTAGGCCTTGCGCTGCTTGTCGTTCATGATGTCGTACACCATGGAGTGCACTTCCTTGTGCGACAGCGCCGGCATGTTGATGCGCTTCATGTCGCCATCGACACGGATCATCGGCGGCACGCCCGAGGACAGATGCAGGTCCGAGGCATTGTTCTTGACGGCGAATGCCAGGAGTTGCGCGATATCGACGGCCATTGATGCTCCCTGGAACGACGCGCGGAAAAGGCAGGAAATAGCGACGTGCAAGCCTGCGTCTCTGAGCGCGTCGGCAGTATAGCGGAGGGGTTACACGTCCAATATGTTAATGGGTCCGCAGAATTTGGCGCTGCGCCTCAGCGAGGTGCGCGATCGCATCGCACGGGCCGCCGCACGCGCCGGCCGGAGTGCGCACTCCGTCACACTCCTGGCCGTCAGCAAGGCGCAGCCCCTGCAGCTCGTGACGGCGGCCGCAGATCTGGGGGTGAGCGACTTCGGCGAGAGTTACCTCGATGAGGGGCTGGAAAAGATTGCGGCACTGCAGGATCGGCCATTGACCTGGCACTTCATCGGCCGCGTGCAGGCCAACAAGACGCGCCCGATCGCCGCGAACTTCGCCTGGGTGCATGCGCTGGACCGGCTGCGCGTGGCCGAGCGCTTAAGCGAGCAGCGCCCCTGCCACGCCCCGCCCCTGAACGTGTGCCTGCAGGTGAATCTCGCCGCCGAGCCGACCAAGGGGGGCGTGGCGCCCGGGGAGCTGGCGGCGCTTGCGCGCGCGGTTGCCGCCCTGCCGCGGCTCAAGCTGCGCGGCCTCATGTGCCTGCCGCCGCACGAGAGCGATCCGGGACGCCAGCGTCATTGGTTCGGCGCGCTGCGCCGAGCGCAGGCGGACCTCAACGCGCAGGGCGCCGCGCTCGACACGCTCTCGATGGGCATGAGCGATGACTTCGAGGCCGCCATCCTCGAGGGCGCCACCGTGGTGCGACTCGGCACCGTGTTGTTCGGCCCAAGACCCGTACAATAGCCACCCACATGACGATACGACGACTCTGCGTGCTCGGCGCAGGCAACATCGGCCGCGCCCTCCTCTCGGGCCTCATGCGCGCGGGCACGCGCGCCGAGCAGCTGAGCGTGGGCGAGCATCTCCCGGCGGCGCGCGAGGCCCTCGCGCGCGAGCTCGGAATCACCGCGGCCTGCGACAACGAGGCGGCCACCGCCGGCGCCGAGGTGGTGGTGCTGGCGGTGAAACCCCAGGAGGCCCAGGCGGTGCTCGCGCCCCTCGTCCCCGCCCTCGCCGCGGCACGCCCGCTCATCATCTCGGTGCTCGCCGGCACGCGCGTCATGGATCTTGAGGCCTGGTGCGGGAGCGAGGTGCCGGTGGTGCGGGCGATGCCCAACCGCCCGGCGCTGCTTGGCGCCGGCATCAGCGGCATGTACGCGCCCCTGAAGGTCAATGCGGCCCAGCGCAGCACCGCGGAGGCCGTCCTGAGGGCGGTGGGTGAGGTCGTGTGGGTGGCCACCGAGGACACCCTGGACGTGGTCACCGCGCTCTCGGGCTCCGGTCCTGCGTACTTCTTCCTTCTGGCGGAGCTGATGGCCGAGGCCGGCCAGCAGCTCGGGCTCGAGCACGCCGTGGCGCAGCGCCTCGCGACGGTGACACTCTACGGCTCGGGGCTGCTGGCGCACGCCGAAGGGGCCGAGCTCGCACGGCTGCGCGCGGAAGTCACCTCACGCGGCGGCACCACGGAGGCGGCGCTGCGCGTATTCGAAGGCGGCGGCCTCAGGAAGCTCGTGGCCCAGGCGCTGGCGGCCGCCGCCGCGCGCGGGCGCGAACTCGCCAGCGCCTCCCCCCGCAGTTAGAGGGCCCGTTGCGGCAGAGCATCCCATGAGCGCGATCATCTACATCATCGACACCCTGCTGGGACTTGCACTGTTGGTCGTGATGGTGCGGCTGCTGCTGCAGCTGACACGGGCGGATTTCAGGAATCCCCTCGCCCAGGCGGTGGTGCGCCTCACCAACCCGCTGATCATGCCGCTGCGGCGCGTGCTGCCGCCGCTGGGCAAGATCGACACCGCCTCGGTAGTGGCGGTGCTCGTAGTGGCGACCCTCAAGGTCGCGGTGCTCGCCTCCTTCAGCGACCTCGCGCTCGCGCTGACGCCGCTCATGTGGGTGCGCGCGGTGCTGGTGGAGATCGCGCGCACGCTCCTGTGGACCTATTTCTACGCGATCGTGCTGTACGCGCTCCTCAGCCTCATCGCCCCCGGCGGTTATTCGCCGCTGCAGTCCGTCTTAAGCGCGCTGTGCGAGCCGCTGCTGCGTCCGATCCGGCGCCTGCTGCCAGCGATCGCCGGCATCGACTTGTCGCCACTGTGGGCCGGGATCCTCATCCAGGCAATTCTCATCCTGTTGCACTGATCGCGGCGCGCGCACGCATGCCCGCGGACGCGCGCCAGCACGCGCCGGCGCGGCGGCAGTTCTCGCGAAAAACACACGCTTAGCGGCGACTTCGCACCGAGAATGGCAGCATTGCTGCACGTGGAACGCGGCTCCGCGGCGGTCACGTCCGCGCCCCGCTGCACTGTTGTGCAGCGGAAACCCTGAAAAAAACGGCACTTTCGCAACACCACATTGCAAAAAAGCGCTTGCGAAAGTGTGCGCATGTGCTATTTTCCGCGCCGATTCTCTTTGCGCGGCGAGCTGACAACCGCGTCTTTCAAACTAAATTTTTCGAGGAGTAGCGCAAAATGGCGAAAAAGGGTGGCGCACCGACCAAGTCGGAAGTCCTGACACACATCTCTAAAGACACGGGGCTCTCCCGCAAACAGGTCGGCAGCGTATTCGATTCGCTGGGCGGCGTGATCAAGAAGAGCCTGCGCGCTAACGGTCTGTTCACGATGCCCGGGCTGCTGAAGATGAAGGTCGTGAAGCGTCCGGCGACCAAGGCCCGTGAAGGCGTCAATCCCTTCACCGGCGAGAAGATGATGTTCAAGGCAAAGCCGGCGAGCAAGAAGGTTCGCGTCATGCCGCTTAAGAGCCTCAAGGCGATGGTCAACTCTTAAGATCCGGTCTAACGCGCCGCGTGCGCGTAGCAAAAGGCCCGGAAGGAGCACTCCTTCCGGGCCTTTGTTTTTTGCGCGGCCGATTCGGCCGCGGGCGCCTTCAGCCCGCCGGCGGACGGGTCGTGGCGGTGCCAGGCTGCCCCTGGGCGACCGGGACGATGGTGATTTCCACCCGGCGATTTGCCTGGCGCCCCTGCGGGGTGTCGTTGGAGGCGATCGGATGGTTCTCGCCCTCGCCGGTGACCATCAGGCGCTGTACGCGCACGCCGCGGCTGACGAGGTACGCCGATACCGACTGCGCGCGCTTGAGCGAAAGGGTCTGGTTGTAGGCGGCAGACCCGGTAGAGTCGGTATAGCCGGTTACCTCGATCATGGTCTGGTCATACTGCACCAGGGTCGCCGCCACCTTGTCGAGGATGGGGAAGAAGGCCGAGTTCAGATCGGAGCTGTTGGTTGCGAAGGTGATGCCGGCGGGCATGTCCAGGGTGATGTTGTCCTGCTTGCGCACCACCTCCACGCCCGTGCCGGCCATGCTCGAGCGCAGCTGCGCCTCCTGCTTGTCCTGGTAGTTGCCGATGGCGCCGCCGGCGATGCCGCCGATGGCCGCCCCGACCAGCGCGCTCTGGAACGTGCCCCCGCCCACGAGCAGCCCCGCGACCGCACCCACCCCGGCACCGATGCCGGCGCCGGTGCGGGTCTTCTGGTAGTCGGGGCTCGTGGCTGCCTGCTGCGTCGTCTCGCATCCTGCAAGCAGCGTGAGCACCACCAGGGCCGCGCCGCTGTGTGTTCGTATCATGCCGTTCGTCCTCCTTCAGGATCCTGCGAAGTCTAGCGGGACGCACCGCCTGCGGTCACCGGGGCCTCTCCTGGGCCATGAACCTCAGCACCGCGTCGCGCAGCTCGTGGATGCGCCCGTGGAAGAAGTGCCCCGCGCCCGCCAGGATCGCGGTCTCGGGGGCGGGCACGATGCCGTGCGCCCAGCTGAGCACGAAGTCCGCCGGCACCACATCGTCCGCATCCCCCTGGATCACGAGCCACGGACAGGCCGGCGGCGGCGTGTGCGTCACGTTGATCTTGGTCACCCCGGGCGCCACCAGCACCAGGCGTGCGGGCCGCGCGGCGGCGGCGGCGAGGAATGCCACCGCGCCACCGAAGGAGAAGCCGCCGAGCCACAGGGCCGCATCCGGCCAGCGCGCTCGCCCCCAGGCGATGACCGCCAGCGCATCCTCGCTCTCCCCGTGCCCACCATCGTAGGTGCCCGCGCTCGCACCGACCCCGCGGAAGTTGAAGCGGATGGCGGGCGCACCGAGCTGCTGCAGCGCACGCGCCACGGTGTACACGACCTTGTTGTCGAGCGTACCGCCGTGGAGCGGGTGCGGATGGCACACCACGGCGAAGGCCCGCGGTGCGGCCGCGGCATCCGCGGGCGTCTCGATGAGGGCCTCGAGCCCCCCGGCGGGCCCGGGGAGCGTTACGCGCTCGGCCCTGGGGGGCCTGAGCACCGCTACGGCGCCGCCGCCGGTGCGCCGGCGAGGCGCACCAGCAGGCGGTTCAGCCGCGCCACGTACTCCGGCGGGTTGGCGAGCTGCGTGCCTTCGGCGAGCGCGGCCTGGTCATACAGAAGCTGCGCGAGCTCGGTGAACTCGGCGGGCGCGGTGACCCCCTCCAGGTACTTCACCAGCGGATGCACCACGTTCAGCTCGAGCAGCGGCTGCGACTGCGGCACCTTCTGCCCGGCCGCCTGCAGGATGCGGCGCATCTGCTCGCCGACGTCGTGCTCGCCGAGCACCAGGCAGGCCGGGGACTCCTTGAGGCGCTCACTCACGCGCACCTCCCTCACGCGCTCACCGAGGGCGTCCTTGACGCGCTTGAGCAGCCCCTTGCTCTCCTTGAGCTCCGCGTCGTACTGCTGCTTGTCGCCCTCGGTGGCCAGGCCCCCGAGCTCGAGGTCCCCGCGCAGGGCATCCTTGAAGCGCTTGCCCTCGAACTCGTGCAGCTGCCCCATGACCCACTCGTCGATGCGCTCGGCGAGCAGCAGCACCTCGATGCCGCGCTCCTTCAGGCGCTCGATCGCCGGACTTCCCCGGGCGGCCTCGACGCTCTCGGCGATCACGTAATAGATGCGCTCCTGGCGGGGCTTCATGCGCGCGGTGTACTCCGCCAGGCTCACCGCGGGGGTGTTCTCGGGGCTGTGGGTGCTGGCAAAGCGCAGCAGCGCCAGGATCGCCGCCTGGTTGGCCGTATCCTGCACCACCCCTTCCTTCAGCACCGCGCCGAATTCCTTCCAGAAGGTGGCGTACTTCTGCGGCTCGTCCTTGGCCAGGCGCGCGAGCAGGTCGAGCACGCGCTTGGTGAGGCCGCTGCGGATCGCCTCGACCTCCGGGTCCTGCTGCAGCAGCTCGCGCGAGACGTTCAGGGGCAGGTCGGCGGAGTCGAGCACGCCCTTCACGAAGCGCAGGTACAGCGGCAGCAGCTGCTCGGCGTCATCCATGATGAACACGCGCCGCACGTAGAGCTTCAGCCCCCGTGCGGCATCGCGCTGCCACAGGTCAAACGGGGCGCGCCCGGGGATGTAGAGGAGGCTCGTGTATTCACGCTTGCCCTCGACACGGTTGTGGCTCCAGGCGAGGGGGTCGCTGAAGTCGTGCGCCAGGTACTGGTAGAACTCGCGGTACTCCTCCTCCTTGATTTCGGTGCGCGGCAGCGTCCACAGCGCCTTCGCCTGGTTGACCACCTCGTACTCGATCGAAGCCTCGCCTTCCTTGCGCATGCGCACCGGGAAGCCGATGTGGTCCGAGTAGCGGCGGATCAGGCCGCGCAGGCGGAAGGGGTCGGCGAACTCCCTGGCGTCGGCCTTCAGATGCAGCGTGACGGAGGTGCCGCGCGCGGACTGCTCGATGGTCTCGACCGTGAACTCCCCGTCGGCGCCGGACTCCCAGCGCACCCCGCTCGCGGGGCTCTCCCCGGCCTTGCGCGAGCGCACCTCGACCCGCTCGGCCACGATGAAGGCGGAGTAAAAGCCCACGCCGAACTGGCCGATGAGGGCGGAGGCCTTCTGCTCATCGCCCGAGAGCGAGCGGAAGAACTCGGCCGTCCCGGAGCGCGCGATGGTGCCGAGGTTGGCGATCGCCTCCGCGCGCGTCATGCCGATGCCGTTGTCGGTGATCGTGACGGTACCGGCGGCCGGGTCGCAGTCGATGCGGATCGCCAGCTCGGGGTCCTGCGCCATCAGCTCGCTGTGCGCGATCGCCGCAAAGCGCAGCCGGTCGCAAGCATCCGAGGCGTTGGAAACCAGCTCCCGCAGGAAGATCTCGCGGTGGCTGTAGAGCGAGTGGATCATGAGCTTCAGGAGCTCACGCACCTCCGCCTGGAAGCCGTGGGTTTCGCGCGCACTGGCGCTCTCGGGGGTCGTCAGGGTCTCTTCGGGCATGGCTCGCTGTCCGCGGGGGCGTGATAAGGCCCCGCTGTGGATGAGCGATCTTGGGAATCCGCGCAGGATTTTCAAGCGCCGCGTGAGGGGCGGCGCTTTTCGGGGGGTCCTTAGAGGGGCAGCAGCCCCATCCGGTGGTGCGCGATCAGCACCGTGGCGGCGCCCCCGAGCAGGGCGGCGATGAACGGGGCGGCGGTGGCGAGCGTCTCAGCGGCGGCGCAGGTCGCCAGGTGGCGACAGGCACACAGCACATCGTCCAATTCGTCCCACAGCTGCAGAAAGGATTCTTCCATCGCGCCGGGACTCTACGGCAGGCGCACGGCGCACCGGCGTGCGCGCGCTCACAGTCACGCTCCGGCTTGCAGGACATAAGTGCGGTGCGTAGGCTTGGCTGCGACCCGCGTCACGCGGACGCGTTCATCGCAAGGGAAGCATGCAGCGCATCGTCGTCATGAACCCCAAGGGTGGGTCCGGCAAGACGACCATCGCAATCAACCTGGCGAGCTATCTGGCCTCCCGCGGGCATGTGCCCCTGCTCATGGACTACGATCCCCAAGGATCCTCGCTGCGCTGGGTGAAGAAGCGCAAGCCCGCCCAGGCGCACATCCACGTCATCGCCGCATTTGAAAAGGACGTGCGCACGACGCGGGCGTTCCACCTGCGACCGCCGGACGACACCACCCACGTGATCGTGGATACCCCGGCGGCGCTCACCCCGGCGCAGCTGCCGGACATGGTGCGCGATGCGGCGAAGATCATCGTGCCGGTGCTGCCCTCGGACATCGACATCCACACCTGCTCGCGCTGCATCCGCGACCTGCTGCTGGTCGCCAAGATCCGCCGCGAGGACGACCGGATCGGCGTCATCGCGAACCGCGTGCGCCGCAATACCCTCACCTACCAGTCCCTCATCCGCTTCCTGCACACGCTCGGCATCCCGATCGTGGCCACGCTGCGCGACTCGCAGAACTACGTGCGCGCCGCCGAGCTCGGCGTGGGCGTGCACGAGATGAAGAGCTACGTCGCCAAGGACGACACCGAGCAGTGGGCGCCGCTGGTGGAGTGGCTCGCCCGGCCGCGCCCGGTGGCCGCCAAGCCCCCGGGCACCCCCGCCGCGGGCGAGCCGGGTTCGCCGGCCGCGGCGCCGCAGCCGGCGGCGGAGCCCGGCGTCAACGATGCCCGGCCCGTGCTCGAACAGGCGATGGCGGAGCTGCCGCCGCTGCCGGCGGCGGTTTCTAACGCCTGAGGGCGCCACGCGCGTGGCCGGCACGGCAGCGGGTCGGAGAGGAGCGGCTGTGGAAGGCGCCAAGGGCGCGCCTAGGATCTAGGCGGGGGACGCTTACGGGCGTGCGTTACTTCTTCGGCTTGTTCGGCGCGGTTCCGTCACTGGCGTCCCAGGAGGTGCGCACCTGCTCGGCCCAGCTCTTGTAGTTGGACCAGGTGTAGAGGTTGCGCGTGATCGCGGCCTGGCGCGCGCGGGCGCGCTGCATGCGGTCGAGCCAGTTGGCGTAAGCATCCGCGCCACCGGGTCCGGTAGCGGTCGGTGCCGGTTCGCGCGGCGGAACGGGCGCGTCGCCTCGCCCCCTGTCACTCGAGCTCATTGAGAAGCTCCTGAAACTTGGGGCGAGCGTACGTCTTCGCCACGCGCATAGCAGGAACTGGTTCACAGGCATCTCGCCTGCTGCATACGCTGTGAGCGGCCTCTTGCCACGCGCGCATTATTTGTGCGGCGCGTGGGAGCGTTATGTCACCGACGCGTCCGCCGCTAATTGACCAGGCGGTAGACGGGGCGGTAAGTGCTGCCGGGCAGGCGCATGCGCTGCTGCGCGACGAAGGCCGCGAGCAGCTCATCGAGCGCCTGCATCAGCGCGGGATCGCCGGCGAGTTCGTACGGTCCGAGCGCCTCGATCGCCTGGATGCCGACTTCCTTGACGTTGCCGGTGACGATGCCGGAGAAGGCGCGTCGCAGGTTCGCTGCGAGCTCATGCACGGGCTGCGTGCGCGCAAGGTGCAGCGCCCGCATGCTGGCGTGCGTCACCTCGAAGGGGCGCTGGAACTCCGGCCCGATCGAGAGCAACCAGTTGAAATTGTAGGAGTCACTCGCCTTGCGGCGAAATTCGCGCACCGCGTCCATGCCGCGCACCATGCGGCGCGCAACCTCGGCGGGATCATCGACAATCACGGTGAAGCGCCGTGCGGCGTCCTCGCCCAGGGTGTCGCGCAGGAAGCGCAGCACGTGCTCGAAGTAGCCGGCGCTGTCCTTCGGCCCCGTGAGCACGATGGGGAAGGGCTGCGCCCGGTTCGCCGGATCCAGCAGGATCCCGGCGAGGTAGAGGATCTCCTCGGCCGTGCCGGCGCCGCCGGGGAACACCACGATGCCGTGCGCCATGCGCACGAAGGCTTCGAGGCGCTTCTCGATGTCGGGCATGATCGCCAGCTGGGTCACGATCGGGTTGGGCGGCTCTGCGGCGATGATCCCGGGCTCGGTGATGCCGATGTAGCGGCCGTGGCCGATGCGCTGCTTGGCGTGGCCGATGGTCGCGCCCTTCATCGGGCCCTTCATGGCCCCGGGGCCGCAGCCGGTGCACACGTCCAGGCCGCGCAGCCCGAGCTCGTAGCCGACGTTCTTGGTGTACTGGTACTCCGCGCCGTTGATCGAGTGCCCGCCCCAGCACACCACGAGGTTCGGCCGCGCCTTGTAGTCAAGCAGGTGGGCGTTGCGCAGCACGTGGAACACCGCGTTGGTGATCGAGGCGGAGTCGGTGAGGTCGAAGCGGCCGCTGCCGATGACTTCGTTGGAGAT
The DNA here is from genome assembly GCA_035518135.1 of Steroidobacteraceae bacterium. GTDB lineage: Bacteria > Pseudomonadota > Gammaproteobacteria > Steroidobacterales > Steroidobacteraceae > 13-2-20CM-66-19. Next base: position 13,487 of record DATIXW010000034.1, read on the forward strand.
GAACACCACGTCGCGCAGCACCGCGAACAGGTGCTCCTTGATGCCGCGGATCATCTGCCCGTCGACGAAGGCCGCCGCCGGGGCATTCTGCATCTCGAGCTTCACGCCCCAGGGATGGCGCAGGATGCGGATCTCGAAGTCGCGGTAGCGGTCGAAGACTTCCTTGGCGTTGTCCGTCGGCGCGCCGGAGTTCAGCACCGCCAGGGCGCAGCGGCGGAACAGCGGGTACAGCCCCCCCTGCCCGGCATCGAGGAGCTTGTCGATCTCGCCCTGCGAGAGGTTCTCGAGACTGCCGCGGGGACCGACGCGTGCGTCGACGAACTCTGAAAACTCGCTGCTCACGGAGCGCTACGGCAGGATGTCGATCGAGACGTCGTCCGGCACGAGCATCCAGATCTCGACCATGTCGGCGTTGGAGACGGCGATGCAGCCGTCGGTCCAGTCGTGCGATTCGTAGAAGTCAGGATCGTGCCGCAGCAGGTTCGGCAGCCCGTGGATCATGATCGAGCCGCCGGTGTCCCAGTGATGCACGCGCGCGCGGCGGATGTCCTCCGGATTCGGGTAGGACACCTTCAGGGAGAGGAAGAAGTCGCTGCGCGGATTGCGCCGCTCGAGCCGGTAGCTTCCCTCGGGCGTGCGAAAGTCCCCCGCGCGCTCCTTCTGCCCGACCGGATTTAAACCCAGCTGGATGTGGTAGGTGCGCACCAGGTTGCCGCCGTGCATGAGCACGAGCGTGCGCTGGGACTTGCGCACCACCACGCGGTCAACCGGGGGGAGCTTCTCGCTCGCAGGCGTGGTGAGCATGGCAGGCTGGGCATCGGGCAGGCCGTCCGCCCATGCGAGGCTCGCTGGGGTCAGCGCCAGCAGCGCCGCTAAGAGCCGGAACGGGTTCATGTTCCCCATACTTTCATGATTATAGGCGGCAACGCCCCCGCCCGACATGTGCGCCCGTCACAGCCGGCGGTCGGTCCCCGCCGACGCTCACGCTCAGCCATTGCCCTCCACCTCCTCCACGCGCGGCATGACGATCTGGGTGCCGGCACGCAGGTCGGCAAAATCCACCGCCGGGTTGTACTGCTGCAGCAGCCACAGCGGCAGTTGCACCTTCGCACGCTGCGTGAGCGTCCACAGCGAGTCGCCGGAGCGGGCGATGTACACCTGCGTGCCGACGATGCGGTGCGAGGCAAAGTAGCTCGCCTGCAGCGTGCGGTGATACTCGAGGCGGCGGCTCTCGAAGGTATCGCGCGTCACCTTCTGGAAATCCAGGCGCACGCGCTCACCGATCTTCATCGGACGTTTGGCGCTGAAGTGGTTGAGGTCGCGCAGGTGCTGCGAGTTCTGGTCCAGCCACTCGGCCAGGTGCCCGAGGGTCTCGTCGGCGGCGACGCGGATACTGTTGTCCTTGGCGACCGTGTAGTCGGTCGGGTCGGCACTCTGCTCGGCATCCGCGCCTGGGCCCACGGAGGGACTGAGCGCCTCGGCCTCGGCCGCCGAGAGCACCTCGACCGTGATGCTGTAATGCCGGTGGCGCGTCGCATCCGCGGCCGCCTGGGCGGCCGCGGCATCCTCGGCGCTCTCGCGCGCCGCGAGATCGGGCGTGACGGCGCCGCCCCGGGAGGGCGGCGCGACGGCGGCAGCGACCTGGGCGGCCACCGGCGCCGCCGGGGCACCGGGGCCGGAGACGGCCGCTCCCTGGGCGGCGGCGCCGAGCGTCTGCGCCGGGGGCTCCGGCAGAGTGAGCAGGTGCCCCGGGCTCAGGTGTGCGCTGGTGCGGATGTGGTTGCTGCGCGCGAGCACCTCCACCGGCACGTCGAACTGCGCAGCGACGCTCACGAGCGTGTCCCCTTTCTGGGTCTTGTAACGCCGCGGCCCGCGCTGCCCGGGGAACATCTCCCCCGGGCTCAGGCGCTGCGCCAGCAGTGCACTCGTCCAGGCCTCGCCATCGAGCGGCAGGCGCAGGCGGTAGTCGCGCGGCACGCGCTGCTGGCCGCTCCACACCGGCGGCAGGAGCGCCGGGTTCAGTCCATGCAGAACGGCGCTGTCGATCCTGAGCGTACGGGCCAGTGCGCTCACCGAGACGTAGGCCGGCAGCGGCACTTCGCGGAAGCGTGCCTCGCTGTCCTTGTGTACGGCGCCGAAGTACTTCTCCGGGTGGCGATCGATCTCCAGCGCCGCCAGAAAGGACACGTAGTAGTTGCGCGAGGCGAAGCCGAAGGTGCGGCCGGTGTAGCCGCGCACGATGCGCACGATGTCGTCGGTCCCCATCGCCTCCTTGGCGCGCAGCATGCCGGCGGTGCCGTGGTTGTAGGCAGTGAGCGCGAGCGGCCAGCTGCCGAGCAGACGGTAGTTGTAGGCGAGCAGCTGCGCGGCCGCTTCGGTGGAGCGGAACGGATCGAGCCGGTCATCGACGGCGCTGTCGATGCGCATGTAGCGCCGCCCCGTCGAGCGCATGAACTGCCACAGACCCGCCGCGCCGACCTTGGAGTAGGCGGAAGGGTTGAAGGACGACTCGACGTGCGGCAGCACCGCGAGCTCCGGCGGCAGCCCGAGGTTCGCGAGCGTCTCGGCGATATGCGTCTCCCAGGCGCCCGAGCGGATCAGACCCGCACGGAAGCGATCGGACTGCCCGAGCTGGAAGCGAATGTCCTCGGTCGCCGCACGCAGGCGCGCAGGTGTGGCCTCCGCCCCCCACAGGTCCTTGATCTGCTGGTCCTCGGGCGAAAGCGGTGCATCGCCGCTGTCGGCGATGCGCCGCAGCGCGGCGGTTACTGCCTCGCGGGCGTTCTCGACCTCGCGCTGGCGCTCGCGGGGAGGCGTGTCGGGCGCGAAATGCAGCGCCTTGTAGACCACGCCGAGGTTGTACTGGTCGTGCAGCACGCCCGAATTCGTGTCGAACTCGGTGTAGATGCGGATCCAGAACTGCACGTCACGCTCGAGCTCCGGCGGGCGCGGCACCGGGTCGTCGGCGGCCCGGGCTAGCGTGAAGGCGCCCAGCGCACTCAGCAGAGCGAGGGCTCCGAGGACGAAGGGGCGGGAATTGAACTTAAGACGTCCTGTCGGGTTCATTTACACCTGGGCAATGAATCAAGTTCCTGCAGCGGTTCAAAAGGTTGCGCGAGTCTCGCGCCGATAGGGACCGGCGCGGCGGGCGAATATTACGTCGGCTATTTTGACAGTGCGACCGCAAAGTCGCGCCCGAAGCGCCCGAGGGGCGCAGCTGCCGGGGGCCGCCGGAGCCGCTCGGCGGGGGCGAAGTGCGCACTGCGTCACAGTTGCGGGGGCTGCGGGGGCAATGCAGCGGCCTGGCGGCGGGTGCACCCAAGGCTGGCACGAGTGTTGCTCTATCTCTCCTACCGACGACATTTTCGCCGGGAAGGAAGCCGAAGCACGGGATACCTGAATATAAGAGCGCCAACGTCGCGAGCGAGCTTTGGATGGCTCATGGGACGCAGCGCCAACCGTATAACAATAACGAAAGACACTCCTCCACACACAAGCAAGCGACCGACACCCCGCCTCAGGCGGGGTTTTTTTTGCCCGCAGGGCGCGTGAAATAAAAGAGGCAGCCCGCAAGCGGCTGCCTCCAAAGGGTGTCGCACAAAGTCTGTCAGTTCGAATTCATCAAATCGGACTTACCCACACTTCGAATCGCCGCAGTTCAGGCACGTCATGCAGCCATCCATCATGACCACCGCCGCGGTGCTGCAGCGGCCACACAGCTGCGCCCCTTCCGGGAAATGCGACTTCGCAAAGGCATCGCTTTGCTTGCTGCGCGCCTCGAACTCCGCGCGCTTCTCGTCGACCAGCTTCTGCTGGTGCTCATCGAGCTGCGTCTTGCGGATGAGGCCGATGGTCTGCAGGTGCTTCTCGATCACGTGACCGAGCTCGGCGATGATCGAGGGCATGAACTTGCCGCCGGGCTGCCAGTAGCCCCCGCGCGGGTCGAACACCGCCTTCAGCTCATCCACCAGGAAGGTGACGTCGCCGCCCTTGCGGAACACCGCCGAGATGATGCGCGTGAGCGCCACGATCCACTGGAAGTGGTCGAGGTTCTTCGAGTTGATGAATACCTCGAACGGGCGGCGCTGCTCGTATTCGGTGCCCTCGTTCAGCACAATGTCGTTGATGGTCACGTACATCGCGTGATCCGAGATCGGCGTCTTGATCTTGTAGGTCGAGCCGATCAGCACTTCCGGACGCTCGAGCTTCTCGTGCATGCGGATGACCTTGGCCATGTGGCCATTGCGGTCACGCACGGTCTCGCTCTCGACGGCCGGCTGCTTGGCCTCCAGGGCCTTGGCCGCCTGTCGGTCCTCGGCCTGCTGCTGCTTCTCCTCCGGCTTCTGCACGGAGTACTTAACGATCTTGCGGTCAATCTTGATAGTCATGGTGCAGTTCCTGCGCTTGCGGCATCGCCGTCAGTAGCGCCCGTAGTATCCGTCCTTTATCGCGTCGAACAGGTTCGCGGCGGTGTGGATCTCACCGTCGTAGTCGATCTCCTCATCGCCCCGTGCCTCGACCACCGTGCCATCGTCGAGCGTGAACTTGTAGACCGT
>DATIXW010000035.1:0-3918 GCA_035518135.1 Steroidobacteraceae bacterium
GCAGATGGGCTGCGTTGCGATCAGCGAGCGCTTCTTCCGCGACGGCAAGATCTCCGCCAAGCGCATGGAGCGCGCGCGCCTGGCGGCGCGCATGGAGCTCGAGCCGGTGCAGGCGGCGTTCCGCCGCCGCGGCTGGGACCACGCCGCCGGCAGCTCCGGCACCGTGCGCGCCATCGGCGATGCCATCCGTGCGCTCGATCCGCAGGCACTCACCATCACGCCCGCGGGGCTGGCACGCGCGATCGAGTACTGCATCGACGCCGGGCACACGCGCGAGCTCGCGCTCGAGCCCATCACCGAGGACCGCCGCCCGGTGTTCCCCGGGGGCCTGGCGATCCTGGCAGAGGTGTTCAACGGACTTGAGATCCAGGAGATGCAGATCGCCGAAGGGGCGATGCGCGAGGGCCTGCTGTACGACATGCTCGGCCGCTACAAGCGCGAGGATGCGCGCGAGCGCACCGTGCGCGCCATGCAGCAGCGCTACCACGTCGACACCGAGCAGGCCGAGCGCCTCGAGGCCACGGTGCGCGACTTCCTCGCGCAGGTACGCGAGACCTGGAAGCTCGAGGAGCCGCTCGCGCACCTGGCGCTCAAGTGGGCGGCGCGGCTGCACGAGATCGGGCTCGACGTCTCCCACAGCGGCTACCACCGCCACGGCGCCTACCTGCTCGAGAACGCGGACATGCCGGGGTTCCCGCGCGAGGAGCAGCGGCTGCTCGCGCGCCTGGTCGGGGCGCACCGCCGCAAGTTCACCCTCGATCGCATCGAGGAGCTCGTACCGCCCTGGGACCGCAGTGCCGTGCAGCTGATCGTGCTCTTGCGCCTGGCGGTCCTCCTGCACCGCGGGCGCAGTCCCACCGCACTGCCGCCGCTGGAGCTGTCCGCGACGCCGAAGTCCCTCGAGGTGCGCTTCCCGGCGCGCTGGCTGAAGGAGCATCCGCTCAGCGCGGCCGACCTGCAGCAGGAGGTGGACTACCTGCGTATGAGCGGCTTTCGTCTGCGGGTCTTCAGCGGCACGCGCGGCTGAGGGTAACGCGCGGGCAAGCCGGGGGCCTTTCCGCCCTATACGACGGGGGTCGGGCCTGCGGCGTAGATGGCGAGCAGCTCCGCCTGCGCATTGATCGGCCGGGCATCCCCGCGCTGGATGCGCTCGTAGCTGGCATCGGGCAGCAGCTTCCACGCCTGGCAGTTATCGCTCATGCACAGTTCCAGGTCGCGCAGGATGCGCTCGCGCTGGGCAGCGTGGCGGATGGGGAAGGCCACCTCCACGCGGCGGAAGAAGTTGCGCTCCATCCAGTCCGCGCTCGCGCAGAAGAGCTCCGGGTCGCCGTCGTTCTCGAAGTAGAACACGCGCGAGTGCTCGAGGAAGCGCCCGACGATCGAGTGCACGCGGATGTTCTCCGACACGCCGGGCACGCCCGGGCGCAGTGCACACACGCCACGCACGATCAGATCGATCTTCACCCCGGCGCGCGAGGCGCGGTAGAGCGCCTCGATCGACTGCGCCTCCACCAGCGCGTTCATCTTGGCGATGACGCGCGCCGGGCGTCCGGCGCGCGCGTGCTCGGTCTCGCGTGCGAGCTTGGAGAGCACCATCTCGTGCATGCTGAAGGGCGACTGTACCAGGCGCTTGAGGGTCGGGGTCTGCGTGAGGCTGGTCAGCTGCAGGAACAGCTCGTGCACGTCGTGCCCGATCTCATCATCGCAGGTGAACAGCCCGTAGTCGGTGTACTGGCGCGCGGTGCGCGGGTGGTAGTTGCCGGTGCCGAGGTGGCAATAGCGGCGGATCCCGCCGGACTCGCGGCGCACGACGAGGGCGAGCTTGGCGTGGGTCTTGAAGCCCACCACCCCGTACATGACGTGGGCGCCCGCTTCCTGCAGGCGGTTGGAGAGCTCGATGTTGGCCTCCTCGTCGAAGCGCGCCCGCAGCTCGACGATGACCGTCACGTCCTTGCCGGCATTCGCCGCCGCCACCAGCGCATCTACCAGGGGTGAGCCCTGGCCGGCGCGGTAGAGCGTCTGCTTGATCGCCAGCACGTGCGGGTCGGCGGCGGCCTGGCGCAGGAAGTCCATGACCGGGCCGAAGCTCTGGTAGGGGTGCTCGAGCAGGATGTCCTTGTGGCGGATCGCCGCGAAGATGTCGGTGCAGCCGACCAGGCGCTTGGGGATCCCGGGGGTGAAGATCGGGTACTTGAGGTCCGGCCGCTGCACGAGGTCGTAGAGCGCCGAGAGCCGGTTGAGGTTCACAGGTCCGGCCACCGAATACAGATCGAGCGTGGCGGAAGTGAACTGTCCCTGCAGGAACTTCACCAGATCCGCCGGGCAGTCGTTGGAGGTCTCCAGGCGCACGGCCGCCCCGTAGCGGCGGTGGGCGAGCTCGCCCTCGAGCGCGCGCCGCAGGTCATCGATCTCTTCCTCGTCGACGAACAGGTCGCTGTTGCGGGTGATGCGGAACTGGTAGCAGCCGATCACCTTGATGCCGGTGAACAGCTTGTCGACGAAGGCCTGCACGATCGCCGACAGCAGCACGCAGCCGCGCGTACTGCCGGCACCGGGCAGCGGCACCACGCGCGGGAGCGAGCGCGGCGCCTGCACGATGGCGAGCTCGCTGTCGCGGTCGAAGGCGTCCTTTCCCTCCAGGCGCACGATGAAGTTCAGGCTCTTGTTCTGGATGCGCGGGAAGGGGCGCGCGGGATCCAGGCCGAGGGGACTCAGAACCGGCTCGACCTCCTGCTCGAAGTACTCCTCGAGCCAGGCGCGCGTCTGCGCGCTCCAGTCCGCCGGCCCGAGCAGCGGCACCCCTTCGGCGGCGAGGCGCGGCAGGATCATGTCGTTCAGGCAGCGGTACTGCGCCTCGACCAGGCGCGTGGCGCGCTCGTGGATGGCCTCGAGCTGCTCGGGGATCGACATGCCATCGGCGGCCAGCTGCCCGCCGCCGAGCTCCTGCAGCTGCTTCAGGCCCGAGACCCGGATCTCGAAGAACTCATCGAGATTGCTGCAGGAGATGCACAGGAACTTCAGCCGCTCGAGCAGCGGTACCCGGGTGTCGAGGGCCTGCTCGAGTACGCGCTGGTTGAACTCAAGGAACGAGAGCTCGCGATTGATGTAGTGCTGGGGCGCCTTGAGGTCCGGCGAATCCATGAGAGCGTAGCCTGGTGCGTCCGGCGCGGACGTCCTACCGGCCCATGGTACCAGCGCCCCGGCGACTAGATTGTGACGGGCGCTTCAGCGCGCGACCAGCATGGGGCCTGCGAGCGGCTCGAGCGAGAGCAGCAGGGGGGCGGACTTGGCGAGGAAGTCCTCGCGCCAGCGCGCCTCGATGGGGTCCGCCCCCGGCAGAGACACCGTCTGGGGGTTCTTGAACACCCCGTTCACGCGGTATTCGTAGTGCAGGTGCGGACCGGTGGCCAGCCCGGTCATGCCGACATAGGCGATGACCACGCCCTGGGTGACGTGGGCCCCGACCCGGGTGCCGCGGGCGAAGCGCGACAGGTGCCCGTAGACCGTGACCACGCTCGAGGAGTGCTCGATCTCGACCACGTTGCCATAGCCGCCCTTGCGGCCGGCGAAGCGGATGCGTCCGTCGCCCGCGGCGCGCACCGGGGTCCCGATGGGGGCGGCGTAGTCGACGCCCTTGTGTGCACGGATCAGGTTCAGGATCGGGTGGTAGCGGGCGGAATTGAAGCGCGAGCTGACGCGCGTGAACTGCACCGGGGCGCGCAGGAAGGCCTTGTGCAGGCTCTTGCCCTCGGGGGTGTAGTAGTGCGAGCCGCCGTCCGGGTCGGTGTAGCGCACCGCCCGGTACGAGCGGCCCTGGTTCACGAACTCGGCCGCATCGATCGGCCCGTCGCGCAGGTAGGCCCCGTCGCGGTAGTACTCAGGGTAGGTCACGACGAAGGTGTCGCCCTGGCGCACGTC
>DATIXW010000036.1:0-30254 GCA_035518135.1 Steroidobacteraceae bacterium
TGCTCGAGCGGCAGTGGCGCGAGCAGTGTGCGGACTTCGCCCATGCCGACCCGGGCGCCGCCACCCCGCCGGGTGCAACTGCCGCGCCCTTCAATCTCGTCGTGCCGCGCTCTGCCTGTCCCCACTGCCAAGCGCCGATCACCGCCTGGCAGAACATCCCGCTGTTATCCTGGCTCCTTCTCCGGGGGCGCTGCGCCAACTGTGCCAAGCCGATCTCCGTGCGCTACCCGCTCATCGAGATGCTCACGGGCGTCCTCACCGCCGCCGTAGCGTGGCGGTTTGGCTTCGGCTGGCCCTCGGTCGCAGGGATCGTCCTCACCTGGTTCCTGATCGCGATGACGTTCATCGACATCGATCATCAGCTGCTGCCGGACAGCCTGACGCTGCCACTGCTGTGGATCGGGCTCTTTTTCAGTCTCTGGGGCCCGCAATCCCCCGCGCCCGTCCCGGTGGACCTGCGCTCCAGTCTGATCGGAGCGATGGCGGGTTACGTCAGCCTGTGGAGCGTCTATCATCTGTTCCGGCTCCTGACGGGCAAAGAGGGCATGGGTTACGGAGACTTTAAACTGCTGGCGGCGCTTGGCGCCTGGCTGGGCTGGAAGATGCTGCTGCCGATCATCCTGATTGCCGCCGTGACGGGCGCCGTGGTCGGCATTGTCGTGCTGACGCTGCGCCGCCAGAACCGCGCCACGCCGATCGCCTTCGGGCCGTTTCTGGCCGCCGCCGGCTGGCTGATGCTCATGTGCGGGCCGCAGCTGGTGAGCGAGTACCTGCGTTGGTTCTCCCCGCACTGAGCCCCGCGTGAGCACCCGCACGTTCCGTGTCGGTCTGACCGGCGGCATTGCCAGCGGCAAGTCCACGGCGGCCAAGTTCTTTGGCGCCCTGGGTGTGCCCATTCTGGACAGCGACCAGATCGCCCGCGACGTGGTCGAGCCGGGGCAGCCGCCGCTGGAGCGCCTGGTCGAGCGCTTTGGCGCAGGCATTCTCACGCCGGACGGGCACCTCGACCGCCCCGCTCTGCGTGACATCGTGTTTTCCGATCCCAAGGCGCGCGCTGACCTCGAAGCGCTCACGCATCCGGCGATCGGGGCGGCGCTCGAGGCGCGCTCGGCCACGGCCGGCGGTCCCTACCAGATCCTGGTAATCCCGCTCCTGGTGGAGAAGAACCTGAGCCCGCACGTCGATCGCGTGCTGGTGGTCGACTGTGAGGAGGCGCTGCAGCTGCGCCGGCTGCAGACGCGCGATGGCTCAACCGCCGCGCAGGCGCAGGCGATTCTCAACGCGCAGGCGCCGCGCGCGGTGCGGCTCAAGGCCGCCGACGACGTCATCACCAACGATGCTGACATGAGCGCCGTGCAGCACCAGGTGGCAGCACTGCACAGCCGTTACCTGGAGCTGGCCTCCCAGCCACGCACCTGAGCGTAGCCCCGCGGCGACACTGAAGCCCCGTACATGCCGTTTACGGACGGCGCGCGGCTCAAGCACAATACGCGCATGATGGAAATGCCTCTGGCCAGAGCCGGAACCGCTGCAGATGCGGTTCCGGGCGCCGAAGCGCTCGTTTTCGAGCAGCCACTCAACGAGCGGATGCGCACGTTCCTGCGCCTCGATTTCCTCTATAACCAGGCGCTGCATCACAACGAGATGGCGAGCCAGTGGGGCAGCCGGGCGGCGATGGCGAGCCTGATCGACATCCTGGCACTCGCCACCCGCGGTGACGTGCGCTCGGATGTGCTGAAGGAGCTCGAGAAAGAGCTCACCACGCTGAACGAGTTCCAGACGAATCCGGGTGTCGACTCACAGCGGCTGAAGACGCTCGTGGCCAATCTCGGTCGCCTGCGCTCGGATCTCATGAATGCCGGCTCCGCCTTCCTGCAGCCGCTGCGCGACTCGGAGTTCCTGAGTGCGATCAAGCACCGCAGTGCGATCCCGGGAGGCACGTGCGAGTTCGATCTGCCGGACTATTACTTCTGGCTGTCGCAATCCGATGAGGCGAGGATGCGAACCTTCAGCCAGTGGCTCGGCCTGCTGCGCCCGCTGTGCGATGCCATCGCGGAACTCCTGTGGCTCACGCGCCAGAACGGGCGCACGCGCCAGGAGATCGCCAAGGGCGGCGCCTTCAGCATCACCTTCGATCGGGACAATCCGCTGCAACTGCTGCGGGTCTCCCTGCCGGCGAGCGTCGGCCTGTATCCGGAGATCAGCGGCAGCCACCATCGCTGCAGCATGCGCTTCCTGACGTGGAACGGGCTCGCGACGCGTCCGACCCAGACCGAGGCTGATGTTCCGTTCCTTCTCAGCTGTTGCGCCTGAGCCGCAGGCATCTGTCGATGAGCCCGCCCCGCGTTAAGTGCCCGACGTGCCGGCGAGAGCTGGACTGGTCAAACGCCCCCTTTCGCCCCTTCTGCAGTGAGCGGTGCCGTCTAGTCGATCTCGGTGCATGGTTGAGCGAGCAGCGCGCCATCCCCGCAGACGCAGTCGATCCTACCGGCGGCGAAGACGAAGACGCGAAGCCGAAGGAGAACCCCTGAGCATGCGCTTCCGACTCAAGGCCTTTGGCCTGCATCTGCTGGCGAGTGCGTGCGCGTTGAGTTTGATTCTCGGGGGACTCTACCTCGGGTGGTACCGGTGGCCGGGGTGGTACCTCACGGCAGTCGCCCGGATCCTGCTGATCGTCTGCTCGGTCGACCTGGCGCTTGGGCCGACGCTCACACTGATCATCGCCAACCCCAAGAAGCCGCGACGCATCCTGGCACGCGACATCGCGATGATCGCAGCAGTGCAGCTGGTGGCGCTCGGGTATGGGACGGTGACGCTGTGGCTGGGGCGTCCGCTTTACTACACCTTCTCGGCCAATCGCTTGGAGACCGTGCAGGCATCGGACCTCGAACCGCCGCAGATTGCCCTCGCAAGCAAGGAGAATCCGGCGTTCGCGCCCCACTGGTACAGCCTGCCGCGTTGGGTCTGGGCACCGCTGCCGGATGACCCGGACAAGGCCATGGCCATCGTGAACGGGGCGACCCTCGGGGAGGGTCAGGACATCATCGACATGCCACGCTATTTCAAGCCGTGGGATGCGGGCCTGCCCGCACTGCGGGACCGCCTGAGCAGCCTCAGCGAAATCAAGTACTTCTCCAAGCCAGAACAGAAGGCGCTCCGCGAGCGCATGCAGCGTCTGAGCCTGGACCCGACGGAACGCAACGCCCTCGTCATGTGGGGCGGCACTTCACGACGGCTGCTCGCAGTGTTCGAGGTGAAGTCACTCAAGATCCGGGCACTCATTAAGCCCGACTGAGCGCTACGGAGGCGACGGCATCCCCAGCCACTGGGCCACGAACGCGAGCTGATCCGCGTAGTCATCCACCTGCATCCACACGGGCTTGCCCGCGCCGTGCCCCGCGCGCGTCTCGATGCGGATCAGGATCGGGTTGCTGCAGACCTGCGCTGCCTGCAGCGCGGCGGCGAACTTGTAGCTGTGCCAGGGCACGACACGGTCGTCGTGATCGGCGGTGGTGATGAGGGTCGGCGGGTAGCACACGCCCTTCTTCACGTTCTGCACCGGGGAGTAGGCGTAGAGAGTCCGGAACTGTTCCGGGTCTTCCGACAGGCCGTAGTCGGAGGACCACTGCCGCGCGTTCGCGCTCGCGGTGTGATAGCGCAGCATGTCCAGCACCCCCACCGCCGGCAGCGCCGCCCCGAAGAGCTCCGGGCGCTGCGTGAGCACCGCACCCACCAGGAGCCCGCCGTTGCTGCGGCCGTGGATTCCTAAGCGCGCCGGACGGGTGTAGTGCTCGTGGCTCAGGTATTCGGCGGCGGCGATGAAATCATCGAACACGTGCTGCTTGTTCTGGACGCTCCCGGCCTCGTGCCACGCCTCCCCGTACTCCCCGCCACCGCGCAGGTTAGCCTCCGCGAAGATGCCGCCCATCTCGAGCCACGCCTGCACCTGGGGCCGATAGGCGGGCGTCGCCGAGATGTTGAAGCCCCCGTAGCCGTAGAGCAGCACGGGATTGTCGCCGTTTTTGGCCATGTCCCGGCGGTGCGTGATGTACATCGGCACGCGCGTGCCGTCCTTGCTCGTGTAGAAGACCTGCTCGGTGACGAACGCCTCCATGGAGGCCGGCACGTGCGGCTCACGCCAAAGCGTCGCCTGGTCGGCGGCGACGTCCAGGCGGTAGATGCGCCGCGGCGTGAGGTAGTCGGTGTAGGAAAAGAACGTCTCACGGCTCTTGCCCTGCCCGCGGAAGCCCTCGATGCCACCCAGGCCCGGCAGTGGCACGGTGCCGGCGAGCCGGCCGCTGCTCTCGTAGAGGCGCGCGACCCCGTGGGCGTTCTCGACGTACTGCACGAGGATGCGGCCGCCGACGTAGCTCGCGGCCTCGATCGCCGCGTGACCCTCGGCGACCACGGCACGGCGGTTCATGCTCTCGCGCGCATCCACCGCCATCACGCGGCCGAGCGGGGCACCCTGGGTGGTATGGAAGTAGAGCTCATCGCCCTGTGAGCCGATGAAGTTGTAGAGCGCATCCCAGTCCATGAGCAGCGGCTGCGCGGGGGAACCGGGATGGCTGAGGTCCATGAGCATGACGCCGTTCTTCTGCGTCCCCTCGACCTGCGTGATGACCAGGTAGCGCCCGTCCTCGGTCACGCGCGCCTGCGGGATACGGGTGGTCTGGTCCCGGATCGCGTAGACGAGGCGGTCCGCATCCTGAGCTGTGCCGAGCCTGTGGAAGTAGACCGCAGGCCGTGCGGCGTCATCGCCCTTGCCGACACTCACTTCCGGATAGCGGCTGTAGTAGACCCCCGAGCCATCGTGCGCCCAGGAGACGCCCCAGAACTTGGTGTCGCGCAGTTCCTCGGGAAAGTCGCGCCCGTCCGCGACGCGCCGGAAGCGCCAGATCTGCCAGTCCGTGCCCCCGTCGGAGATCGCGTAGGCGACGACCTCGCCCTGCTCCGAGGGCTCGAAGTCCGACAGCGCAACGGTGGCATCCTCGCGCACCGCGTTCGGGTCGAACAGCACGCGGCCGCTTCCCTCGAGGCTGTCGGCGACGAACAGCACGCTCTGGTTCTGGCGGCCGTCGTTGCGCAGGTAGAAGTAGTGCGCCCCGCGGTGCACCGGCACCTCGTAGCGCTCGTAGTTCCACAGCTCCCCGAGACGGCGCTTGAGCCAGGCTCGCTGCGGGAGCGCCGCCAGCTGCGGCTGCGACACCGCATTCTCGGCGAGCACCCACTGGTGCACCTGCGGGGAGTCGAGGTTCTCCATCCAGCGGTAGGGATCGGCGACCTTGGTGCCGAAGTAATTGTCGTTGACCTCGATGCGCGCGGTGAGCGGATAGACCTGTGTGTGCGCCACCGCCGGCATGCCGACGGCCTCATCCGAGGCCGTGCGCATGGGTTTGCCGCCCGGGCCCGGGCCCGGGACCGTGTGTTCACCGGGAACGAGCTGTGTGGCGCAGGAGCCGAGGGCGAGCAGGGCGAGGCCGGCACACAGGCCGGATGCGAGGCGCTGGAGTTGATTCATCGCGCGCCAGTGTAGCAAAGGGCTGCGGGTGCGCCCGCGCGGCGCGCGCCCTCGTGCAGCGCTTTAAGGAAACTTGATCTTGCCGCCGCCGGGTGCAGGAGCGGGCCCTACGGCACCGCCGACGTCGGGCACGACGATGCGCGAGGCGGCCTCGCGCCGCATCTCGCGCGCCTCATCGATCGCCTGCTCGAGCGCCACCTTCACCCCTTCCGGGAACTTCTGCAGCGCCTCATCGAGGCTCTTCGCTTCGATCTCAAATCCGAGCGGCAGCACGCCCGCCGGCGTCAGCAGCTGCGTCTGCCCGGAGAACAGCACCGCTCGCGAGGCATCGGTGGAACCATCGACGGTCACCGGCGTCAGGCGACGGATGCTGCCGGCGCGGCGGTCGGTGAAGACATCCTCACGGTACAGTGCCTTGGAGTCGATGGAGATATCCGGAAGATCGTTCTGCGCTGCCATTCGAAGGTCCGCCTGCGGATTTGACGTTACCGATTGTACACGGGCTGATGTGGGTCCCCGCAGGGGCCACCTCAAGGGGGCGGCAGCTCCCGCAGCGCCTCGATGAAGGGCTGGTCGGCCTCGAGGATGTCCTCGCCGCAAAGCTCGGCCGGGGCGACCCATTTCAGGCGCTGGGCATCCAGGGGCTCGGCCGTGCCGGCGTAGCGCTCGATGACCCACAGCGACAGCTCGACGTCGCGGTCAGGGTAGGCATGCCTCAGGCGCATGCACGGGCGCGCAGCCCACACCTCGATGCCGAGCTCCTCGGCGAGCTCGCGCACCAGCGCCTCCGCCTCGAGTTCCCCTTTGACCACCTTGCCGCCGGGAAACTCCCAGCGGCCCGCCATGTGCTTGCCCGCGGGTCGCTCGGCGATCAGGACCCGTCCGCGCTCATCGTACAGCGCCGCGGCGACGACGCGGATGAGGGGACGTGCGGGGGAGTCCCCCATGGGGCCGCCGCGCTCCTTCAGAGCACGCCGTGGCAGTGCTTGAACTTCTTGCCCGAGCCGCAGGGACAGGGCTCGTTGCGCCCGACCTTGCGCTCGTTGCGCACGAAGGGGCCGCCCGACTCCGGCAGGGGCGGCGGCGCGCCGGGCAGCGGCGGCGGCGGTGTGCGCGGCCCCGGGGACGCGGGTTCGGCGGCGCCGCCGAGGAGCGAGCCTGCGTCCGGGTGCTGCGCCCGCAGCTGGCGCATCAGGCGCTCGCGGCGCTCCTGCTCCTCGCGATCGAGGTCCTGCTGGGTGCGCACCTCAAGGGTCGCCATGACGGAGGCGGTCTCGTACTTGATGCGCTCGAGCATCGCGGCGAACAGCTCGAACGCCTCGCGCTTGAACTCGAACCGGTAGTCCTTCTGCGCGTAGCCGCGCAGGTGGATGCCCTGGCGCAGGTAATCCATCGCCGCCAGGTGCTCGCGCCAGTGGTGGTCGAGCCTCTGCAGCATGATCTGCTTTTCCAGGTGACGCATGATGGGCACGCCCCTCTCATCGCGGCCCACCCGCTCGACCTTGGCGTCGTAGGCCTCGTGCACCGCCTTCACGAGGCGCGCGCGCAGCACCTGCTCCTCGAGCTGCGGTTCGGCGGCCACCCAGTTCTGCGGCTCGACCCGCGCCCCGAAGTCGCGCGCGATCGCCTCGGTGAGGCCGTGCAGGTCCCAGTCCTCGGGCACGGCATGCTTGGGCATGTACTGATCGAGGAGCGTGCCGATGGAATCCTCCATGAGCCCGTGGATCGCGTGCGAGAGGTCCTCGGTGCCCATGATCTCGGTGCGCTGCTGGTAGACCACCTTGCGCTGGTCGTTGGCGACGTCGTCGAACAAGAGCAGGTTCTTGCGGATGTCGAAGTTGTGCGACTCGACCTTGCGCTGCGCCTTCTCGATCTGGCGCGTGAGCATGCCGCTCTCGATCACCTCGCCTTCCTTCATGCCGGCCATCTTCAGCAGCCGCTGCGTGCGCAGCGGGTCGCCGAAGATGCGCATGAGGTTGTCTTCCATCGACAGGTAGAAGCGGCTCGAGCCCGGGTCGCCCTGGCGCCCGGAGCGACCGCGCAGCTGATTGTCGATGCGGCGCGACTCGTGCCGCTCGGTGCCGACGATGTGCAGCCCGCCGGCGGCGAGCACCTTCTCGTGGCGCGCCTTCCAGGCGGCCCGCAGCCCCTCGCGCGCGAGGTCATCGGCGTCCTGCGCCTGGGCGAGCTCGGCCTCGAGGTTGCCGCCGAGCACGATGTCCGTGCCGCGGCCGGCCATGTTGGTGGCGATGGTGACCACGCCCGGGCGGCCGGCCTGGGCGACGATGTGCGCCTCGCGCTCGTGCTGCTTGGCGTTCAGCACCTCGTGCACCACGCCCTCCTTCTGCAGCAGGCCCGCGAGGTATTCGGAGGTCTCGATCGAGGTGGTGCCGACCAGCACCGGCTGCTCGCGCGCCACGCAGTCGCGGATGTCCTCGATGATCGCCTCGAACTTGTCCTTCTGCGTGAGGTAGACGAAGTCCGGGTTGTCCTTGCGGATCATGGGACGGTGGGTCGGGATCACGACCACCTCGAGCCCGTAGATCTGCATGAACTCCGCCGCTTCCGTGTCGGCCGTGCCGGTCATGCCGGAGAGTTTCTTGTAGAGGCGGAAGTAGTTCTGGAAGGTGATCGAGGCGACCGTCTGGTTCTCCTCGCGCACCTTCACCTGTTCCTTGGCCTCCACCGCCTGGTGCAGGCCGTCGGACCAGCGCCGCCCCGGCATGGTGCGCCCGGTGAACTCATCGACGATGATGACCTCGCCGCCGCGCACGATGTACTCGACGTCGCGCTTGTAGAGCGCGTGCGCGCGCAGCGCGGCGTTCAGGTGGTGCATCAAGCGGATGTTGGCCGGGTCGTAGAGGCTCTCGCCCTCCTTCAGGAGACCCGCCTGCAGCATCAGCTGCTCGACGTGCTCGTGGCCGGCCTCGGTGATGTGCGCCTGCTTGGTTTTCTCCTCGACCGAGAAGTCTCCAGGGCCGTCCTCCGCCTTCTGGCGCGTAAGCCGCGGCACCAGCTCGTTGATCTTCAGATACAGCTCGGTGCTCTCCTCGGCGGGGCCGGAGATGATGAGCGGGGTGCGCGCCTCGTCGATCAGGATCGAGTCGACCTCGTCGACCACGGCGAACGCAAGTCCGCGCTGCACGCGGTCCTCCAGGCGCAGCGCGAGGTTGTCGCGCAGGTAGTCAAAGCCGAACTCGTTGTTGGTGCCGTAGGTGATGTCGCAGGCATAGGCCTCGCGCTTCTCCGGCTGGCTCTGGGCGTTCTTGATCACCCCGACGGTGAGTCCGAGGAGCCGGTAGATCGGCCCCATCCAGTCGGCATCGCGCTGCGCCAGGTACTCATTCACCGTGACGATGTGCACGCCCTCACTGGCGAGTGCGTTCAGGTACGCCGGCAGCGTCGACATGAGCGTCTTGCCCTCGCCCGTGCGCATCTCGGCGATCATGCCGTTGTGCAGCGCGATACCGCCGATCAGCTGCACGTCGAAGTGCCGCATGCGCAGCGTGCGCAGCGCCGCCTCGCGCACCACGGCGAAGGCCTCCGGGAGCAGGTCATCGAGCGTGGCGCCCGCCTTCAGCCGGGCGCGGAACTCCGGGGTCTTCGCGCGTAGCGCCTCATCCGTGAGTGGCTTGATCTGGTGCTCGAGCTGTTGGGCCGCGCGCACGTAGCGCCCCCAGCCGCGCACGATGCGCTCGTTACGACTGCCGAAGACGCGGGTGAGGAGTTGGCGCAAAGGAGGACTCGTGTGGGGAAAATAAGCTTGCGGACCAAGTACTTAGCTCGCGCACGGGCCCGCAAAGCGGCGTATTGTACGCAATAGACGCCACTCACGCCCAATTGGTTCTCGGGCGCGGGAATTCAAGGAACGCAAAGCGGGCGGTGGGTGTGGCCTAGCGGCCGATGAAGGAGAGCGGGTCCACCTGGCGGCCGTTGCGCAGCACCTCGAAGTGCACGTGCGGCCCGGTGGAGTGACCGGTGGAGCCCATCAGTCCCACGGGGTCGCCCCGCTTGACCGTATCGCCGACGGACACGAGCGTCTTCTCGTTGTGCCCGTAGCGCGTGACGTAGCCATCGCCGTGGTTGATCTCGACCAGCTTGCCGAAGCCGGAGCGCTCACCCGCCCAGGTCACGACGCCGGCGGCCACCGCCATGACGGTTGAGCCCTTCGCGCCGGCGAAGTCCACGCCCTTGTGGAAGGTCTCCTGGCCGTCGAACGGGTCCTCGCGCTCCCCGAAGTACGAGGAGATGAAGCCGCTCTCGACCGGGCGCCCTTCGGGGTGGATCTCGCGCTTGAGCTCCTTGGCGAGGATCACGTTCTCGAGCGCGGCGAGCTGGGACTCGCGGGTATCGACCTGCTTTTCCAGCGAGATGAGCATCGCCGAGAGGTCCGGGATCTGGGCGCTCACGCCCTCCCCCTCGCCCGAGCCGCCGCGGGGGGGATCGCGGTCGAAGTTGAATTCGCGGCTGTCGATGTCGGCCATCTCGGTGAGGCGCTTGCCGAGCGCATCCAGGCGCAGCACGTGCGCGTTGACTTCGCCCAGGCGCATGGCCATGGCGTCCACGCGCAGCTGCAGCTGCTGCTTGAGCTCGGAGATCTGCTGTTTCTGCTGCGCCAGGACCCCGCCGAGCTGCAGTGCATCAGCTGACATAAGGTGGCCGCGGCCGTCCCGGCCGAGCTGCACCCCCAGCATGAAGGCGCTGCTCAGGACCACCAGGACGAAGCCGGCGATGAGACTTAACGTGAGCGGATGGGCGAGGTTCAACTGCCTCGCCTTCCCCTCACGCTTGGACAGGAAAATGACGTTCATGCCGTGCTTAACGCTTGCTGTGGGCCAACAAAACCGGTGACGCAAGCGAGTGCATGAACCGGGCCCGGGCCGTGAAGGCCCTGTTTTCGTTCGAAAACCTGTACAGTGCTGGCAACCCCGCTGTCATGGCTCCTCGCTTTAGACCGGTGGCTTTGCGTACGCCGCCTTTCGGCGGGTTTGCTACAGGCAGCGAAGTCAATATGCCGAAGAAGTCGCACCGACACAAGCGCTTAAGAGCCCCAGTGAGGACTCGCGCAGGTCTGAAGCACGTGTCAGCGCCCGCCCTACATTCTGTCAAGGACCTCCTGTCGGGCCGACTGGCGAACTTGACGCGCGTCACAGATACAGCCGCGGCGCCGGGGCTGTGGGAAGCGTGGCTGTCAGCGCACCTGCCGCCGCCGCTGCCCGCCAAGATCTCCGGCGTGCACGAGCGCGAAGGCACGCTGGTGGTGTTTGCCGAGTCGGCCGCCTGGTGCGCACGGCTGCGCTACGCGCTCGGGGAGCTCGAGCAGACGCTGCACCGGGCCCATCCCGCGGTGACGCGCATCGCCGTGCGGGTGCTCCCGCGCAGCTGAATATCAGGGCGGCCGCGGCACTGTCAGTGCCCGCTCTCCTTGGCGATGAGGAATTTCACCAGCTCGATCGGGCCCCCCTCGACGGCGGCGCGGTTGTTCAGGCGGTACTTGCCGTTCACGATCAGGCAGGGCGTGCCCTCGACCTGCATGGCCAGGATCTGGGCATCCGCGGCCTTGATCCTCACATCGACCGAGAACGAGTGCGCCGTGGCGATGAAGGTCTCGGGCTTCACCCCGGTGAGGCGCGCATAGACCTTGGCGGCCTCCTCGAGCGAGGGCTGCGGGCTCTTCAGGGCGTGGGTGGCGGGGTCCGTGGTCGCAAGTTCCCCGCTCTTCCACACCGCATCGAAGATCCCCTGGTGGGCACGGTCGGCCACCCCGAGCACCTGCGCGGTGATGTAGGCGCGCTGGAACATCGGCCAGTCCTCGGACGGATTGAAGGAGGCCGGCAGGAGCACGATCTGCGCGTTCGAGGGCAGCACGCGCTTCAGTCCCTCCATGGTCGGCTGAAAGGTGTTGCAGACCGGGCAGCCGTAGGAGAACACCTCCATGACCTCGACCTTGCCGGGAGGCACGGTGGTCGCCTGCGGCGGGGTGATCAGAAAGTAGTCCCGGCCCTCGACGTAGCGGTCGGCGGCGCGCGCCGGGGGCATCAGTGCGCAGGCGCTGAGGATCAGCAAAAGGGCGGCCAGGCGCGGCATGGAACCCCCGAGGTGGGTGTGGAAAGTGATGGGCCTGGAGGCTCCCCTGGGGGCGCGGGCTTGCGCGGACACGCGCGCTTCAGCCGCCGGGGGGGAGCGCGGGGGCCTCGGTGTAGGAGATCGGCGCATCGGCGTAGCGCTCGAACACGACCTCTTCCCACGCGGCCGCATCCGCGAGCAGCGTGCGCAGCAGCTTGTTGTTGAGGGCGTGGCCTGACTTGTGGCCCGAGAACTCCCCGATCAGGCTGTGCCCGAGCAGGTACAGATCGCCGATGGCATCCAGGATCTTGTGCTTGACGAACTCGTCCTCGTAGCGCAGGCCGTCCTCGTTCAGCACCCGGAAATCATCGAGCACGATCGCGTTGTCCAGGCTCCCGCCGAGCGCAAGGTTACGCGAGCGCAGCGTCTCCAGGTCGCGCATGAAGCCGAAGGTGCGCGCGCGCGAGACCTCCTTGAGGAAGGAGGTGGTGGAGAAGTCCATGGAGGCGCGCTGGGCACGGCGCTTGAAGATCGGGTGGTTGAACTCGATCTCGAAGTTGACCTTGAAGCCATCGAAGGGATCGAACTGCGCCCACTTGTCGTTGTCCTCGACGCGCACGCGCTTCTTCACGCGGATGAAGCGTTTGGGCTGGCGCTGCTCCTCGATGCCCGCCGACTGCAGCAGGAACACGAAGGGGCCGGCGCTGCCGTCCATGATGGGCACCTCGGCGGCGGAGACCTCGACGATCGCGTTGTCGATCCCCAGGCCCGCGAAGGCCGACAGCAGATGCTCGACGGTGGAGACGCGCGTCTCCCCCTTGCCGAGGGTGGTGCCGAGCATGGTGTCGCCGACGTTCTCCGCGCTCGCGCGGATGTCGACCATCTGCGGCAGGTCCGTGCGGCGGAAGATGATCCCTTCATCCGGGGCCGCGGGCCTGAGGGTCATCAGCACCTTCTTGCCCGTGTGCAGGCCTACGCCCGTCGCGCGTATCGTGTTTTTGAGCGTCCGTTGTCCGACCATGCTGTTTGTTGCTTTGCCGTAACGCCCCGGGCGGCCGCGGGCGATGACAAAAGTAGCGTCCTACACGCATCGGCGAGGGGCGACCTCGAGCGAAGCGGCCCCTCGCCTCAGCGATTTATGTAAGGCGCGTTACCGTATCACATCAGTCGGCCTGGCGTCGCAGGAACGCCGGGATATCCAGCACGTCCTCGCCTTCCGGCTCGGCGCGCAGGCCATCCCCCACGGCGCGTTGCTGACGGTGCGCGGTCGGGCGCTCGAAGGCGGCATAGTCACTCGCCGTACGTGGCCTTTGCACCACACGCATGCCCGGATCGCGGCTCTCGCGCGCGGGCGCTTCGCGCTCGCGCACCGGGACGCGCGCGGCCGCGGCCGGCCGGCCCAGGCCCGTCGCCACCACCGTGACGCGCACCTGGTTGGACAGCTCCGGGTCGATCACGGTGCCGACCACCACGGTCGCATCCTCGGAGGCGAACTGCTTGACGATCTGGCCGACCTCCTGGAATTCCCCGATCGAGAGGTCCATGCCGGCGGTGACGTTCACGAGGATCCCGTGCGCGCCTGCCAGGTTGATGTCCTCTAGCAGCGGGGAGGAGACCGCGGCCTCGGCGGCCGCCCGCGAGCGGCCCTCGCCGCTGGCAACGCCCGAGCCCATCATCGCCATGCCGGTCTCGGCCATCACGGTGCGCACGTCGGCGAAGTCGACGTTGATCAGCCCCGGCCGGGTGATCAGCTCGGCGATGCCCTGCACGGCCCCCTGCAGTACCTGGTTGGCGGCCTTGAAGGCATCCAGGAGCGTGGTCTGCGGGCCCAGCACCGTGAGCAGTTTCTGGTTAGGAATTGTAATGAGCGAGTCGCAGTACTTGCCGAGCTCGCTGATGCCGTGGTCGGCGACGAAGGTGCGCTTGCTGCCTTCCATCTCGAAGGGCTTGGTCACGACCGCAACGGTGAGGATGCCGAGCTCCTTCGCCACCTGCGCCACGACCGGGGCGGCCCCGGTGCCGGTGCCCCCGCCCATGCCGGCGGTGATGAAGAGCATGTCGCAGCCCTCGATCAGCTCGACGATGCGGTCACGGTCCTCCATCGCGGCCTGGCGGCCGACCTCGGGGTCGGCGCCGGCGCCCAGGCCCTTGGTGATGTTGCAGCCGATCTGCAGCGCGGTTTTCACCTTGGCGTGCTTGAGCGCCTGGCTGTCGGTGTTGATGCACATGAATTCCACGCCATCGATGCCGGCGGTCACCATGTGGGCGACGGCGTTGCCGCCCCCACCCCCGACCCCGATCACCTTGATGACGGCGCTTTGGCTGTACGCGTCCATCAGTTCAAACATGGTCTCGCTCCTTACACAAATACAAACGGTTGGTTGAGTCGAAGGCTTGCTTTTGTCATTTCGCTGTCAGCTTCTAAAAATTCCCCTGGAACCAGGACCGCATGCGCTCGAGCATCGTCTTGGCATTACCGCCCAGGGAGCGCCCGCGACGGGCGGGCAAAGCGTTGTCGCGCGCGTAGAGCAAGAGCCCCACGCCGGTGGAATAGATCGGGTTCTTCACCACGTCGGACAGTCCGTGCACGGTCTGCGGGACGCCGAGGCGCACCGGCACGTGGAACACCTCCTCGGCCAGCTCGATCGCGCCTTCCATCTTGGCGCTGCCGCCGGTGAGCACGATGCCCGCGGCGATGACCTCCTCGAAGCCGGAGCGCGCGAGTTCCTCGCGCACCAGGCCGAAGAGCTCCTCGTAGCGCGGCTCGACCACTTCCGCGAGCGTCTGGCGCGCCAGGCGCCGCGCCGGGCGCTCGCCCACCGAGGGCACCTCGATGCTCTCATCGGGGTTGGCGAGCTGCGAGAGCGCACAGGCGTAGCGGATCTTGATGTCTTCGGCGTACTGGGTGGGGGTGCGCATCGAGACCGCGATGTCGTTGGTCACCTGGTCGCCGGCGATCGGGATCACCGCGGTGTGGCGGATCGCGCCGCTGGCGAACACGGCCAGATCGGTGGTGCCGCCGCCGATGTCGACCAGGCACACCCCGAGCTCCTTCTCGTCCTCGGTGAGCACGGCGAAGCTCGAGGCGAGCTGCTCGAGCACCACGTCATCGACCTCGAGCCCGCAGCGCTGGATGCACTTCTCGATGTTCTGCGCGGCGGAGTCCGCGCCGGTGACGATGTGCACCTTCGCCTCCAGGCGCACCCCGGACATGCCGATCGGGTCGCGGATGCCCTCCTGGCCGTCGACGATGAACTCCTGCGGCAGCACGTGCAGGATCTTCTGGTCGGCGGGGATGGCGACCGCCTTGGCCGCATCGATCACGTGCTCGACGTCCCCGTGGCTGACTTCCTTGTCGCGCACGCCCACGACGCCGTGGGAGTTGAGGCTCCTCACGTGGCTGCCGGCGATGCCGGCGTAGACGGAGTGGATCTCGCAGCCGGCCATGAGCTCGGCCTCCTCCACGGCGCGCTGGATCGACTGCACGGTGGATTCGATGTTGACCACCACGCCCTTCTTCAGTCCCCGCGAGGGCTGCGAGCCCAGGCCCAGCAGCTCGATCGAGCCGTCCGGGCCCACCTCGCCCACCAGCGCCACGACCTTGGAGGTGCCGATGTCGAGGCCCACGATGAGATTTCGCTCGCTGCGCTTAAGCATGATCCGCTTCCTCGCGACCCGCGCCGCGGGCGGCATTGCCGCGCCAGCCGATGGCAAACCCGTTGGTGTAACGCATGTCCACGTATGAGATGTCCTCGCCGCGCTGGGTCACGAGCTTCAGCGCCGTCGTCATGAATTTCTCGAATCGCTCATCCACCTGGCGCCGGCCTAAGCGCACCGTCACGCCGTTCGCGAGGTCAAACTCCCAGGCCCCGCGCGCATCCAGGCGCAGCGCCGTCATGCGCACGCCGGCCTGCATCAGGCGCCCCTCGGCGGAGAGGTAGCGCTGCGCCACCAGGGCCTCCTTCCCCTCGGGCCCCTCCAGCTGCGCAAGCTCGGGCGGGATGTGGCGCTCGTCCGAATCGAACAGCTCCCCGCGGGTGTTCAGCAGCCCGCGCTCGCCCCAGCGCGCCGCCGCGGTCTGCTCCACCACCAGCACCGTAAGTCCCCTGGGCCAGTCGCGCTCGACGCTCACCGCATCGACCCAGGGGAGCGTGTGGATCGCGCGGCGTACCTGGGCGAGGTCGACCGACAAAAGGCCCGACCCGTGCACGCAGCTCTTCACCACGCGCTCGACGTCCCCGGGGGTGACGCGCTGGAAGCGCCCCTGCACGGCCACCGTCTCGATCGGCTGGTTCAGCGTCCAGGAAATGGCGAGCGTCGCGCCGGCGATGAGCGCGAGCGCGCCGAAGCTGTAGCCGAGGTAGCGCCAGTTGAGCGCCGGGAGCTTCAGGCGCCGGCGCGCCTCCTTCGGTTTGCGGCGGTTTCTGGGACGGCCGATCACGCCTCAGCCCCTGCCTTTCGCCGGCACCAGGAGCTTGCGCGTGAAGCTCGTCTCGAGCACCCGCCAGCACAGCTCGGGAAAATCGATGCCGACCGCGCGCGCGGCCATGGGCACCAGGCTGTGACCGGTCATGCCCGGGATGGTGTTGATCTCGAGCAGCTGCGGCCTGCCCGCCCCGTCCATCATGAAGTCCGCGCGTCCCCAGCCCCCGGCGCCGCAGGCCTCGAAGGCCGCGAGCGCAAGGCTCGCCAGGTGTGCCTCGACGGGCGCGGAGAGGCCCGAGGGGCAGAAGTAGCGCGTGTCGTCGCGGAAGTACTTCGCCTCGTAGTCGTAGAAGGTCTTGGGGGTCTCGATGCGGATCGAGGGGAGCGCTGCGTCCTGCAGGATCGCCACCGTGTACTCGCTGCCCGAGAGCCAGGGCTCGGCGAACACCAGCGTCTCGAACTGCGCGGCGGCGGCGTAGGCACCCGCGAGCTCGCCCGCGCGCTCGACCTTCGTCATGCCGACGCTCGAGCCCTGGGTGGCCGGCTTCACGATCAGGGGGAGCTTGAGGCGCTCGAGCGTGGGCGCGAAGTCCTGCGGCCCCTTCAGGATCACGAAATCCGCGGTCGGGACGCCCGCGGCGAGCGCGAGGCGCTTGGTGCGCAGCTTATCCATGCCGATCGCCGAGCCCATGACGCCGCTGCCGGTGTAGGGGACGCCGAGGTACTCGAGCGCCCCCTGGAGCGTGCCGTCCTCCCCGCCCGGTCCGTGCAGCGCGATCCACACCCGATCGAAGCGCTCGGCGAGCAGCTCGGTGAGCGCCCGCTCGCCCGGATCGAAGCCGTGCGCATCGACGCCGCGGCCCTTGAGGGCCGCGAGCACCGCGTTGCCGGTGAGGAGGGAGATCTCGCGCTCGCTCGAGTCGCCCCCGAAGAGCACCGCGACGCGGCCGAACTCGGCGGGTGAGCGCGCGCGCCTGAGGGCCTTCGGGTCGTAGCTCAGGCGCATCTAGGGCACTCCCACGATGCGCACTTCGGCCTTGAGCGCGATGCCGTGCACGCGCTCGACGGTGTCGCGCACGTAGGCGATGAGATTCTCAAGATCACGGGCACTGGCCTCGCCGTGGTTGATGATGAAGTTGGCGTGTTTCTGCGAAACCGAGGCATCCCCGATGCGATAGCCCTTCAGTCCCGCCGCCTCGATGAGCCGCGCGGCATGGTCACCGGGCGGATTGGTGAACACCGAGCCGCAGCTCCACTCCCCGATCGGCTGCGTGGCGCGGCGCCGCTCGAGGAGCTGCTGCATCTCGCGCGCGTGCGCGGCGGCCTTGCGCTCGAAGGCGAGCTCGGCGGCGATGAACCACTCCTCCGCGGCCGGCATCACGACCTCCCGGTAGCTCACCTGGTACTCGGCGCGCGCGCGCACGTGGGTGTGCCCGCGCCGATCGATGGTGTGCACGCTGAGCACGTGCGCCCAGGTCTCCCCGCCGAAGGCGCCGGCATTCATCGCGAGCGCCCCGCCGAGCGTGCCGGGGATACCGGCGAAGAACTCCGCAGGCCCCAGGCCCCACTTCACGCACTGGCGCGCGATGCGAGCGCAGGCGACGCCGGCCCCGGCGCGCACCCGCGTCTCGCTCAGGCGCTCGAGCGCATCGAGCGTGCCCTGGGTGCTGATGACCACCCCGGGGAGCCCGCCGTCGCGCACCAGGAGGTTGCTCCCTAAGCCGATGAAGGTGACCGGCACGTCTGCGGGGATGCTCTTGAGGAAAGTGGCGAGCTCGCTGAGGTCGCGCGGGTTGAAGAACACCTCCGCGGGGCCGCCCACGTGCCAGGAGGTGTGGCGGCTTAAGGGCTCGTCACGGCGCACGCGCAGGGCAAACTCCGGTGTGAGGGCGACGGCCACGTTCACGCACCCCTCCCGGGCGGCAGCAGCGCCGGCAGCCGATCCGGCAGCGTGTGGGCGACGGCGCTGATGCTGCCGGCTCCCATGGCGAGGATGACGTCGCCGTCCTGGATCACATCCTTCAGAGCCTCGGGCAGCTCCTCGACCTTCTCCACGAACAGCGGCTCGAGCTGGCCGCGGCCGCGCACCGCGCGGCACAGCGCGCGCCCGTCCGCGCCGGTGATCGGCGGCTCCCCGGCGGCGTACACCTCGGTGACGAGCAAGAGGTCCGCCGCCGAGAGCGCCTTGGCGAAGTCATCGATGAGATCGCGCGTGCGGGTGAAGCGGTGCGGCTGGAACGCGAGCACGATGCGCCGCGCGGGATAGCCCTGGCGCACCGCTTCCAGCGTCGCGGTGACCTCCGTCGGGTGGTGGCCGTAGTCATCGACGACGCTCACCACCCCTAAGGCGGTCACGACGTCGGCGATGTGCTGCAGGCGCCGGTCGACCCCCTGGAAGGAGGCGAGCGCGCGCACGATGGCCGCGTCCTCGATGCCCAGCTCGCTCGCCACCGTGATGGCGGCGAGGGCGTTGCGCACGTTGTGCAGGCCCGGCAGGTTCAGCGTGACGGCCAGCGGCGCCGCCGCGGCGGCGCGCTGCACGTCGAAGTGCGTCTTCAGGCCCTGCGCGCGGATGTTGACCGCGCGCACATCGGCGCCGGGCTCGAGCCCGTAGGAGAGGATCGGGCGTCCGACCTCGCTCACGATGCCGCGCACGTGCTCATCGTCCAGACACAGCACCGCGAGCCCATAGAACGGCAGGTTGTGCAGGAACTCGACGAAGCTCTGCTTGAGCAGGCCAAAGTCCCCCCCGTGGGTGCTCAGATGATCGTTGTCGATGTTGGTAACGATGGCGATGAGCGGCTGCAGGTGCGTGAAGGAGGCGTCGCTCTCGTCGGCCTCCGCCACGAGGTAGCGCCCGGCGCCCAGGCGCGCGTTGCTGCCACTCTTCAGGCGCCCGCCGATCACGTAGGTCGGGTCCTCGCCCCCCTCGCTGAGGATCCCGGCGATGAGGCTCGTGGTGGTGGTCTTGCCGTGCGAGCCGGCGACCGCGATGGAGTAGCGGAAGCGCATGAGCTCGCCCAGCATCTCCGCGCGCGCCACCACCGGGACGCGCGCGGCGAGCGCCGCCTGCACCTCCGGGTTCTCGCGCGCCACCGCGCCTGAGACCACCACGACGTCCGCCCCCTCGATGTGCGCGGCCGCGTGGCCGAAGGCGATGCGTGCGCCTAAGCCGGTGAGCCACTGCGTCACCGCGCTCGCGCGCAGGTCCGAGCCCTGCACGGCGTAGCCGAGGTTGAGCAGCACCTCGGCGATCCCGGACATGCCGCTGCCGCCGATGCCCACGAAATGGATGGTGTTGATGCGGCGCATGCGGTCGCGCCGCTCCGGCTGCGCGCGCCGCTCGATCTGCACCCGCTGCGGCTGGCCCCGGCGTTCGCGGCTCATGCGGCCCTCCGCGCAAGCTGCAGGCAGGAGGCGGCGAGCTCGTCCGCGGCGCGCGGACGCGCGAGCAGGCGCGCCCGCTCGGCCATGGCGAGGAGCTTGCCGCGCCCCGCGCACAGGCGCTCAAGTTCCCCGGCGAGGCGCTCGGGGGTGAGCTCGCGGTCGCTGATCAGCACCGCCGCGCCCTCGCGCACCAGGTACTGCGCGTTGTAGGACTGATGGTCATCGACGGCGTTCGGGAAGGGCACCAGCACCGCGGCGACCCCGGCGGCGGCGAGCTCGGAGACGGTCAGGGCGCCGGCGCGGCAGATGACCAGGTCCGCCCAGGCGTACGCCTCGCTCATGTCCTCGATGAAGGGGCGCACGTCGGCGCGCACGCCGGCCTGCGCGTAGCTGGCGCGCCCGGCCTCGAGCCAGCGCTCGCCGGCCTGGTGACGCACGTCGAAGGCGAGGGTCGCCGCGAGGCGCTTGAGCGCAAAGGGCACGACGGCGTTCAGGCGCGCCGCCCCCTGGCTGCCGCCGATGACGAGGATGCGGATCGGGCCGGTGCGCGCGGCGAAGCGCTCCGCCGGCGGCGGCACCGCGCTGATGTCGCGCCGTACGGGGTTGCCGATGACCTTCGCGTGCACGTCGCGGCCGAAGCTGTCGGGAAAGGCCTCGAGGACCTGGCGCGCCAGGTGCGCAAGGCAGCGGTTGGTGAAGCCGGCGATGGCGTTCTGCTCGTGGATGACGAGCGGGCAGCGCGTGAGCCAGGCGGCCACTCCGCCGGGCCCGGTGACGAAGCCCCCGAGGCCCACCACCACGCTCGGGTGGTGGCGGCGCATCACGGCGAGCGCCTGCAGCAGCGCGCGGCTCAAGCGAAACGGGGCGGCGAGCCAGGTGAGTGCGCCCTTGCCGCGCAGGCCCCCGATCGAGAGCTTCTCGATGGGGATGCCCTCGCCCGGGATGATGCGCGACTCGAGCCCGCGCTCGGTACCGAGCCAGATGACCTCGGTCGACTGTTCGCGCAAGAGCCGCGCGAGCGCGAGCGCCGGGAAGACGTGCCCGCCGGTGCCGCCGGCCATGATGAGGATCGGGCGACTCACGCGGCGCCCCGCACGGTGGCCGAGCCGCGCTGCTCGCGCAGCGCCTCGTGATAGACGCGCAGCAAGAGGCCCACCCACGCCAGCGCCACGATCAGGCTCGAGCGGCCGTAGCTCATGAGCGGCAGCGTCAGCCCCTTGGTCGGCAGCACCCCCATGTTGACGCCGATGTTGATGAAGGCCTGGATGCCCACCCACAGGCCGAAGCCCGCCGCGAGGTAGGCGGGGAACTTAAGTCCCGCCTGCGCCGCGAGGCGCGCGATGTGGAAGCTGCGCCACACGAGCGCGAGGAACAGCGCAAGCGTCACCACCACGCCCACCAGGCCCAGCTCCTCGGCGAGCACCGCGAACAGGAAGTCGGTGTGCGCCTCGGGCAGGTAGAAGAGCTTCTGCACCGAGTCCCCGAGGCCCACCCCGAGCCACTGCCCGCGGCCGATCGCGATGAGCGACTGCGTCAGCTGGAAGCCGCTGTTGAACGGATCCGCCCAGGGATCCAGGAACGCCGTCAGGCGCCGCATGCGGTAGCTCGAGCTCACCGCGAGGATGCCAAAGGAGGCCCCCGCGATGGCGGTCATGGCGATGACGTAGCGCAGGCGCGCCCCGGCGAGGAAGAGGAGCCCAAAGCCGGTCGCGAAGAGCACCGTGGCGGCGCCGAAGTCCGGCTCCACCAAAAGCAGCGCGCTCACGCAGAACACCAGTCCCAGCGGCTTCACCAGGCCCATGAAGGACTCGCGCAGCTCGCTTTCGCGCCGCACCGCGTAGGAGGCGACGTAGATGAGCACCAGCACGCGCGCGAGCTCGGACACCTGGAAGTTCGCCCCGGCGAGGCGCAGCCAGCGCCGGCTGCCGTTCACCGAGTGCCCGAGGCCGGGCACCAGCACCACCAGCAAGAGCGCGATCGCGACCGCGAGCAGTGGGAGCGAGGCCTTCTCCAGGAGCTCGGTGGGCACGCAGAACACGAGCGCTGCGCAGGCGGCGCCGATCAGCGTGAGCAGCAGCTGGCGCTCGAGATAGAAGAACGGCTGGCCGCTCTCCTGGCCGGCGATCGAGACCGACGCCGAGGTCACCATCACCAGTCCGAGGAGGGTAATCGCCCCCACGAGCGCGAGCGTGACGCCATCGAGGTGCACGGCGCCGTTGCGCGCGCTCGAGCGCGCAAAGCCCATGAGGGAGCTCGCGGCGCTCATGCGGCCAGCTCCCGCACCGCTTGCGCGAACACCGCGCCGCGGTGCGCGTAGTCGCGGAACATGTCGAAGCTTGCGCACGCAGGCGAGAGCAGCACGGTGTCCCCGGGCTGCGCGGCCGCCGCGGCCGCCGCCACCGCCGCCGGGAGCGTCGTCGCGCGCGCAACCGGGCACACGCCCGCGAGCACCTGCTCGAGCGCGGCGGCGTCGCGGCCGATCAGCACCGCGCAGCGCACCTTGCCGCGGAAGGCGGCAGCAAGCGGGGTGAAGTCCTGGTTCTTCCCCTCCCCGCCGAGGATCATGACCAGGGGGCCCTCCATACCCGCCACCGCCGCAAGCGTTGCGCCGACGTTGGTACCCTTGGAGTCATCGACGTAGGTGACCCCGCCCACGTCCGCGACCCACTGCGAGCGGTGCGCAAGGCCTTCGAAGCTCTGCAGCTCCTGCAGCATCGCCGCCTGCGGCAGGGCGAGTGCCTCGCCCAGGGCGAGCGCGGCGAGCGCGTTGGCGGCATTGTGCAGGCCCTTGATCCGCATCGCCGCGAGCGGCAGCAGCGGCTCCTCGCGCCGGGTGAGCCACCAGGCGCCCTCGCAGCGCGCGATGGCGTAGTCTGCACCGATGGCCGCGCGCAGGGAGAAGCTCAGGGTGCGCGCGGCCGCGTGCGGCATCGCCACCACGAGCGGGTCATCGAGGTTGATCACCGCGATGTCGCAGCGCGCGAAGATACGCGCCTTGGCGGCAGCGTAAGCGGCCACGTCCGCGTAGCGGTCGAGGTGATCGGGGCTCACGTTGAGCACCGCCGCCGCGCGGCAGTGCAGCGACTCGGTAGTCTGCAGCTGGTAGCTGGAGAGCTCCAGCACGTACAGCTCAGTGGCCGCATCGAGCAGCTCCAGCGCCGGCTCGCCCAGGTTCCCGCCCACCTGCACCTTCAGCCCCGCGCGCGCGGCCATGCGCCCGAGGAGCGTGGTCACGGTGCTCTTGCCGTTGGTGCCGGTGATGCCGACCACCGGGGCGTGCGCGGCGCGCGCGAAGAGCTCCACGTCGCCGACGATCTCCAGCCCCAGGCGGCGTGCCTCGGCGAAGAAGGGCTCGGCGAGGGAGACCCCGGGAGAGGCGACCACGCACAGCGCCCCGCAGAGCAGCCCGGTGTCGAGCGCGCCGAGGCTCACCGGGATCGAGGCATCGAGCGCGCGCAGCGCGGCGAGCTCGGGCGGCTGCGCGCGCGTATCGGTGACGGCGAGGCGCCAGCCGCGCGCGTGCAGGTAGCGCGCGCAGGAGATCCCCGTGCGGCCAAGGCCGACGATGACCGCCCCCGGGGCAGTGGCGGCAGAGGCGCTCATCGCAGCTTCAGGGTGGCGAGCCCTGCCAGGACGAGAAGGAGCGAGATGATCCAGAAGCGCACGATCACCTTCGGCTCGGCCCAGCCCTTGAGCTCGAAGTGATGGTGAATCGGCGCCATGCGGAAGAGGCGCCTGCCGGTGAGCTTGAAGGAGGCCACCTGCAGGATGACGGAGGCCGTCTCGAGCACGAACACCCCGCCCATGAGCAGCGCGACCAGCTCCTGGCGCACGATCACGGCGAGCACCCCGATGGCGCCGCCAATGGCCAGCGCGCCGACGTCGCCCATGAACACCTGCGCGGGGTAGGAGTTAAACCACAGGAACCCCAGGCCCGCCCCGGCGAGGGAGGCGCAGAAGATCAGAAGTTCACCCGCGCCGCGGATCTCCGGGATCTGCAGGTAGTGCGCGAACACGGCGTTACCGCTCGCGTAGGCGAAGATGCCGAGCGCGGCGCTGACGAGCGCGGCGGGCATGATGGCGAGGCCATCGAGGCCGTCGGTGAGGTTCACCGCGTTGCTCATGCCGACGATCATCAGGTAGCCGAGCGCGATGAAGCCAAACGCCGACAGCGGCTGCTCGAAGTTCTTCACGAACGGCAGGAACAGCGCCGTCTCGGCAGGCTCGGTGGCCGTGTAGTAGAGCGTCGCCGCGACCGCCAGCCCGGCCACCGACTGCCAGAAGTATTTCCAGCGCGGCGCGAGTCCCCTGGGGTTGCGCACCACGAGCTTCAGGTAATCGTCGTAGAGGCCGATGAGCCCGAAGGCGAAGGTCACGCCGAGCACCATCCACACCAGGCGGTTGGACAGCTCCGCCCACAGGAGCGTGGTGACCAGCGTCGTCACCAGGATGAGCGTGCCGCCCATGGTCGGGGTGCCGGCCTTGGGCAGGTGGCTCTTCGGCCCGTCATCGCGCACCACCTGGCCGATCTGGTAGCGCGAGAGGCGCGCGATCATCGAGGGCCCGAGCAGGAGCGACAGCCCGAGGGCTGAGGCCGTCGCGAGGATGGCGCGGAAGGTCAGGTAGGCAAAGACGTGCAGTCCGCTGATGCGGCCGGCGAGCTGTTGGGTGATCCAGTAAAGCACTAGTGGTGACTGCCCGTGTGCGCGTGGCCCGTGAGCGCATCGACCACGCGCTCCAGGCGGTTGAAGCGGGAACCCTTGACCAGCAGGCGCACCGCGGGACCTGCGCCGGCGAGTGCCTCCGACAGTGCCCCGGTGAGCGCGGTGGCGTCCGGGTACCAGCGCGCGCCCGCCCCGAAGCTCTCCACCGCGCGCGCCATCAGAGCGCCGGTGCCGTAGAGGCGCTCGATCCCCTGGGCGCGCGCGAACTCCCCGATGCTGCTGTGCGCCTCGGCGGCGAAGTCGCCGAGCTCGCCCATGTCCCCGAGCACGAGCCACTTGCGACCGCTCAGGGAGGCGAGCACCTCGATCGCGGCGCGCACCGAGCTCGGGTTCGCGTTGTAGGAGTCATCGATCAGCCAGGCGCCGCCGCGCGTCTGCTTGAACTGCAGCCTCCCGGGCACGGCACGCACCGTGGCAAGACCTGCGGCGATGTGCTCGAGCGTCGCCCCGGCGCTCGCCGCCGCGGCGGCGGCGGCGAGCGCGTTGGAGACGTTGTGCGCACCCCCCAGGGCGAGCTCGATAGCGGTGCTGCCCTGCGGGGCGTTCAGGCAAAACTGGGTGCGAAAGCCCCCCTCCCCGACCGTCGCCTGCACCTCGCTCGCGCTGAAGTCCGCGCGCGCGCGCACGCCGAAGGTGACCACGCGCGCGAGCGTCGAGCGGCGCCACAGGCCCGCGAAGGCATCGTCGGCGTTGATGACCGCCGTCGATGCGTCCGCAAGGCCCGCGACCATCTCCCCTTCCGCGCGCGCCACGCCCTCGAGCGAGCCGAAGCCCTCGAGGTGCTCAGCCCCCGCGTTGGTGATGAGGCCCACGCTCGGGCGCGCGAGCGCGACGAGCGCGGCCACTTCGCCGGCGCGGTTGGCGCCCATCTCGATGACCGCGAAGCGGTGCGCGGGGGTCAGCCGCAAGAGCGTCAGCGGCACGCCGATGTGGTTGTTCAGGTTGCCGCGCGTGGCGAGCGTCTCCCCGGCCTGCGCGAGGATCGCGGCGGTCATCTCCTTGGCGGTGGTCTTGCCGTTGCTGCCGGCTACCCCGATGAGCGGGCCGCCGAAGCGCGCGCGCCAGCCGCGCGCGGCCTGCTCGAGCGCCGCCTGCGTGTCGCGCACCACGATCTGCGGCAGCGCCACCGGCTGCGCCGCGCTCACCACGGCCCCCGCGGCCCCGGCGGCCTGCGCCGCGGCCACGAAATCGTTGCCGTCGAACTTCGGGCCGCTTAAGGCCACGAACAGCTGACCCGGGGCGAGCGTGCGCGAATCGCTCACCACGTCGGTGAAGGCGGCATCGGCGCCCTCCAGGCGGCCGCCACACAGGCGCGCGAACTCTGCGAGCGTGCGCTTCATGGCGCCAGCCGCGCCAGCTCGTGGCTGACCACCGTCTGATCCTGGAACTCGCGCCGCTCGTGGCCCACGATCTGGTAGCCCTCGTGCCCCTTGCCGGCGATCAGCACCACGTCATCGGCGCCGGAGCGCTCGAGCGCCAGGCGGATGGCGAGCGCGCGATCGTGCTCGACCACCTGGGGCGTGGCGCCGCTCATGCCGGCGAGGATGTCGGCGACGATGCGCGCGGGGTCTTCGCTGCGCGGGTTGTCATCGGTGACGATGACATCGTCGGCGAGCTCGGCGGCGATCTTCCCCATGAGCGGGCGCTTGCCGGCGTCACGGTCGCCGCCGCAGCCGAATACCACGCGCAGCGCCCCGCGGCAGTGCAGGCGCGCGGCCCGCAGCGCGTTCGCGAGCGCATCCGGAGAGTGCGCATAGTCGACGATGGCGAGCGGCGTGCGCCCGCGGCCGCCGAACATCTCCATGCGCCCGCTCGCGGCGCGGCTCCTGCCAAGCGCCCGCACCGCATCGCGCAGCGGGATCTGCCAGGCGAGCAGCACCGCGAGCACCGTGAGGGCGTTGTCGACGTTGAACTCCCCCACCAGGCGCACCGCGAGCTGCGCGGCGCCCCAGCTGGACTCGACATCGATGACCAGCCCCCCGGGCTCGGGTCGCACGCGCGCGGCGCGCACGAAGCGTGCCGCGCCCGGCAGCGGCGCCTGGCTCGTGCGCAGCGTCGCGATGAGCGGCGCGCCGGGACGGGCGGCGAGCGCCGCCCCGAAGGGATCATCGACGTTGATCACCCGCAGCGCGAGGTGCGGCCAGGCGAACAGGCGCGCCTTGGCCGCGCCGTAATGCTCCATGGTGCCGTGGTAGTCGAGGTGATCGCGGGTGAGGTTGGTGAACACCGCGGTGTTGAAGCGCACCGCGCCGACGCGCGACTGGTCGAGCGCGTGGGAGGACACTTCCATGCACACGCACTCGGCGCCCTGCGCGCGCAGCTGTGCCAGCTGGCGCTGCAGCGTGACCGCATCGCAGGTGGTGTGCAGCGTCGAGGACAGCTGCGGGGGACGCCCGAAGCCGAGCGTGCCGATGTAGGCGGCGGGGCGGCGGCAGTGCGTCAGCGCCTGCGCCAGTAGCCATGCGCAGGTGGTCTTGCCGTTGGTGCCGGTGATGCCGGCGATGGTGAGCGCCTGCGAGGGCGCCCCGAAGAAGCGGTCCGCGATTCTGCCCACCTGCTCGGTGAGCGCAGGCACCGCCGCTGCGTACACCCCCGCGGGCACCGCGGGCGCGGCGGGGGCGCCTTCGGGCTCATAGAGCACCGCGCGCGCACCGCGCGCGAGCGCCTCGGGCAGGAACTGAAGTCCGTGATGCGTGCGCCCGCGGCAGGCAAGGAACAGCGCCCCCGGGGTGATGGCGCGGCTGTCGAGCGTCAGGTCGCTCACCAGGACCTCGGCGGGCGCGGCGGCGATGCCGGCCGTGAGCTCCGCAAGCGCGCGCCGTGCCGGCAGGGCGCTCATGGCAGCGCCGCCGTACGCACGACGCCGAGCCCGGGGCTCGAGGGCAGCTCCTCGGGGATGTTCACCGGCTGGTCGGGCGCCACCGCGAGCAGCCGCAGCGCCCCGCCAACCACGCGCGAGAACACCGGGGCGGCGACCTGCCCGCCCATGTGCTGACCGGCGCTCGGCTCATCGATCACCACGACCGCGGCGAGCTTCGGGGCGCTCGCCGGGGCGACTCCACCCCACACCGCCATGTAGCGGTCGGTCGAGTAGCCCCCGGCGGTCGCCTTGAAGGCGGTGCCGGTCTTGCCCGAGACGCGGTAGCCGGGAATGGCCGCAAGCTTGCCGGTGCCTTCGGCGCTGACCACCGACTCGAGCATGCCGATCAGTTCGCGGCACACGCGCTCATCGAGGGCGCGCGTGCCGCCCGGGTCGCCCTCGACGCGCAGGAAGGACAGTGGCCGGGCGAGCCCGAAGGAGCCGATGGTGGCGTAGGCGTGCGCCAGCTGCAGCGGGGTCACCGAGAGGCCGTAGCCGTGCGACATGGTGACGATGCCGATCGGGCGCCACTGGGCGTAGTTGGGCAGCAGGCCCGCCGACTCGCCCGGGAAGCCACTCGTGGTCAGCTGCCCGAAGCCCAGGTGCGTGAGCGTGTTCCAGATGCCCTGCGGCGGCAGCGTGAGCGCGATGTGCGCCATGCCGACGTTGGAGCTCTTGGCGAGCACGGTGGCGATGTCGATGGCGCCTAGGTTGTGCTCGTCCTCGAAGATCTTGGCGCCGACTTTGAAGAAGCCGGGGGAGGTGTCGATGATGCTCCTGCTGTCGTACTTGCCCGAGGCGAGGCCGGCGGCCACGAAGAACGGCTTGATCGAGGAGCCGGGCTCGAAGATGTCGGTGGCGGCGCGGTTGCGGTAGGTCGCGGCCTGGATCTGGTCGCGGTCGTTGGGGTTGTAGGCCGGCTGATTCACCATGGCGAGGATCTCGCCGCTGTCCACGTCGATCACCACGATCGAGCCGGCGCGGGCACGCTGGTCGCGGATCGCCGCCTTGAGCTCCCGATAGGCGAGGTACTGGATGCGCAGATCGATCGAGAGCACCAGGTCCTTGCCGGGGCGCGCCGGGCGGATGCTCTCGACGTTCTGCACGATGCGCCCGTAGCGGTCCTGGATGACGCGCTTGGCGCCGTCCTCCCCGGCGAGCCAGTGATCGAAGGCGAGCTCGAGCCCCTCCTGGCCGGCGTCATCCACGTTGGTGAAGCCGAGCAGGTGCCCGGTGACCTCGCCGGCGGGATAGTAGCGACGGTACTCGCGCGAGGTGTACAGGCCCGGGATGCCCAGGGCCTTGATCTGGGCGGCCTCGGCCGGCTGGCGCTGGCGGGCGAGGTAGAGGAACTCACGGTCGAGGTTGCTCGTGATGCGGCGTGCGAGCTCCTGGCGCTCGAGCCCGAGCGCCTTGGCGAGGCGCGGGATCTGATCCGTGGCGAGGGCCAGCTCGCTCGGGTTCACCCAGATCGAATCCACCGGGGTCGACACCGCCAGCGGCTCCCCGTAGCGGTCGGTGATGGTGCCGCGGTGCGCGGTGATCTCCAGCACGCGCGAGAAGCGCGCATCGCCCTCCTTGGCGAGAAAGCCGTGATCGACCAGCTGCAGGTTCACGGCGCGGTAGATGAGTGCGAGGGCGCAGAAGCCGAGCAGCCCGAGCAGCAGATACGCCCGCCAGCGGAACGAGCCCGCTGCGTCCTCGCGCGCGCCACGTGCCTTCATGGGCTTACGATCTCGATCTCCTTCGGCGGTGGCAGCGTCATATGGAGCTTGGCGCTCGCGACGCGCTCGACGAAGGCATGGGTGGACCAGGCGCTTTGCTCCAGCTGCAGCTGGCCCCACTCGATCTCCAGGTTGTCGCGGCGCCCATTCAGGGCCTCGAGCTCGACGAACAGGGCGCGCGCGCGGTGTTTGCAGTAGATCGCCCCGGCGGCCGAGGCGAGCGTGGCCACCCACAAAAGCGGCAGAGCGAGCCACAGCAGGCGGCGGCCCTTCACGGCAGCTTCTCCGCGATGCGCAGCAGCGCGCTCCTGGCGCGGGGATTGCGCGCGACCTCGGCCTCTGCCGCCCGCTGCTTGCGCCCGATGAGCTTCAGGCGCGGGCGCGCCTGAATCGGCACCACCGGCAGGTGCTTGAGCGCGGGGTCGACCTGCGCGGCGCGCTGCATGAAGCGCTTGACCGCACGATCCTCGAGCGAGTGGAAGCTGATCACGGCGAGGCGCCCGCCGGGACTGAGCACCTCGAGCGCACCCGTAAGACCGCGCTCGAGCTGGCCGAGTTCATCGTTGATGAACATGCGCAGCGCCTGGAAGGTGCGCGTCGCCGGGTGCTTGCCCGGCTCGCGGGTGCGCACCGCGGCGGCCACGAGCGTTGCGAGCTCGGCGGTGCGCGTGAGCGGGGCCTTCTCACGCGCGCCCACGATGGCCCGCGCCACGCGGCGTGCGAAGCGCTCTTCGCCGAAGGTCGCGATCACCTGGCGAATCTCGTCGACGCCCGCCCGAGCGAGCCAGGCCGAGACGGGCTCACCGCGCGTCGGGTCCATACGCATGTCGAGCGGCCCGTCAGCGCGGAAGCTGAAGCCGCGACCGGGGTCATCAAGCTGCGGCGACGATACGCCAAGGTCGAAGAGCACCCCCCGGCACGGGCGATCGCCAGCGTGTGAGCGCACGATCGCGCCGAGGTCGGCAAACGACGCGTGCACGAGCGTAAGCCGCACTTCGTCGGCAAACCGGCGCCGGCCGGCCGCGATGGCCTGCGGATCCCGGTCGAGCGCGAGCAGGCGGCCTTCTCGACCCAGGGCCGCGAGAATGAGTGCCGTATGACCGCCCCGCCCGAACGTCGCATCGACATAGTAACCGCCCGCTTCCAGGGCCAGCCCCGCGAGCGCCTCGGTGGCGAGCACCGGTGTGTGCTCATCCACGTGCGAAGCGGTCCGCCCCCGCCCCCTTGAGTGCTCTTGACACGGGCTACGCCCAGCTCGCCTCGTTCTTCAAATGCCCCTAGATCGACAGTGATTCGAGCTCGGACGGCAGATCGGTCGCGGCTTCTTCGCTTTGCAGCCACAGCGTGCGGCGCTCGTGCCAGCGCCGCTCGTCCCACAGCTCAAACCGGTTGCCCTGCCCGATCAGCATTCCGTGCCGCTCGAGCTGCGCGAATTCGCGCAGTTCGGGCGGCAGCAGTACCCTGCCGTGCCCGTCGAGGGGCAGATCAGTCGCGTGGCCGACCATCAGCCGTTGCAGCCGTCGCGCGGTCGCGTTGAGGCTGGGAAG
>DATIXW010000037.1:0-17224 GCA_035518135.1 Steroidobacteraceae bacterium
GCCAAGTCGCGCGCGGCGCAGTTCCCGCCGCGCACCCAGCACGACTCGCAGAGCTACGAGCTGATCCGCGAGCGCGTACGGGTGCTGTCCACACCTGCCGACATCGACCTGCTCGGCACTTACCAGCGCAAGGTCACCCGCGGGGAGGCCGACCTCGCCGACCAGTACGCCTATGCGCTCGAGCTCACCCAGCACAACCGCGCCGAGGAGGCGGTAAAGGTGCTCACCCCGCTCGTGCAGCAGCACGAGACGCTGACGCTGCTGCACGTGGCCCTCGCGCAGGCGCTCGCCAAGAGTGGTCACAGCAAGGAGGCGCTTGCCTACTTTGCCCGCACGCTGCAGCTGTTCCCGCGCAACGTGCCGGTCACGGTGCGCTACGCGCAGGAGCTGATGGCGGTCGGCAAGCCGATGGAGGCGCACAACCTGCTGCTCGACCTGTTCAACAACGTGGCGCCGACCCCCGATCAGATCCGCCTCATCGCCCTCGCCGCCAACGCCGCCGGCGACTCCGGGGATGCCTACTTCTACATGGGCGAGTACCAGATCGCCGGCGGCGATCTGAGCCTCGCCGCACAGCAGCTGCAGCTCGCCCTGGCCTCACCGCACCTCAGCGCCATCCAGCGCGCGCGCTACCAGGCGCGCCTCGATGAGGTGCGCGAGTACCTGATGTCGATGCGCAAGCGCCAGGTGAGCGAGGATCAGGGCCAGCAGCAAGGCGGCGCCGGACCCCATAGCTGATTCTCCCGCCGCGCGCCTCCCTCCTGCGGGCGCCCGGTGCTCGCTTTGCGGGCTGCTACAATGCGCGCCCGGTCCATTCCAACAAGCTCCATGCGAACCACGACCCGCACCTGCGCGCTATGGCTGTGTCTGCTGCTTTGTGGCTGCGCCACGCTGCCCCCCGGGACGACCCGCAGTCCCCGCGACCCGTGGGAGCGCATGAATCGCGCCACCTACAAGTTCAATGACAAGCTGGACAAGGCCGTGCTGCGGCCGGTGGCGCGCGGCTACCAGCGTGGCGTGCCGCGGTTCATGCAGACCGGCATCCGCAACTTCACGAGCAACCTCAGCTACCCGGTGACCATGCTGAATGACCTGCTGCAGGGCCAGTTTCGCGCCTTCGCCAGTGACACGGGGCGCTTCCTCATGAACACCACCTTCGGCCTCGGGGGACTTTTCGACCCGGCGACCACGGCAGGCCTGGACAAGAACAGCCGCGACTTCGGCCAGACGCTCGGCAAGTGGGGACTGCACAGCGGGCCCTACTTCGTCATCCCGATCCTCGGCCCGAGCGATGTGCGCGATGGCGTCGGCCGCGTCGCCGATCTGTACTCCGATCCGCGCCACTACCTGATCGACAACCCCTGGTGGGAGTGGGGTGTGTGGACCGTGGGCAAGATCGATGACCGCGCGCAGCTGCTCTCGGTGGATAAGACCCTCGACAGCTCCTACGATCCGTACTCGTTCGTGCGTAACGTGTACCTGCAGCACCGCGACTTCGTGGTGAGCGGCGGCGCCACGACGGAGCAGCAGGACCAGGAGGAGCAGCGCCTCTACGATGAGGCGCAGCAGGACACGGACGAGGACAGCGCGCCGAAGTCACCGCAGAAATCCGCCCCCGCCCCGCAGAACCCGCCGCCGCCGCACTGAAGCGCGTGGTGGGCCCCGCAGCCGCTACACCCCGGCCTGCAAGAGCTGCTCGACCTCGCTGATACGCCCCAGGGCGAGGAGCCCCTGCGGCAGGGCCAGCAGCTGCAGCCTGCGCCCGGCGAGCTTGGCGGCGGCCAGCCAGTCGAGCAGCACCGCAAGGCCGGCGCTGTCAGAGGCGGTGACGCCGGCGCAATCGATCTGCAGCGGCTGCGCGCCCGAGCGCAGCGCCTCGAGCCCCGCGAGGCGCGCGAGGCGCGCGGTCGCAAAGGTGAGCGGACCGCAGGCCCCGAGGCGATCCGGCGCGAGCGTCGCCAAGCGGAACTCGCCCGTGGCGTGCTGAAACTGCGGGGAGGAGTTCACTTGGTCTGCTTGCCGATGGCCTCGGGCTTCTCGCCCGATTCGAGGCGCTTGATCACCGCATCGATCCCCTGGCTCTCGATCTGCGGACCGAAGTCCTCGCGATAGCTGTTGACGTAGCTGATGCCGTCGATGACCACGTCCCAGGCCTTCCAGCCCTCGGCGGTCTTGCGCATGTAGTAATTCACCGAGACGCG
The DNA here is from genome assembly GCA_035518135.1 of Steroidobacteraceae bacterium. GTDB lineage: Bacteria > Pseudomonadota > Gammaproteobacteria > Steroidobacterales > Steroidobacteraceae > 13-2-20CM-66-19. Next base: position 2,202 of record DATIXW010000037.1, read on the forward strand.
ATCGCCGTTGTCGCGCTTGACCTCGGTGCGCACGGTGGCGCGCGTGGCATCACCATCCACCTTGGTGGGGAAGATCTTCAGCCGGTCGGCGGTGAACTCAGTCAGCGCGGAGCCGTAGTTCTTCAGCAGCGAGTGGTAGAAGGCATCGATGAAGCGCTGGCGCTGATCGGGGGTCGCGCTCCTCCAGTACTGCCCGAGCACGATCTTCGCGGAGAAGTCGGTGTCGAAGTGCGGCAGCAGGTACTTGCTGACCAGTTGATCGACCTTGGCGGGATCCTTGCGATACGCGTCGCGGTCCTTGTCCAGATCACCGAGCATGTTCTGCGCTGCGGTCTGCACCACCTCGGTCGGCCCGTCCGTTGCAGCAGCGGCCGCGGGCGCCTGCGCGAGCGCGGCGCTGCAGCTGAGCCACAGGGTCGCGACCAGCGTTACGTATCTCATTTCTTCGACTCCGGTTTGGCCTGGTTATCCGAGGACTGCGAGCTGGCGCTGTCCGAGCCCTTGCTCGCGTAGTTGGCGAAGAACTTGTTGACCAGGCTCTCCAGCACGATCGCCGACTGCGTTTGCTCGATGACGCTGCCGTTCTTCAGGAACTGGTCGTCGCCCCCGGGACTCAGACCGATGTACTTGCCGCCGAGCAGCCCCTGGGTCTGGATGGCGGCGAAGCTGTCGTCGGGGATCTCGTTGTACTGCGCGTCAAAGCGCATCTTCACCACCGCCTTGAAGTCCTTCGGGTTGAAGCCGATGCCGGTCACCTGGCCGATGCGCACGCCCGACATGGTGACGGGCGAGCCCACCTTCAGGTCACCGATGTTGTCGAACTGCGCGGTCACCTGGTAGGTAGCCTTCTTGGGGCCGATCTTGATCCCGCTCGAGGGCAGCTGCGTGGTCAGGAACAACAGCGCCGCAAAGCCCAGCAGTACAAACAGCCCGGTCCCGAGCTCAAGTGTTGGATTCACACGCATGGCAGTAGATTTCCCCTTACAGGAAGGACGCGGTCAGCACGTAGTCGAGCAGCAGGATCAGCACCGAGGAGGTGACTACGGTGCGCGTGGTGGCCAGTCCCACCCCGGCGGCGGTGGGCTCCGCGTTGTAGCCCTCGTACACCGCCACGAGACTGCAGGCGGTGCCAAACACCAGACTCTTCACCACGCCCTCGTTGACGTCGCGCAGACGCACCGAGTCCTGCGTCTGCGACCAGAACACCCCGGCATCGACGCCCATCATCTGCACGCCGATCAGCTGCGCCCCGTAGAGCCCGATGACGCCGAAGATCGCCGCCAGCAGCGGCATGGCGATCACCCCGCCGAGAAAGCGCGGCGCAGCCACATAGCGCAGCGGATCGGCCGCCATGATCTCCATGGCGGTAAGCTGGTCGGTCGCGCGCATGAGACCGATCTCGGAGGTGAGCGAGGTGCCCGCGCGCCCGGCGAAGAGCAGCGCCGTGATCACCGGCCCGAGCTCGCGCAGCAGCCCCAGGGCTGCGGCACTGCCGAGCACGTCCTCGGAACCGAAGCGCTGCAGCAGGTCATAGCCCTGCAGCCCGAGCACCATGCCCACGAACAGTCCCGAGAGCATGATGATGATGAGCGAGCGGGCGCCGCTGTTGAAGACCTGACTGACGATCAGGCGCGGACGCGCGAGCGCCGGCGCGCATTGCATCAGCAGGCGACCGAAAAACAGCGCGGTGGCGCCCACACGCCGCACACCATTCAGCAAAAAGCTGTCCCGCCCCGCCATCACGCGTCCGCCAGCAGCTGCGCCAGATACTCCGGCGCCGGATAATGGAAGGCCACCGGACCTTCGGCGCCGCCGGTCATGAACTGGCGCACCGCCGCGGAGGTGCTGTCGCGCAGCTCCGCCGGCGCGCCGGCGGCGGCCACGCGCCCGGCGGACAGGAGGTAGCTGTCGTCGGCGATGGCGGAAAGCTCCCCCACATCGTGGGAGACGACGATGCTGGTGAGCCCGAGCGCCTGATTCATCTGCTTGATCAGCCGCTGGATGAAGCCGAGGGAGATCGGGTCGAGCCCCACGAAGGGCTCATCGTAGATGAGCACCTCCGGATCCATGACGATGGCGCGCGCCAGCGCCACGCGCCGGGCCATGCCGCCGGAGAGCTCCGCGGGCATCAGTTCGGCGGCGCCGCGCAGTCCCACAGCCTGCAGCTTCGTGAGCACGAGCTTGCGGATCAGCGGCTCGGGCAGGTCGGTGTGCTCGCGCACCGGGAAGGCGACGTTCTCGAACACATCGAGGTCGGTGAGGAGCGCGCCGTTCTGAAACAGCATACCGAGGCGCTGGCGCAGGGCGTAGATCTCGCGGCCCCGCAGCTGCGCCACGTCCTGGCCGAAGGTGAGCACCTGGCCCCGATCGGCACTGATCTGGCCGGTGATGAGCCGCAGCAGCGTCGTCTTGCCGGTGCCGGAGGGACCCATGATCGCGGTGATGCGCCCGCGGCGCACCCTGAGATCGAGGCCGGCGAAAATCGGCCGTGCCCCGACGGCGTAGTGCACGTCACGCACGTCGACGACCGCGTCCGTCGCCGTGCCGGGGCGCGGGTTCTGGGTGGGCGGGACTGACACGCGAGTGCTAAGGCGGCCCTGCACCTCAGGCAGCCTGGCTCTCCATTTCCGCGGTGTAGCGGCCGGCGGCGGCGAGGCCGTTCAGTTTGGCGCGCTTGCTGAACTCGCGCTGCGCGGCGGCGACATTGGCGCCGGCGCCGCCCCAGGCCTTGAGCGCGGTGTCCTGCAGCGCACGCCCGTAGCTGAAGGTCAGCGCCCACGGCAGCGGCACCCCGATCCGGTTCATGAGGGCCAGGTGCAGCGTCGCCTCCTGCGGGGATTGCCCCCCGGAGAGGAATGCGATGCCGGGAACCGCCGGCGGCACGTGGCGGCGCAGCGTGCGCAGCGTCGCCTCCGCCACCACTTCGGGGCCGGCACGCTGCGGGGCCTTCTTGCCCGAGATCACCATGTTGGGCTTGAGCACCATGCCCTCGAGCAGCACACGTGCCTCGAACAGCTGGCGGAACACCGTCGCCAGCACCTTGTTCGTGACCTCCTCGCAGCGCTCGAGGCTGTGATCGCCGTCCATGAGCACTTCCGGCTCAACGATCGGCACGATGCCGTTCTCCTGGCACAGCGCCGCATAGCGGGCCAGCGCCGCGGCATTCGCCTCGATGGCGTAGTGCGTCGGGATGGCGGCGCCGATGTCGATGACGGCGCGCCACTTGGCGAACAGCGCGCCGAGCTTGCGGTATTCGACGAGGCGCTCACGCAGCCCATCGAGGCCCTCGGTGATGGTCTCGCCCGGGAAACCCGCGAGCGCCTTGGCGCCGGAATCGACCTTGATGCCCGGAATCATGCCCTGCTTCATCAGGTACTGGGGAAAGGGCATGCCGTCCTTGGTTTTCTGGCGGATGGTCTCATCATAGAGAATGACGCCGCTCACGGATTCGGCGGCCGCCGGCGCGGTGAACAGCAGCTCCCGATAGGCGCGGCGGTGCTCCTCGGTGGACTCCAGCTTGATGCCGGCGAAGCGCTTGGTGATGGTGCCGGTGCTCTCATCGGCGGCCAGAATTCCCTTGCCCTTGGTCACCATCGCGCGCGCGGTGTGCATCAGCTCGGTCGCATTCATCGGTGCAATCCTCCTGTACGGACGGCGGGCACGTCGTCGGGGGCGCCCGGGAGCGCCCAACAGACCGCCATCGTGAAAAACGGCCCCGGATTCGCGGGGCCGCCAAGGATAGCAAATCAACCCCCGCCCGGCCCGCGCACCGGCTTGGTTCCGGCTGCAATCAGTACTAAAATAGTCCTAGTTTTGGAAGGGTGCCCCCATGCTGCGCATCAGCCGTCTCACCGATTACGCCACCGTGCTGCTGGCCGCCCTGGCCGGGGAGCCGGCACGCGTGCAGACCGCGGCCGCGCTCGCCGAGCAGACCCACATTGCCGCGCCCACGGTCAGCAAGCTCCTGAAGCAGCTGCAGCGCGCAGGACTGGTCGTGTCCACGCGCGGGCTGCACGGGGGTTACCAGCTCGCCCGGCCGGCCGCGCAGATCAGCGCCGCCGCCATCCTCGATGCGCTCGAGGGGCCCGTGGCCCTCACCGACTGCTCCGTCGGGCACGGCCACTGCGAGATCGAGCACAGCTGCCGCGTGGGACGGGTGTGGCAGCGCCTGAATCTGGCGATCCGCCGTTCGCTGTACGATGTGAGCCTGGCGCAGCTGGCGGGGCTTGATGCCGCCCCGGCGCGGCTGCCGACGCTTGAGCGGGACATGAAGGCGGCGGCCGCGCGCTCCCCGGTGCGTTCATGAGCGAGCCGGCGAAGGAGAGCAACCGCGAGCTCGAGTCGCTCATCGCGCGCGGCTACCAACACGGCTTCGTCACCGAGATCGACTCGGATACCGTGCCGCCCGGGCTCGACGAGGATGTCGTGCGGCTCATCTCCAGGAAGAAGGGCGAGCCTGAGTTCCTCACCACGTGGCGCCTGAAGGCGCTGCGGCACTGGTTCACCATGCGCGAGCCGCACTGGGCGCACCTGAAGGTGAGCCCGATCAACTACCAGGGGATCTCCTACTACTCCGCGCCCAAGGCGAAGAAGGACGGCCCGAAGAGCCTCGCCGAGGTCGACCCGAAGCTGCTTGCGACCTACGAGAAGCTCGGCGTGCCGCTGCACGAGCGCGCACGCCTTGCCGGCGTGGCGGTCGATGCGGTGTTCGACTCGGTCTCGGTCGCCACCACCTTCAAGGAGCGCCTGGCGGAGGCCGGCGTCGTGTTCTGCCCCTTCTCCGAGGCGGTGCGCACGCACCCGCACCTGATCGAGCAGTACTTGGGGAGCGTGGTGCCCTACACCGACAACTACTTCGCGACCCTCAACTCCGCGGTGTTCTCCGACGGCTCGTTCGTCTACGTGCCCCCGGGCGTGCGCTGCCCGATGGAGCTGTCGACCTACTTCCGCATCAACGCCCTCAATACCGGGCAGTTCGAGCGCACGCTGATCATTGCCGATGCTGGCAGCCACGTGAGCTACCTCGAGGGCTGCTCAGCCCCGCAACGCGACGAGAACCAGCTGCACGCGGCGGTCGTGGAGCTCATCGCGCTCGATGACGCCTTCATCAAGTATTCCACCGTGCAGAACTGGTACCCGGGGGACGCCGAGGGCGTCGGCGGCATCTACAACTTCGTCACCAAGCGTGGCGAGTGCCGCGGGAAGAACTCCCACATCTCCTGGACGCAGGTGGAGACCGGGTCGGCGATCACCTGGAAGTACCCGAGCTGCGTGCTCAAGGGCGACGGCTCGATCGGCGAATTCTACTCGGTCGCCACCGTCAACAACCACCAGCAGGCCGACACCGGCACCAAGATGATCCACATCGGGCGCGACACCAAGAGCACCATCGTCTCCAAGGGGATCTCCGCCGGCCACGGGCAGAACACCTACCGCGGCCTGGTGCGGATCCTGCCGAGCGCCCAGGGCGCGCGCAATTTCACCCAGTGCGATTCGCTGCTGATGGGCGCCCGCTGCGGCGCGCACACCTTCCCGTACGTCGAGGTGAAGAACCCCACTGCCACCGTGGAGCACGAGGCGAGCACCTCCAAGATCAGCGACGATCAGCTGTTTTACTGCCTGGCGCGCGGCATCGGCGCCGAGGACGCGGTGAACATGATCGTGAGCGGCTTCTGCAAATCGGTGTTCAGGGAGCTGCCGATGGAGTTCGCCGTGGAGGCGCAGAACCTGCTCGCCGTGAGCCTGGAAGGCGCGGTGGGCTGAAAGCCATGAGCACCGAGAGCATGCTGAAGATCGACAACCTGCACGTCACCGTCGACGGCAAGAAGATTCTCAATGGCCTCACCCTGAGCGTCGCGCACGGTGAGGTGCACGCCATCATGGGGCCGAACGGTTCCGGCAAGAGCACGCTGGCGAACGTGCTCGCCGGGCGCCCGGGCTACGAGGTCACCACCGGAAGCGTGCGCTTCGAGGGGCGCGACCTGCTCGCCCTGCCCGCCGAGGAGCGCGCGCGCGCCGGCCTGTTCCTTGGCTTCCAGTACCCGGTGGAGATCCCCGGGGTGAACAACGTCTATCTGCTGAAGGCGGCGCTCAACGCCGCGCGCAAGGCCCAGGGCCTGCCGGAGGTGGATGCCTTCGAGTTCCTGGGGCTGGTGCGCGAGAAGATGAAGCTCATGCGCATCGAGGACAGCTTTTTGTCTCGCGGGGTGAACGAGGGCTTCTCCGGCGGGGAAAAGAAGCGCAACGAGATCCTGCAGATGCTGGTGCTCGAGCCACGGCTGGCGGTGCTCGATGAGACCGACTCGGGACTGGACATCGATGCGCTCAAGGTGGTCGCCGCCGGGGTGAACTCGCTGCGTGCACCGCAGCGCGCCTGCGTGCTGGTGACGCATTACCAGCGCCTGCTCGAGTACGTGGTGCCGGACTTCGTGCACGTGCTGGTGCGCGGGCGCATCGTACGCAGCGGCGACAAGAGCCTCGCGCTCGAACTGGAGCGCCGCGGCTACGACTGGGTTGCGGGCGAGGCCGCCTGAGGCGGGCCGCCATGAACGCCCTCACCGCCCGCATCGCCGAGGATTTCGCCCGGGTCGCGCCGCTGCGCGAGGGCGCCGCCGACGGCCGCCGCCACGCGGCGCTCACCGCGCTCACCCGCGCCGGGCTTCCCAGCTCGCGCGAGGAGAACTGGAAGTACACGAACCTGCGCTCGCTCGAGCGGCTGCGCTTTGACCCGCCCGCGCCCGGGGCGCAGGCGCCCGCGGCGCTGCCGGCACAGATCGAAGGCTTCGGCCGCTATGTCTTCCTCGACGGGCGCTTCGCGCCCGCGCTCTCCGCCCCTGTCCGCGCGGCGTTCGCCGCTCTGGCCTCGCTGCCGGAGCGCGGCGAGCCGCGCCTGCCACGCGGCAGCGAGCAGCGCTTCGCACTGCTGAATGACGCCTTTGCCACCGATGGGGCACTGTTGCGCGTCGCCGCCGGGCAGGCGCAGCGGCTCGAGCTCATCTTCGTGGCGAGCGCAGCCGCCGGCGCCGGCGCCTCCTACCCGCGCCTGGAGGTGCACCTCGGCCCCGACGCGCAGCTTGAGCTGATCGAGCGCCACGTGAGCGCCACGCCCGAGGGGAGCTTTGTCAACAGCGCGCTGGACGTGCAGCTGGCGCGCGGCGCGCGTCTCACGCACTACCGGCTGCAGGCACTCTCGGGCGAGAGCACGCTGTTTGACACCCTCAGCGCCAGCCTCGCGGGCCACGCCACCTACCGGCTGCACGCGGTGAGCACCGGTGCCCGCGCGGCGCGCTCGACGCAGTCCGTGCAGCTCGCCGGCGAGCACGCCGAGCTTGCGATGGCGAGCGTGGCTCTCGGGCACCTGCAGCAGGTGCAGGATACCTTCGCGCTGGTCGAGCATCGCGCGCCGCGCTCGCGCACGCAGCAGCTCTACCGCGGCATCGCCGCCGGCCGCGCCCGCGTCGCCTTCAACGGCAAGATCGTGGTCGCCCCGGGTTCCGTCGGCAGCGATTCGCAGCAGTCGCTGCGCGGCCTGCTGGCCGGAGCGCAGGCCGAGATCGACGTGCGCCCGCAGCTGGAGATCTACACCGACGATGTGCGCTGCAGCCACGGCGCCACCGCCGGCAAGCTCGATGACAACATGCTCTTTTACCTGCTCGCGCGCGGCCTGGAGCGCGACACCGCGCAGCGGCTGCTGAAGTGGGCGTTCCTCGCCGACGCGTTCGCGCGCATTGAAGTGCCGCCGCTGCGCCACCAGATCGAGGAGCACCTCGCGCAGGCCCTCAGGGACCCCACCCTCCAGGAGTTGCTGTGATGTCCGCCCTCCCCGCCGCTTCGGCCCGCACGCCGCGCTTCGATATCGAGCGCGTGCGCGCGGACTTCCCCATCCTCGCCACGCGCGTGAACGGGCATCCGCTTTCGTACCTGGACAGCGCGGCCTCCTCGCAGCGCCCGCTGGCGGTGATCCGCGCGGTGGAGTACTACGAGACGCACTCGCACGCCAACGTGCACCGCGGGGTACACGCGCTCAGCCAGGCGGCGACCGCGGCCTTTGAGGGCGCGCGCGAGCGGGTGCGGCGCTTCATCGGCGCGCGCTCCACGCGCGAGATCATCTTCACGCGCGGCACGACCGAGGGGGTGAACCTCATCGCCCAGGCCTACGCGCGGCCGCGCTTCGGGCCCGGGGACGAGATCCTCATCAGCGCGCTCGAGCACCACTCCAACATCGTGCCATGGCAGATGGTGTGCGAGCAGACCGGCTGCACGCTCAGGGTGGCCCCCATCAACCGCCGCGGCGAGCTCGAGTTCGAGGAGTTCGAGCGGCTGCTCTCAGCACGCACCCGCCTGGTGGGCGTTGCGCATGTCTCGAACGCCCTCGGCACCGTGCTGCCGGTGAAGCGCATCATCGAGGCGGCCCACGCGCACGGGGCGCTGGTGCTCATCGATGGCGCCCAGGCCGTGCCGCACACCCCGGTCGACGTCGCCGCGCTCGGCGCGGACTTCTACACCTTCTCGTCCCACAAGCTCTACGGCCCCACCGGCATCGGGGTGCTCTACGGGCGCGAGGCGCTACTTCAGGCGATGCCGCCCTGGCAGGGGGGCGGGGACATGATCCTCACCGTCTCCTTCGAGAAGAGCACCTTCAACGAGCTGCCCTACAAGTTCGAGGCCGGCACGCCCAATATCTCCGGCGCCGTGGGCCTCGCCGCGGCCATGGACTACGTCGAGGGCCTCGGCCTCGAGGCGATCGCCGCCCACGAGCAGCGCCTGCTCAGGCGCGCCACCGCCGAGCTCTCGCAGCTGCCGGACATCGAGCTGATCGGTACCGCCGCCCACAAGGCCTCGGTGCTCTCCTTCACCATGAAGGGGGTGCACCCGCACGACCTGGGCACGATCCTCGACGCCGAGGGGGTCGCGGTGCGCACCGGCCATCACTGCGCCATGCCGGTCATGACCTTCTTCGGCGTGCCGGCCACGGCGCGCGCCTCCTTCGCCTGCTACAACAATGACGCCGACGTCACCGCCCTGGTCGCCGCCCTGCGGCGCGCGCGCGAGGTGTTCGGCTGATGGACCTGCAGGACCTGTACCGCGACGTGATCCTCGATCACAACCGCCACCCGCGCAACTTCGGCACCCTCGGCGCAGGCAGCGCGCATGCGGAGGGCCACAACCCGCTGTGCGGGGACCGCCTGACGGTCTCGCTGCGCATGGACGGCGAGCGCATCGAGGACATCCGCTTCGAGGGCACCGGGTGCGCCATCTCCACCGCCTCCGCCTCGCTCATGACGGAAGCGGTCAAGGGCAAGGATCGCGCGGCGGTGCGCGCCCTGTTCGAGCGGGTGCACGCCCTGCTCACCCAGCCGCAGGCCCCGCCGGCTTCCGACCTGGGCAAGCTCGCCGCGCTCTCCGGGGTGCGCGAGTTCCCGGCGCGCGTGAAGTGCGCGAGCCTGTGCTGGCACACCCTCAATGCCGCCCTCGAGCACCAGGCGGCCACCGTCTCCACCGAATAAGACGCCCCCGCATGCGCAGGCAACACGAAAACGAGCCATTCGTCGTCAACCGCGAGGTGCGTGCGGTCATCGTGCCGGCCGGGCAGGAGGTGAACCTCAAGCCCGGGCAGGCCGGCTACATCACCCAGGCGCTCGGGGGCAGCTTCACCGTCTACATCGACGGTAACCTGTTCCGGATCTCCGGCGAGGATGCCGACGCCATCGGCCAGGAGGCGGTGAAGGCCCCGGAACTGTCGCCCGATGCCGGCGAGGAGGACGTGAAGAAGCTCGCCTGGGAGCAGATGCGCACCTGCTACGACCCGGAGATCCCGATCAATATCGTGGACTTGGGACTGGTTTACGAATGTGACGTGAAGGCCAACGAGGACGGCACGCGCACCGTGGAGGTGAAAATCACGCTCACCGCCCCCGGGTGCGGGATGGGGGAGATCCTGGTCGATGACGTGCGCGATAAGATCCGCCGCATACCCACGGTGCGCGAGGTGAAGGTGGAACTCACTTTCGACCCACCCTGGAACCAGAGCATGATGAGCGAGGCTGCGCGGTTGCAGACCGGAATGTTCTAAAGAGGCGGATGACAAGCATGAGTTCGAAGTGGGTTGACGTGGGAGATGCGAAGTACCTGAGCGAGACGGAACCGCTGGCGGTATTCGCCGAGGGCTTTGCCATCGCGATCGTACGCTGCGGTGAGAGCGTGTACGCCGTACAGGACCTGTGCACGCACGACGGCGAGACGCTCGGCAACGCGCAGGTCGAGGACTGCCAGATCATCTGCCCGCGGCACGGCGCGCATTTCTGCCTGCGCACCGGCCAGCCGCTCACGCCCCCCGCCTATGAGCCTCTGCAGACCTTCGCGGCACGCGTGGAGAACGGGCGCGTGCTGGTGGAACTGCCGGCATGAGCGCCTAGAGCGCATGAGGCGTCTCACGCTCATGCGCCACGCGGACGCGCGCTGGCGGGACGCGGCCCTCTCCGACCTCGAGCGCCCGCTGAGCCGCCGCGGCGCCGCCGCCGCGGAGCTCATGGCGCGGCGCCTGCTCGAGCTGGAACTCGTCCCGGACCTGGTGCTGGCAAGTCCGGCGCGCCGCACGCAGCAGACCGCCGAGATCGTGGCGCGCGAGCTGGCCCTGCCCGCGCGGCGCGTGCAGCGCGAGGACGCTCTGTACCTCGCCACCTGCGCCGACGTCCTCGCGCTCGTGCAGCGCACCGGGCCGCGCATCGGCCACCTGCTGGTGGTGGCCCACAATCCGGGTGTTTCGGAGCTCGTGCAGCACCTGCTGCCGCAGGACAGGCACGGCGGACTCGGCACGGCAGCCGTGTGCTCGATCGGGTTCGAGTGCGAGGGGTGGCCCGCGATCAGTCCCGCGACGGTGCGCGAGGCGCAGCGCGAGGCGCCGCCGCCGCGGCTCTTCGGGCTCTTCGGGTGAGGCCGCGCCCCGCGGGCGCGCGGGGTGTCAGCACTCGGGCACGTTCACCGCGAGACCTCCCTGGGAGGTCTCCTTGTAGATCGTGGACATGTCGATGCCGGTCTGGCGCATGGTGGCGATCACCTGGTCAAGCGAGACCTTGTGCGAGCCGTCCCCGCGCATGGCCAGGCGCGCCGCGTTGATCGCCTTCACCGATCCCATCGCATTGCGCTCGATGCACGGGATCTGCACCAGGCCTGCCACCGGGTCACAGGTGAGCCCGAGGTTGTGCTCCATGCCGATCTCGGCGGCGTTCTCGATCTGCTCGGTCGTGCCCTGCAGCGCCGCCACGAGTCCGGCGGCCGCCATCGAGCAGGCGACCCCGACCTCCCCCTGGCAGCCCATCTCGGCGCCAGAGATCGAGGCGTTGCGCTTGTAGAGCATGCCCATCGCCGCGGCCACGAGCAGGAAGCGGATGACCCCCTCGTCGTTGGCGCCCTCCTCGAAGCGGCGGTAGTAGTGCAGCACCGCCGGCACGATCCCGGCCGCGCCGTTGGTCGGGGCGGTGACCACCCGGCCGCCGGCGGCATTCTCCTCGTTCACCGCGAGCGCGTAGGCATTTACCCAGTCCATGACGTCCAGTGGCTTCACCGTGCCACTCTCGGTGAGCATGCGGTAAAGACGCGGCGCGCGGCGGCGCACCTTGAGCACCCCGGGCAACAGCCCCGACTGGTGGAAGCCGCGCTCGACGCAGCCCTGCATCACGCGCCAGATGTTGAGGAGCCGCGCGCGCACGTCCTGCTCGGTGGCCCAGGTGCGCTCGTTCGCGAGCATCAGCTCGAACATCTCCAGCCCGTGATCGCGGCACAGCCGCAGGAGGTCCTCACCCGAGGTGAACGGGTACGGCGGGGCTGCGTGCGCGCGCGTCTCACGCGCTTCGGCCTCGTCCCCGCGCACCACGAACCCACCGCCGATCGAGTAGTAGTCCTCTTCGCGCAGCACGCGGCCGCCGGCGGCGAGCGCGCTGAAGCGCATGCCGTTGGAATGGCGCGGCAGCCGCTCGTGCATCATGAACAGCAGCTGCATCGGCTCATCGAAGGCGATGTCGTGCTCGCCGAGGAGGCGGATGCGCCCGCTCGCGCGGATGCGCTGCAGGCCCGCCTGGATGCTGTCCGGATCGACCGTTTCGGGCGAGGCGCCCTCGAGCCCCGCAAGCACCGCGCGGTCCGTCCCATGCCCCATCCCCGTCAGCGCGAGCGAGCCGTACAGGCGCACCGCGACCTCCGCGGTCTCCCCGAGCAGCCCGTCGCGCTTAAGCCCGAGCACGAACTCCCGCGCCGCTCGCATCGGCCCCATGGTGTGGGAACTCGAGGGGCCGATGCCGACCTTGAAGATGTCGAATACGCTGAGCGTCATGAGCAACCTCGCGCGCCTGCCCGCGCCCGCGACACGTGTCTGAGGAGTCTGCGGCCTCACCGCGCGACCGACATGCTTTGCGGCGACGCGCGGGGTCTTAAATGCGACCCCGCAGGCGCCGCAGCCGCCGCCGCTCGTGCTTCTGCGGACGGGTGTCGGGCCGCGGCGTGAGCGCCGCCGCCAGCTTCATGCGGGCGGTGAACTGCGCGCCGCGGGCGCGGCTGGCCGGCGTCTCCGCATAACATAGTGTCGCCGCCCGCGCAGGGCCGCGCCGCGGCGGCACTGAGGCGACCGTGCACTCGAACTCCAGCGCCCCGCGCATGAAGCTCACCCGGTCCCCGGCGCGCAGCGCATGCGCGGGTTTCACCCGCTCCCCGTTGACGTGAACCCGGCCGCCGCGCACCGCCGCCGTGGCGAGCGCGCGCGAGCCGATGAGCCGCACCGCGAACAGCCAGCGATCGATGCGTGCGGCACCGGGGTGCGCATCTGCGGGTTCACACATGGGTCCTCAAGTATAATTCGCGCATGAAGGATGCGGTCATAACGCGGCTGCGGGAAGAGCTCCGGGGCCTGCGCGAGCAGGGCCTGTACAAGCCCGAACGCGTGCTCGAGGGCCCCCAGGGCGGGCTCGTGCAGGTCGCCGGCCGCCCGGTGATCAACCTGTGCGCCAACAACTACCTGGGCCTTGCGAATCATCCGGCGGTGCGCGCAGCCGCGCAGCGCTCGCTCGATAACAGCGGCTACGGCATGGCCTCGGTGCGCTTCATCTGTGGCACCCAGAACACCCACAAAGAGCTCGAGCGCCGCCTCGCCCGCTTCCTCGGGATGGAGGACGTAATCCTCTACTCCTCCTGCTTCGACGCCAACGGCGGGCTGTTCGAGACGCTGCTCGATGAGCGCGACGCGGTGATCTCGGATGCGCTGAATCACGCGAGCATCATCGACGGCATCCGCCTGTGCAAGGCCCAGCGGCTGCGTTACGCCAACAGCGACATGGCGGAACTCGAGCGCTGCCTCCGCGAGTCGCAGGGGGCGCGCACGCGGCTGATCGCGACCGACGGGGTGTTCTCGATGGACGGCTTCATCGCGAAGCTGCCGCAGATCTGCGACCTGGCCGAGCGCTACGACGCGCTCGTCATGGTCGATGACTCCCACGCCACCGGCTTCATGGGTCCGGGCGGCCGCGGCACCCCCGAGCACTGCGGCGTGGCGCAGCGCATCGACATCCTCACCGGGACGCTGGGGAAGGCCCTGGGCGGGGCGAGCGGCGGCTACGTCGCGGCGCGCCGCGAGGTGGTCGAGTGGCTGCGGCAGCGCTCGCGGCCCTACCTGTTCTCCAACAGCATCCCCCCGGTGGTCGCGGCGGCGAGCCTCGCGGTGCTCGAGCTCATCGAGCAGCACCCGGAGCTGCGGGCGCGCCTGTTCGAGAACGCGCGCGTGTTCCGCGAAGGCATGACGCGCCTGGGGTTTGACCTCAAGCCCGGCGAGCACCCGATCATCCCGGTGATGCTGGGTGAGGCCGCCCTCGCCGGCCGCATGGCCGAGCGCCTCCTCGAGGAAGGGGTGTACGTCATCGGCTTCTCCTATCCGGTGGTGCCAAAGGGGCAGGCCCGCATCCGCACCCAGATGTCCGCCGCGCTCACGCCGGCGCAGCTCGAGCAGGCACTCGCGGCCTTCGCGCGCGTCGGGCGCGAGCTGCACGTCATTCGCTGAAGGCCCACTTCGCCCGCAAGACGAAAGAAGACCGATGAAAGCACTGGTGAAAGAGCAGGCCGCGCCGGGGATCTGGCTCACCGACATCCCCGAACCGCGGGTGGGGCCGAATGACGTGCTGATCGAGATCGCGAAGACCGCGATCTGCGGCACCGACATGCACATCTACAAGTGGGACGCATGGGCACAGAAGACGATCCCCGTACCGATGGCGGTCGGGCACGAGTACTGCGGTCGCATCGTCGAGCTCGGCTCGGAGGTCAAGGGACTGAAGACCGGCGACCGGGTGTCCGGCGAGGGACACATCACCTGCGGCTACTGCCGCAACTGCCGCGCGGGGCGGCGCCACCTGTGCCGCAACACCATCGGCGTCGGCGTGAACCGCCCCGGCGCCTTCGCCGAGTACCTCTCGATACCGGCGGGCAACACCTTCAAGCTCCCTGACTCGATCGGCGATGACATCGCCTCGATCCTGGATCCGTTCGGCAATGCCACCCATACCGCGCTCGCCTTCAACGTGGTGGGCGAGGACGTGCTGATCACCGGGGCCGGCCCCATCGGCATCATGGCGACCGCGGTGGCGCGCTTCACCGGCGCGCGCCACGTGGTGGTGACCGACGTGAATGACTACCGCCTGGAACTGGCGCGCCGCATGGGCGCCACGCGCGCCATCAACGTGCAGCGCGACTCCCTCGACCAGACCATGCAGGAGCTCGGGATGCAGGAGGGATTCGATGTGGGGCTGGAGATGTCGGGTAACGCCGCGGCGTTTCGCGAGATGCTGCGCACCATGCACCACGGCGGCTCGATCGCGATCCTCGGCATCCCCCCCGACGACACCGCGATCGACTGGAACCAGGTGATCTTCAAGGGGCTCACCCTCAAGGGCATCTACGGGCGTGAGATGTTCGAGACCTGGTACAAAATGGCGAGCCTGCTGCAAAGCGGCCTGGACGTGAAGCCGATCATCACGCACCACTTC
>DATIXW010000038.1:0-3773 GCA_035518135.1 Steroidobacteraceae bacterium
CCTTCCACGTGCTCTGGGCCGGCGATCAGGACCAGGTCGGACAGTTCCTGCACGGCTACCAGTCTGCGTGGCTGCCGGCGGCACTGCTGCAGGAGGAGCGGCGGGCGAGCCTGGCGCAGGCGCTGTTTGAGGCGAGCCGCATCTGGACGGTATCCCTGCATTTCAATAAAGGCCTTGCGGGCGCGCCGCCCGAGGAGATCACCGCGGCGCGCCACACCGCCACCAACCCCGGCGTGCTGGATGCGTTCGCGCTGGCGATCATTGCAGGCGCCGGGGAGCCGGCTTACACCGGACTGCCGGGCGCCGGCCCCGATCTCGGCAAGGCCCGGCGCGACGCCGCCGACATCGCCCGCTCCATGGAGGCGCTGCTCCTCGTCGCACCGGGTGCCGGTGCCTACGTCTCGGAGAGCGACTACTTTCAGCGCGATTTTGCGCGCGCGTTCTGGGGATCGAACGCTCCCCAGCTGGCACGCATCAAGCGCAAGTACGATCCGCGCGGAGTGTTTCGCGTGCATCACGGGGTGGGCAGCGGGGAGAGCGAGCCATGAGAGCGCGCGCCCTCAGGCGAGCGACCACAGCGAGCTCCTGAGCCGGCGCGTCAGGCGCCGCGTGAGCTGCACCGCCTCCTCGACCTTGAGGCCCATGAGGAGCGCCCAGTACAGCAGCGCGTAGAGCGCAGACCATGCCGCGGCGCCCGCCAGACCCGCGCTGCGCGCATGCGCGAGCACGAGCGGTACGGCCGCCGCGAGCGCGCACAGCAGCACGGTCGAGGCCGCTTTCCACGGCAGCAACTGCGCGAAAGTGAACCCGTGCAGGCGCTTGACGCTCCAGGCCAGATAAATCGCCTCGACGAGGTTCGCGGCGACGATCGCCCAGGCTGCGCCGACGATTCCGGCGACCGGCAGCAGCAACACCAGCACCAGCACACTCGCCGCGACTGCCGCGAACATGGCAAGCATCAGCGGCCGCGTGCGGTTCACGGCGCGCAGCGGGGGCGCGAAGTCGAAGGCGGCGCGCGCGATCACCAGCGCATAGATCTGCATGACCGGGATCGCCGCCGCATACGCAGGGCCGAACGCCGTGAGAATCACCGGGCGCGCGAACAGCGCAACCAGAGCCGCCGCCGGCAGCAGCAGCACACAGCTGATCACGATCATCCGGTGCCACAGCACCATCGGCAGCCCGGCCGAGGCGGCTTTGCGCCGCACGAGCTCGGGCAGCACGACGGTGGAGATTGAATTGCGCAGCGCGAACACGATGGGCTCGGCGTAGGTTCCCACCGTCAGGTGGGCCAGGGCGGCGGGGCCAAGGTACTTCACCACCGCGAGGCCGCCGAGGTTCTTGCTGACCATGTTGCAGATGGAGCTGATGCCCGCCGGCATGCAGAACCGCAGCTGCTCGCGGGGCAGATTCTGCACGTGCGGCTCGTGCGCGGCCCGGCTCGAGAGGCTCCAGATGAGAAAGGCAGCGAGCAGCCGGGCAGCCTCCAGCGCGACCAGCGCCCAGATGATCGTCAGTACGCGACCGCTGAACACGGCGGCGCCGATCACCACCAGCATGCGCAGCAGCAGACGCGACATCGAGTAGGCGAAGACGGCGGTCGGCCGGTTGCGTGCGAGCCAGTAGCCCTCCCAGAAATCCACGTTGGCGTAGCACATCACGTAGAGCGCGGTCTGCAGCGGGTATGCACCGGCGATGTGTCCTCCGAGCAGCGCGTTCAGGATGAGGAAACCACCGATGACGATCGCACTGACGATTGCGGTGAGTGCTGCCGTCTGGCGGACGACGCGCCACGGGCTGCGCGGATGCGCGGGGATGAAGTACAGCAGACTGTCGCTGATCGAGAAGGTCGCGAGCGAGTACAGGATGGTCGTGTAGAGGATGAACTCGCGGTAGTGCCCGAACTGCGTGACCGACAGAAAGCGCACCAGCACCAGAGGACTGATGATCATCAGTCCGTAGTTCGCGAAGCGCGAAGCGGTGAGCACTACCGCCTGACGAGCCAGCCCGGGCATCGTGTTTTTTCGGCAATCCTGTGGGTGCGGCCCGACCCTGTAGCATTTCAGGGGCCCGCACGGTCACGCTACAGCTTGGCCGGATGAAACGCGCGCCCCAGGAACAAGGCGCCAAGGCCCAGGAACAGGGCACTCGCAAGGTAATTCAGCGCGCGCACCGGCAGCCGCTCGGAAAATGCCCGACCGAGCAGGAGCACCGGCGCGTTCGCCAGGAGCATGCCGGCGGTCGTGCCGGCGATCACACGCGGCCTGCCGATGAGGCCGACTCCGTCAGCGTGTCGGCCTTTAGCGCCCACAGCGCCATCGCGACCAGGCTCGCACCCACCACACCATCGAGCAGTGCTGGGGTGAGCAGGCGTCCGGCGCGCGCGCCGATCAATCCTGCGATCGCATGGTTGGCCAGGGTCGCGCACAGTACGCCGGCGAGGATGGGCCAGGGTCGACGAAAGCGCGCCGCGAGCATGAGCGAGAGCAGCTGTGTGCGATCTCCCATCTCCGCGATTGCGACCGTGGAGAGCGAGATCAGAAACGACTGCATCATGAGCCAAGGATGACCGAGAGGCGGTCACGGAGGAAGTCCTGCCCCCGGCAGGGGTGTCCCGCCTGGAGGAAGTCCGAAGGCCAGTAAGCACAAGCCGAAATATTCGCCCGGGCCCGGCATGGCTACTGTCTGGCTTGCTCCGAGGGGCGCAGCGGCGAGGGTCCAATGAACAACGGTCCGATGAACAAAGTGGCACTGCTGCTGGCCTGCGCGGCGGCCGCGGGCATCTCGCCCGCCTGGGCAGTACCGAGCTTTGCGCGGCAAACCGGGATGACGTGCGCCGCCTGTCACACCGTGATTCCCGAGCTCACGCCCTTCGGCCGCGAGTTCAAGCTCAACGCGTACGTCATCGACAACCTGCGCCAGATCAAGGGCGAGACCATGGAGCGGCGCGAGACGCTCGCACTGAATCCCATCCCAGCGCTCTCGATGATGGTGCAGGTCTCCTACACTCACACCGGGGCTGCGGTGCCGGACTCCCAGGCCGGCGCCACCCCCGGGGTGCCGGCGAGCGCACTCGCCAAGGACGGCGAGGTGCTGCTTCCTCAGCAGGCGAGCTTCTTCTACGCCGGCAAGATCGCGAACAACCTGGGCGCGTTCATGCAGCTCACGTACGACGGCGCTGCGGACGCATTCAGCATCGACAACACCGACATCCGCTACGCGCGCTACATCGGTACGGCCGAGCCAGTGGACGGCTCGGGCAAGCCGCGCGGCTTTCTGCAGAGCCACGACGTGCTGATCGGCTTCACGCTCAACAACAATCCCACGGTGCAGGACCCCTGGAATTCCACCCCGGCGTGGGGCTTTCCGTACGCGGGCAGCAGCGTCGCTCCCGGCCCCAACGCCGGTCCCCAGGTGAGTGGCGCGCTCGCCGCGAGCGTCGCAGGACTCGGTGCCTATCTGTGGCTCGATCATGCGTTCTACGCGGAGCTGAGCGCCTACACCGCCGCGAAGGTGGGCGGGAACCATCCGCTCGACAGCACGCAGGCGGCCGTGCCGAACGGCATCCTGCCTTACTGGCGCGTGGGTTACGAGTGGCGCTCGGGTCGCAACTCCTGGTTCATCGGCACCTACGGCATGCAATCGAGACTGTACCCGGGCAACGGCGCAGCGCTGTCCGGTCCCTTGGATCGCTACACCGACGTGGCCGCCGACACGCAGTATCAGTTCATCAGCGACGATCATCTCTTCACGCTGCTCGCGAGCTACATCCA
>DATIXW010000039.1:0-2483 GCA_035518135.1 Steroidobacteraceae bacterium
GACTATTCCGGGCGCTCGGTCATCGTCGTCGGCCCGGAGTTGAAGCTGCACCAGTGCGGGCTGCCCAAGAAGATGGCGCTCGAACTGTTCAAGCCGTTCATCTACTCGAAGCTCGAACTCTACGGCATGGCGAGCACGATCAAGGCCGCCAAGCGCATGGTGGAGAAGGAGCGGCCGGAAGTCTGGGACATCCTGGAAGAGGTGATCCGCGAGCATCCGGTGCTGCTGAACCGCGCGCCGACCTTGCACCGCCTCGGCATCCAGGCCTTCGAGCCGATCCTGATCGAGGGCAAGGCGATCCAGCTGCATCCGCTGGTCTGCACCGCCTTCAACGCCGATTTCGACGGCGACCAGATGGCGGTGCACGTGCCGCTGTCGCTCGAGGCGCAGCTCGAGGCCCGCGTGCTGATGATGTCGACCAACAACATCCTGTCGCCGGCCAATGGCAAGCCCATCATCGTGCCGTCGCAGGATATCATCCTCGGGCTCTACTACATCACCATCGAGCGGCCCGACTGGCTCGGCCCCGAGGTCCATGTCAAGGACGGCAAGGAGCTGAAGGCGGCGATCGAAGCGCATCAGATCCTGACCTTCGATAGCACCGACACGGCGGAGCCGGTGAAGTCCGGCCGCGTCTCCAATCTCGACCAGCTCATGAAGAAGCAGGGCGTGCGCTTCCACCGTATCCCCTATTTCGCCAATATCGGCGAGATCGAGCGAGCGCTCGAGGCGAAGGCGGTCGGGCTTCATGCCCGCATCCGCGCCCGGTTGCGCGCGCGCAACGGCGCGGGCGAGCGCGTGGTGCGCACCGTCGTCACCACGCCCGGCCGCATGATGCTGGCGGAGATCCTGCCGGATAACGCCAATATCAGCTTCGATCTGATCAACCGGCTGCTGACCAAGAAAGAGATCAGCAACGTCATCGACCAGGTCTATCGCCATTGCGGCCAGAAGGAGACGGTGATCTTCTGCGACCGGCTGATGGCGATCGGCTTCCAGCAGGCCTGCAAGGCCGGCATCTCCTTCGGCAAGGACGATCTCATCGTGCCGCACGCCAAGGAGAAGCTGGTCTCCTCGGCGCAGGAGAAGGTGAAGGAGTACGAGCAGCAATATCTCGACGGCCTCATCACCCAGGGCGAGAAATACAACAAGGTGGTCGACGTCTGGTCGAGCTGCACCGAGAAGGTGGCCGAGGAGATGATGAAGGTCATCCGCTCGGCGCGGCCGGGCGATCCGATCAACTCGGTCTGGATGATGGCGGATAGCGGCGCGCGCGGCTCGGCGGCGCAGATCAAGCAGCTCGCCGGGATGCGCGGCCTCATGGCCAAGCCCTCGGGCGAGATCATCGAGACGCCGATCATCTCGAACTTCAAGGAAGGGCTCACCGTGCTCGAGTACTTCAACTCGACGCATGGCGCGCGCAAGGGCCTCGCCGACACCGCGCTGAAGACGGCCAATTCCGGCTATCTGACGCGCCGCCTCGTCGACGTGGCGCAGGACGCCATCATCACCGAGGAGGATTGCGGCACCACCCGCGGCCTCACCATGCGCGCGGTCGTCGATGGCGGCGAGGTGATCGCGCCGCTCTCCGACCGCATCCTCGGCCGCACCGCGGCGCTCGACGTGGTCGACCCGCTGAACGGCGAGCTCATCGCCCGCGCGGGCGAGCTCATCGACGAGGCGGTGGTCGAGCGCATCGACCGCTCCGGCATCGACAGCGTCCTCATCCGCTCGGTGCTGACCTGCGAGACGCGCGTCGGCCTCTGCGGCAAATGCTATGGCCGCGATCTCGCGCGCGGCACGGTGGTCAACATCGGCGAAGCGGTGGGCGTCATCGCCGCGCAGTCGATCGGCGAGCCCGGCACGCAGCTCACCATGCGCACCTTCCACATCGGCGGTGCGGTGCAGCGCGGCGCCGAGCAGTCCTCGATCGAGGCCGCCTTCGACAGCAAGGTGCGGATCAAGAACCGCAACGTGGTGATGAACTCCACCGGCGTGCCGGTGGTGATGGGCCGCAACACCGAGCTTGCCTTGCTCGACGAGGCCGGCCGCGAGAAGGCGCGTCACCGCGTACCTTACGGCGCCAAGCTGCTCGCCGATGAGGGCACGATGGTGGTGAAGGGGCAGAAGCTCGCGGAGTGGGATCCCTACACCATTCCGATCATCACCGAGAAGGACGGCATCGCCCATTACGTCGACCTCATCGAGGGCGTCTCGATGCGCGAGGTCGTCGACGAGGCGACCGGCATCTCGTCCAAGGTGGTCATCGACTGGAAGCAGCAGCCGCGCGGCAACGAGCTGAAGCCGCGGGTCACGCTGCGCACCGCCAAGGGCGACGTGCTCACCCTCGCGAACGGGCTCGAGGCGCGCTACTTCATGTCGGTCGACGCCATCCTCTCGGTCGAGAACGGCGCCGAGGTGAAGGCGGGCGACGTGCTGGCGCGCATCCCGCGCGAATCCTCGAAGACGCGCGACATCACCGG
>DATIXW010000040.1:0-3404 GCA_035518135.1 Steroidobacteraceae bacterium
ACGGCAAACACGAAGATCGGGGTGTTCTCCTGCCACACGCCGCCGAACCACTGCGAGTAGGCGACCCGTGCCACGCCGGGCACCGCCTCGAGCTTCGGCACCATGCTCAGCGGCAGCGGCTGCGTGAAGGAGACGCGCGCCTGCGTCATCAGCCGCGTCGCACCCACGAAGTTCGCCCCGGCGCTGAAGATCGAGTTGATCGACTGCAGCAGCCCAAACAGCAGGAACGCCATGACCACCGACAGCAGCGTGAGGAGCGTGCGCGTGCGCTTGCGGAACAGGTTCGCGATGACGAAGCCGCTCCTGGTCATGGGTGCCTCGCGCGCCGCCTCAGGCGGCCTGCTCGAGCAGCTGCCCCTTCTCCAGGTGCAGCGTGCGGCGGGCGAATTCCGCCGCCTTCGGGTCATGCGTCACCATGACGATCGTCTTGCCGTGCTCGCGGTTGAGCAGCTGCAGCAGCCCCAGGATCTCATCCGCGGTCTTGCGGTCGAGGTCTCCCGTTGGCTCATCGCACACCAGCAGCTGCGGATCCGATACCAGCGCGCGCGCGATCGCCACCCGCTGCTCCTGGCCGCCGGAGAGCTCGCGCGGCTTGTGCTTGGCGCGGTCGGCAAGTCCCACCACCTGCAGCGCCACGGCGGCGTTTTTGCGGCGCTGCGCGGCCGAGAGCTTGGTGAGGAGCAGCGGCAGCTCGACATTGCCCTCCGCGGTCAGCACCGGCATGAGGTTGTAGAACTGGAACACGAAGCCCACGTTGTGGGCGCGCCAGCGGGCGAGCTCGCCGCTGGAGAGCTGATCGATGCGCTTGCCTCCCACGCGGACCTCTCCGGAGGAGGGCTGGTCCAGGCCCCCGATGAGATTCAACAGCGTCGTCTTGCCCGAGCCCGAGGGACCCATAAGCGCCACGAAATCCCCCTTGGGGATGTCAAGCCGCAGGCCGTGGAGCACTTCCACCTTCTGCTTGCCGCGCTCGTAGACCTTGGTGACGTTGCGGATCTCAACCATCGGTTCGCTCATGAGAACCTCCCTAGCAGAACCCATCCGTGCCGGCGGGAATGCCCCGCCCCGCCAATGGCACTCACGACTTCGCCACGCTCACGGCCGCGCCGTCCTTCAGCTGCGGCGGCGGATCGGTGATCACGGCCTCCCCCGGAGCAAGTCCGCTCAGCACCTGTCGCGCACCGTCCATCGTGCCGCCGAGTGTCACGATGCGCCGCTGCGCCTTGCGCTCGGTGAGCACATAGACCACATCCTGCGTGCCCTCGGTACGCAGCGCGGCCACCGGTACGAGCACGCCCGGCGGCGGCGCTGCCCCCGCCTCGCCGGCCTTGGCCGCCGCCTCGAGGAAGGAGACCCGCACGCCCATGTCCGGCACGATGCGGTTGTCCTTAAGGTCCAGGCCGATGCGGACCTTCACCGTGGCCTTGGAGCGATCGGCGGTCGGAATTATAGCGATCACGTGCGAGGGGATCCTCCACTCCGGATAGGCATTGAGCACCGATTCGACCTTCTGCCCGGGCTGTACGCGGTTGATGTAGGCCTCGTTGACATCCACCTCGATCTCGAGCGAGTCCATGTCAACAATCGTACCGATCCCGGTGCGCGTGAAACCGCCACCGGCGGAGAACGGCGAGACGATCTCGCCCACCTGTGCGGACTTGGCGATCACGACCCCGGTGAAGGGCGCGCGCACGGTGCAGTAGTCAAGCTGCACCTGCGCCGAGCGTACGTTCGCGGCGGCAAGATCGATCAGGCGTTTCTGTCCTTCCAGCTGTGCACTCTGCGTATCGACCTGGGTACGGGCCAGTTCCACGGCCTGCTCGGAGACCAGGTTACGCTTCACCAGGTCCTCGGCGCGCCTGAGGTCGCGTACGCTCTGCGCCAGCTGCGCCTGGTCCTGGATGAGCTGCGAGCGCGCCGCAGCCAGACTCGCCTGCGCCTGTGTCAGCGCGGCGCGCTGCGCCGTGTCGTCGAGGCGTCCGATGACCTGGCCTTCCTTGACGTGATCGCCCTCCTCGATCAGCACCGCGGTGATGGTGCCGGTGATCTGCGCGGACACGGTCGCCTCGCGGCGCGCGGTCACGTAGCCGGTGGCATCCAGCACCGAGGCGCTCGCGGCCGCCCCGCCGGGGATCGGTCGGGCAGCGGCCACGTGCACGGGCAGCGCCTGGGTGCGCGCGAGGGTGAACCAGAGCAAGCCGAGCAGCAGCAGCAGTGCGAGAGCTGAGCCGATCAGCCAGTAACGGCGCGGGCCGCCGGTGTCGGCCGCCGACGCGGTGCGGTCGATCCGCAGCTGCTGCAGCAGCGCCTTGTTGTCATTCTCCGAAGACATCCGCACACGACCCGCAGCCCGTAACGGCGCGCAAAGATAACACAGGCTGAAGGCGCTCCCGGCCGTGCTGCCCATCCAGTGTGCCGGCCACCGGCACACTGTGGCGCGTTCCAGGGCATCGCGCCTGCGGCAGTTGTGCCCCTCAGCCGGCGGCGATTTTTGCCATCAGACGCCGTGCCTGGCGGTAGTCGGGCGCCGCGAGCAGTGCACGCTCGAGGGCATCGCGCGCTCCTACCGCGTCCCCGTGGTCCATGAGATCGCGCGCGAGGAACAGGTACGCCTCCGCCGCGCCCCAGCCGGGCAGCGGTTCAGGACCACCGCGCTCGAGCTCGAAGGTCGCCACCGCCTGGCGCAGCTTGACGAGCGCGCGCTCGCGGTTGCCGCCCTGAGCGGCGGGCAGCTGGTAATCACCCGCCGCCTCGATCAGCAGCACGCGTGGGTTGCGCGGTGCGAGCGCGAGCGCACGCTCGATGTCCTTGCGCGCGCTGTGGCCGGCAAAGGGAAGGTGCAGTCCCCCGCCGGCCACCGGGGGCTCCTGGCAGGCCGCCCGCAGCGCGAGGCCTTCCGCAAAATCGGCCTGCGTCGCGAGCACGCCATCGAGCGCCTTCACGCAGCGCGCGGCGAGCTGTGCGGCCGCTTCGCGCCCCCCGGCGGGTGCGTTCTGCGTCGTGAGCAGCGCGAGGCGCCACGCCACGAGCCCCGCGTAGTAGCCGCGCAGCGCCTCGTGCGCTTCGTCCTGCTCGAGCGCTTCCTCGAGGTTGTGCAGGGCGCGGCTGTCTTCGGTGTAGTAGCCGTACTGGATGCGGCTCTCGATATCGCGCCAGTGCGTCTCATCGGCCTGCGGCGCCGCCGCGAGGAACACTCCCACGAGCAAAAGAGCCGCACGGCAGGCGCAGCGCGCCGCGGACCTGCACAGCCATTGAGCTCCTCCATTCAGTAGAATGCGCAACATTTATGGCTGACCATAACATAGCCGCCGCGGCAGGCGCCGCCGCCCCGCTCATCGACATCGGGATCAACCTCGCGCATGAGAGCTACGATGCCGACCGCGCCGCGGTGCTCAGCCGTGCGC
>DATIXW010000041.1:0-4721 GCA_035518135.1 Steroidobacteraceae bacterium
AAATCCCGCGAGCGTGTTCTCCGGCCACAGACCCCGCGCGCCGCGGTGGCCCTGCACATCAGCCACGACGGCAGCTCCCGGGAGCGGCGGCGGCACGACAAGCGGTGGGGGCGATGTTATATTTCCAGGTGTCCGAGCCCGATCAGACTAGCTCGCCAAAAACTTGCCTGTCAACGCGACGGTAGACCCGATGATCTGCGCGCGAAGCTGCACACACGCGAGGCATGCGCGGCGCGCGCTCGCCGCGTTCCTCGTTCTGGCGCTCGCCACCGTGCCGGTGCACGCCGACGATTCCAAGGTGCTGCGCATCATCACCTGGGCGAGCTATGTGCCCGCGGAGGTGATCGCCCAGTTCAGGAAAGAGACCGGCATCGAGGCTCAGGTAACGCTCTCGAACAACGAGGAAATGATCTCCAAGCTGCGCGCCACGGGCGGCGCGGGCTTCGATCTGGCACAGCCCTCGCAGGACCGGATCTTCGGCGCGCAGCAGGAGTTCCGCATCTACAAGCCCCTCGACCCCGGCAAGGTGAAGCTGGACGAGTTCGTGCCCGAGCTGGTCGAGGCGGTGAAGAAGAACGCCACCGTCGATGGCAAGCTCTACGCCCTGCCCTACGTGTGGGGCACGGAGGGGCTCATCTACAACTCCGCACACACCCGGATCGCCGACTATACGGATCTGTGCAAGCCGGAACTCAAGGGGCGCACCGCGGTACGCCTCAAGCGTCCAACCCTGATGGCCTTCGCGCTGGCTTCCGGTCACGACCCCTTCGCGCTCTACCACGACACCAAGGCGTACACGGCGCTCATGCAGCAGGTGGGCAAGACGCTCGCCGCGTGCAAAGGGAACTTCCGTTTCTTCTACGACAACAAGGACCAGCTGCTGAACGGGGTGCGCTCGGGAGAGATCTGGGCGGCGATGATGTGGGACTCGGGCGGCTGGCTCCTCAACCGCGAGAATCCCACCATCAATTTCATCAACCCCCGCTCGGGTGCGATCGCCTGGATGGACACCTTCGCGCTGCCGGCGCGCGGGCGCAACGACGCCGGTGCCTACGCCTGGATCAACTTCGTGATGCGACCGCAGATCGCCGCGCTGGTAGCGAAGTCGATCGGCAATTTCACCGCCTCCAAGGGAGCCGACCAGCTGATGGATCCGCGGGTCCGCGCCCAGTTCGCCGCGACCTTCCCGGATGGCCTGAAGAACATCAAGTGGTATCCGGCGATTCCGCCGGGACTCGAGGAGATCGAGGGCGGAATCCTCGACAAAGTGAAGGCGGCCGATTGAGTGGCGCGGCTGCCCCGGCCGCCGCGCCGGATCTCGAGGTGCGTGCGTTAGCCAAGCGCTTTGCCGCGCACGCCGCCGTCAACGAGGTGTCGTTCGCAGTCGCCCGCGGCAGCTTCTTCTCGATCCTCGGCCCCTCGGGCTGCGGCAAGACGACGCTCCTGCGGATGATCGCGGGCTTCATCCAGCCCGACGCCGGCAGCATCGCCATCGGCGGACGCGACATGGCGCACGTCCCGCCCAACAGGCGTCCGGTCAACATGGTTTTCCAGCACCTGGCGCTCTTCCCCATGATGTCGGTGGGCGAGAACGTGGCCTTTGGGCTCGCGCGGCGCGGCGTCGGACGCGCGGAACGCATGCGGCGCGCCGAGGCGATGCTCGAGCGGGTGGGACTCGCGGGCGCTGCGCCCAAGCGCACCGACGAGCTCTCCGGCGGCCAGCGCCAGCGCGTCGCGATCGCCCGCAGCCTGGTTCTCGAGCCGACGCTGCTGCTGCTCGATGAGCCGCTCGGGGCGCTCGACCTCAAGCTCCGCGAGCACATGAAGGTCGAGCTCAAGCAGCTGCAGAGCGCCTTCGGTACCACCTTCGTGTACATCACCCACGACCAATCCGAGGCCCTGGTGCTCTCGGATCGGGTGGGCGTCATGAATCACGGCCGCTTCGAGCAGCTCGGCAGCCCGCAGGAGCTGTACTACTCGCCCGCAACCTCCTTCGTCGCCGGCTTCGTCGGCGCCAACAACCGCCTGGCCGGCACCGTGCTCGGGCAGGATGGCAGCCTGGTCGAGCTCGATGCCGGCGGCGGCCTCAGGCTCCGCGCCCGCGGACATGCGACGCTGACGCGCGGCGCGGCCGCCGACGCCTTCATCCGCCCCGAGGCCATGACGCTCGCGCGCACGCCGGGCGAGCTGCCGCCGGGCCAGAGCGCGCTCGCCGGCGAGGTCACCGAAATGCTGTTCGACGGCGCGAGCTCGGCGGTGCTGCTGCGGGAGGCGCACAGCCGCCGGGAGCTGCGCATCGCGCTGCCGCAGACCGGCGTGTTCGCGGACCTGAAGCCCGGCACGCGCATCTGCTTCGGCTTCGATCCCGAACGGGCGATCTGCTTCCCCGCCGCGCCCGCCCAGCGCTGAGAGAGCCCCGATGACCGAAACCGCGGCGGGAGCGCGTTGGATGCGTCGACTGGTGCTCGCGCTGCTGCTGGCGCCGGCGCTGCTGTGGCTCGCGGCGCTCATCATCCTGCCGCACGCCGATCTCGCGCTGCTGTCGTTCCGCGAGCGCGTGGCGCCGCGCGAGTACGTGGCGAGCCTGGCTCAGTACCGCAGCTTCTTCAGCGAGCCGCTCTACTGGCACGTGTTCGTGCGTACGGCGCTGCTGTCGGCGTTCGCCACGCTGATCACCCTGCTGGTCGCTTTCCCGATCGCCTGGGTCATCGCCAAGCTCGCCCGCGGACGCGTGAGCGCACTGCTGTTCGTGGTGTGCCTCATTCCGTTCTGGGTGAGCGAGACGGTGCGCACTCTCGGCTGGATGATCCTGCTGCGCGAGTCCGGGGTGCTGCCGGCGCTGCTGGTGCACCTCGGCATCACCGCACAGCCGGTCGAGCTGCTGTACCACGACGCCACGATTCTGGTGGGTCTGGTCTATACCTCGCTCCTTTTCATGGTGGTGCCGCTGGTCGGCAGCCTCGAGAGCCTCGACAACTCCCTCATCGAGGCCGCCTACGACCTCGGGGCCCGAGGCGGCGCGATCCTGCGCACCATCGTCATCCCGCACGCCGCGCCCGGCATCACCGCCGGGTGCATCGTGGTGTTCATGCTGACGCTCGGCAACTATCTGACGCCGACCCTGCTCGGCGGCAAGAACTCGCTGTGGTTCACCGAGCAGATCTACACGCAGTTCATCACTCGCTTCAACTGGGAGCAGGGCGCAGCCTTAGGCTTCCTGCTGCTCGCGCTCTCGACCGCGTGTGTTTGGCTGGGACTCGCGCTCTCCGGTCAGCGCTTCAGCGACGTCATGAGGCGCGTATGATCCCGAGCCTGCCCCGACCTGCCTGGCTGCGGGCCGCGACCGTGCTCTATGTGGGTGCGTTCATCGTGTTCCTGTTTCTGCCGCTCGCCGTGGTGGCGGTATTCGCTTTCAACGACGCGCCCTACCCCGCGCCTCCGTGGCATGGGTTCACACTCGACTGGTTCTTCGGCAACGAGATGAGCGGGCGCGTCGGGCTGTTCCACGACTCCGAGCTCCTCGGCAGCATCTGGACCAGCTGCCTGGTTGCGCTCTGGGTGACGGCACTCTCGGTGGCGGTCGGGACTGCGAATGCCTTCCTCATGGAGCGCGAGCAGTTCCCCGGCAAGGGCCTGCTGTCCATGCTGATGCTGACGCCGCTGGTGATCCCGGGCGTCATCCTCGGCATCTCGATCCTGGCTTTCGCCAGCCGCCTCGCGGACCTGTGCGGCGACCTGCTCGGGATCGAGGCGGACTTCCTGCGCCCCGGGCTGCCGCTGGTGGTGCTCGGCCAGTTCTCCTACATCGCCGCGATCGCCACCCTGACGATCAGCGCGCGCCTGAAGCGCTTCGATCGCAGCCTCGAGGACGCCGCCCTCAACCTCGGCGCCTCGCAGGCTGCGGTGCTGTGGAACATCACGCTGCCGTACCTGCGCCCGGCCATCATCGGCTCGGCGGCGATCGCTTTCCTCATGTCCTTCGAGAATTTCAACACGACGCTGATGCTCGTCGGGTCGGATGCTCCGCTCACCATCATGATGTACGGGCGCATGCGCGAGGGGGCGACCCCGGTGTTGAATGCCGTGAGCCTGTTCCTCATGACAGCCTCCGCGCTGCTGGCCTTGTCCCTCATGCGGCGCGGAAAGCGCGCTCAGGGCTAGGGCTGGACCCCCCTCATGAGGGCACGCGTGAGGATGTTCCTCGTGAGCCCGCCTGGGCGGATGCCTTTTTCAGATAGCCGTAGTGAATTTCTAGGCTTTGCGCCCCGCACTTCCTGTGGAAGTCTCTGCGCCACGAAGCCGCCCCCGTGAGCGCACGCCCACACAGGATCGCGTCCATCGCGGTCAGCCACCACCGCCTGGCGCTCGCCCCGCCCTTCAACGCCAGCTGGGACACCAAGCCGCGGACGCATTTCGATGCGACCATCGTGCGCGTCACCACCGACACCGGGCTCGTGGGCGTCGGCTCGGGCGATCGCATGCTAGGGTTCGACGGTCACGAGAGCCTCTTCATCGACCAGGATCCGCTCGCCCTCGAGCGCCACTACCGCATCCTCTCCAACATCGACTTTCACTACGGGCGCTGCTGGCCGCTCGACCTTGCTCTCTGGGATCTGGCCGGCAAGATCCTGGACGCCCCCTGCTGGAAGCTGCTCGGCGGCCGCTCGAGCCGCGTACGCGCCTACGCTTCCTCCGGGACCTTGCGGGACCCCGCGGCGCAG
>DATIXW010000042.1:0-5538 GCA_035518135.1 Steroidobacteraceae bacterium
GCAGCCACTCGGCGGCAAGGCGCAGTTCGGCGGTCAGCGCTTCGGCGAGATGGAAGTGTGGGCGCTCGAGGCCTACGGCGCGGCGTACACCTTGCAGGAAATGCTGACCGTCAAGTCCGACGACGTGAACGGTCGCACCAAGATGTACAAGAACATCGTCGACGGCAATCACCAGATGGATGCGGGCATGCCGGAATCCTTCAACGTTCTCGTGAAGGAGATTCGCTCGCTCGGCATCAACATGGAACTGGAGCAGGACTAACTCATGAAAGACCTACTGAAACTGTTCCGCCAGCACGCGCCGGTCGAGCATTTTGATTCGATCAAGATCGGGCTCGCCTCACCGGAGATGATCCGCGCGTGGTCCTACGGCGAGGTCAAGAAGCCGGAGACCATCAACTACCGCACCTTCAAGCCCGAGCGTGATGGCCTCTTCTGCGCCAAGATCTTCGGGCCCGTGAAGGACTACGAGTGCCTGTGCGGCAAGTACAAGCGGCTCAAGCACCGCGGCGTGGTGTGCGAGAAGTGCGGCGTCGAGGTGACCCAGTCCAAGGTGCGCCGCGAGCGCATGGGACACATCGAGCTCGCCAGCCCGACCGCGCACATCTGGTTCCTGAAGTCGCTTCCGTCGCGCATCGGCCTCATGCTCGACATGACGCTGCGTGAGATCGAGCGCGTGCTCTACTTCGAGGCCTTCGTGGTCATCGACCCGGGCATGACCCCGATGCAGCGCGGGCAGCTGCTCACTGACGAGATGTACCTCGAGGCGATCGAGGAGCACGGCGATGAGTTCGACGCACGCATGGGTGCGGAGGCCGTCTATGAGCTGATGCGCACCATCGACCTGCCGCAGGAGATCGTCAAGGTGCGCGAGGAGATGGCCGGCACCTCCTCGGAGACCAAGCTCAAGCGCCTCTCCAAGCGCCTGAAGCTCATCGAGTCGTTCGTCGAGTCCGGCAACAAGCCCGAGTGGATGGTCATGACCGTCCTGCCGGTGCTGCCGCCGGACCTGCGTCCGCTCGTGCCGCTCGATGGCGGCCGCTTCGCGACCTCGGACCTGAACGACCTGTACCGCCGCGTCATCAACCGCAACAACCGCCTGCGGCGCCTGCTCGAGTTGAACGCGCCCGACATCATCGTGCGCAACGAGAAGCGCATGCTGCAGGAAGCGGTCGATGCGCTGCTCGACAACGGCCGTCGCGGCCGCGCCATCACCGGCACCAACAAGCGCCCGCTCAAGTCACTCGCCGACATGATCAAGGGCAAGCAGGGGCGCTTCCGCCAGAACCTGCTCGGCAAGCGCGTCGACTACTCCGGCCGCTCGGTCATCGTGGTCGGCCCGCAGCTGCGCCTGCACCAGTGCGGCCTGCCGAAGAAGATGGCGCTCGAGCTGTTCAAGCCCTTCATCTTCCAGAAGCTGCAGCTGCGCGGCGAGGCCTCCACCATCAAGGCGGCCAAGCGCCTGGTCGAGCGCGAGGGCCCGGAAGTGTGGGACATCCTCGAGGAGGTCATTCGCGAGCACCCGGTGCTGCTGAACCGTGCCCCGACGCTGCATCGCTTGGGCATTCAGGCATTCGAGCCGCTGCTGGTCGAGGGCAAGGCCATCCAGCTGCACCCGCTGGTGTGCACGGCGTTCAACGCGGACTTCGACGGCGACCAGATGGCCGTGCACGTGCCGCTGTCGCTGGAGGCGCAGCTGGAAGCGCGCGCCCTCATGATGTCCTCCAACAACATCCTCTCGCCCGCCAACGGCGACCCGATCATCGTGCCCTCGCAGGACGTGGTGCTCGGGCTCTACTACATGACGCGCGAGCGCATCGGCGCCAAGGGCGAGCACATGTTCTTCGCCGACGGCGGCGAGGTGCATCGCGCCTACGAGAGCCGCGGCGTGGACCTGCAGGCCAAGTGCAAGGTGCGTCTCAAGGAAGCCATCCGCGGCGAGGGCGGCACGCTCACCGAGCGCACCCGCGTCGTCGACACGACCGTCGGCCGGGCGCTGCTGTTCGAGATACTGCCGCGCGGCCTGTCCTTTGACCTGATCAACCAGGACATGACCAAGAAGGCGATCTCGGCCACGATCAACGCCTGCTACCGCGCGCTGGGGCTGAAGGAGACCGTGGTCTTCGCCGACCAGCTGATGTACACCGGCTTCCACTACGCCACGCGCGCGGGCGTCTCCTTCGGCATCGATGACATCATCATCCCGGAGCAGAAGACCCGCATCGTGACGGCGGCCGACGACGAGGTGAAGGAGATCCAGGACCAGTACGCGTCCGGCCTCGTCACCAACGGCGAGCGCTACAACAAGGTGGTCGACATCTGGTCGCGCGCCAATGACCAGGTCGCCAAGGCCATGATGGAGAAGCTCGGCTCGGAGGACGCCACCGACTCGCGTGGCAAGGTGCACAAGCAGAAGTCGTTCAACTCGATCTTCATGATGGCCGACTCCGGCGCGCGCGGCTCCGCGGCGCAGATCCGCCAGCTCGCCGGGATGCGTGGCCTCATGGCCAAGCCCGACGGCTCGATCATCGAGACCCCGATCACGGCGAACTTCCGTGAGGGACTGAACGTGCTGCAGTACTTCATCTCCACCCACGGCGCCCGCAAGGGCCTTGCGGACACGGCGCTGAAGACCGCCAACTCCGGTTACCTGACGCGCCGTCTGGTCGACGTCGCGCAGGACCTGGTGGTGACGGAAGAGGACTGCGGCACCTCCAACGGCCTCGCCATGGCCCCCCTGGTCGAGGGCGGTGATGTGGTCGAGGCGCTCGGCGAGCGCGTGCTGGGACGCGTCCTGGCCGAGGACATCATCAAGCCGGGCGACAAGGAAGTGCTGATCGGCATCGGCACGCTGCTCGATGAGAAGCTGGTGCGGCTCCTCGAGACCGAGGGCGTGGACCAGATCAAGGTGCGTTCCCCGATCACCTGCGAGACCCGCTACGGCGTGTGCTCGCGCTGCTACGGGCGCGATCTGGCGCGCGGCCGGCCGATCTCCATCGGCGAGGCCGTGGGCGTCATCGCCGCGCAGTCGATCGGCGAGCCGGGCACGCAGCTCACCATGCGTACCTTCCACATCGGTGGCGCGGCCTCGCGTGCCGCGGCGGCGAGCTCCGTCGAGGTGCGCAACCGCGGCGTGATCCGCTTCCACCACGTCAAGACCGTGCAGCACGAGAAGGGGCACCTGGTCGCGGTGTCGCGCTCGGGCGAGCTGGGCGTGGTCGATGACTTCGGCCGCGAGCGCGAGCGCTACAAGATTCCCTACGGGGCCCTCATCAGCGCAAAGGAAGGCGCTACGGTGGCCGCTGGCCAGGTGATCGCTACCTGGGATCCGCACACTCACCCGGTCGTGACCGAGGTGGCCGGTTTCGTGAAGTTCCAGGACTTCGTCGATGGCCTCACCGTGACCTCGCAGCTGGATGAAGTGACCGGCCTGTCCTCCACCGTGGTGCTGGATACCAAGCAGCGCGGCGGCAAGGACGTGCGCGCCACCATCAAGCTGGTGAACGGCAAGGGCAAGGAGCTGACCTTCGCCAACACCGAGATCCCGGCGGTCTACACGCTGCCCCCGGGCGCGCTGGTGTCGCTGGAAGACGGCGCACGCGTCTCGCTCGGCGACGTCATCGCCCGCATCCCGCAGGAATCCTCCAAGACGCGCGACATCACCGGCGGTCTGCCGCGCGTGGCCGACCTGTTCGAGGCGCGAAAACCCAAGGACCCGGCGATCCTCGCCGAGAAGTCCGGGACCGCGAGCTTCGGCAAGGAGACCAAGGGCAAGCGGCGCCTGATCATCACCTCGGATGACGGCGAGAAGTACGAGGAGCTGATCCCGAAGTGGCGCACGCTCAACGTCTTCGAGGGCGAGACGGTGGAACGCGGCGAGGTGATCGCCGACGGCGAGCCGAACCCGCACGACATCCTGCGTCTGCAGGGGGTCGAGGCGCTGGCCAACTACCTCGTGCGCGAGATCCAGGACGTCTACCGCCTGCAGGGTGTGAAGATCAACGACAAGCACATCGAGGTGATCATCCGGCAGATGCTGCGCAAGACCGAAGTGCAGGAGGCGGGCGAGACCGCGCTCCTGCGCGGTGAGCAGCTCGACCGGGCGCGCGCGCTCGACATCAACGATCGGGCCAACACCGACGGCAAGACGGCGGCTCGTCTGCAGCCGGTGCTGCTCGGCATTACCAAGGCCTCGCTCGCCACCGAATCGTTCATCTCCGCGGCCTCCTTCCAGGAGACCACGCGGGTGCTGACCGAGGCGGCGGTGCGCGGGCTGAAGGATGACCTGCGCGGCCTCAAGGAGAACGTCATCGTCGGGCGGCTCATCCCGGCGGGGACCGGCTTCGCGGCCCATGCCTCGCGGCGTCGCAAGCTCGAGGGGACCGACCGTCGCAGCTTCATGGACGTCGGCGGCGTGCTGCCCGACACCGAGGAGACCAGCGTCGGGGAGGAGTCCGAGAGCGCTGCGGGCTAGCAGCCGCGGGCGCACGCAGCGAGCGGCCCGTCCGGGGATTCGCTGCGGTAACATCGAACGGGCCGGTGAGCATCACCGGCCCGTTTTCTTTTGGGGTAACTGCCTATGTCGATCGCAGCCACGGTACTCGAGGGCACGCACGTGCGTCTTGAGCCACTCGAGGGGCGCCACGTCGCACCGCTCCTGGCGGCCGCCGGAACCGAGCAGGAACTGTTCAAGTGGACCAGCATCCCGCAGACCCTCGAGGGGATGGCGCAGTACGTCGCCACCGCGGTGCAGTGGCAGGCGCAGGGCACGGCGCTCGCCTTTGCCACCGTGCGGCGCCGGGACGCCATGGTGGTAGGTTCGACCCGCTTCTTCCTCATCGAGCGCTGGCCCTGGCCGGCGGGCAACACGCGTGCCGGGCCGGACGGGTGCGAGATTGGCTACACCTGGATCGCCCCCCAGGCGATCCGCAGCGCCGTGAACACCGAGGCCAAGCTTCTCATGCTCGCGCACGCGTTCGAGCACTGGGGTGTGCACCGCGTGTGCTTCCACACCGATGTACGCAACGAGCGCTCGCGCAATGCGCTGCTGCGCATCGGCGCGCGCTTCGAGGGCGTGCTGCGTGCACACCGGCTGTCATCGGACCTCAGGCCCCGCGACTCGGCGCGCTACTCGATCATCGCGAGCGAGTGGCCGCAGGTGCGTGAGCATCTGCAGGACAAGCTGGCGGCGCGCACCAGCTGAGCGCGGCGCGCTCGGCAACGCGTTTGCCCGGGCCTTTGCGCTGCTCCGGAAGCGATCACCGTCAGAACCTGTATCCGAAGAGGAAGGTAATCACGCGCGGGCGCAGCGGGGTTTCCGCCTTGATGAACGGGCTGGAGGAGATGTTTGTCGGCCCGTAAGCGTTACCCAGGTTGCTGCCCTGGATCTGTGCCGTCCAGTTATCCTTCGCCACGCCTAATCCGCCGTCATATGTGGTGTACGAGGGGATCTGGTAACGCAGCAGCGTGGTGCTCACCCATCCTGTCGGCGGGTTCTGGCTGGCAGCGTTGCCGTCCAGGAAGTTTGCGGGTTGGGTG
>DATIXW010000043.1:0-5683 GCA_035518135.1 Steroidobacteraceae bacterium
GGTGTCCTGGGCCTGCGTCACGCTGAAAAAGGTGTTGAGCGGGCCCGCCTGTGCCTCGTACATTGCCATCGCGACCCTGAGGTCCCCGCGGTGGCGCCCGAAAGTGCTCAGCGGCGCGAAGCTGCCGAGGTGTGAGCCGAGGAGGAAAGCTCCCTCGCCGCGCGCCAGCGTCTCGAGCATCAGGGGCTCACCCTCGATGGCGACCTCGAATAGCTCGTGCCGGCCCTTCAGAAAGTACAGCCGATCCAGGAGCGTAACGGCGAAGCAGTAGATCTGGCGGTAACGGTCGCGCGCCGTGGGTTCCCGGCCGAGGACGCGCCGCAGGTAGGCGAGTGAGGCGCGCCGGATCGAGGGCCCGAAGACGAAGAAATACGCGACCACGAGGTGCAGGACGCCAAGCGAGCGCCTGCGCCCGAAGCGCAGTGCGGCAAATACCCCGAGCCGCAGCAGCCGCGTGCTGCCGCGCTCGGGCGTGCTGGCCCACTGCGAAAGTCCCGGGCGCGCAAGCGCCTCTTCAGCGGGCTTGCTGGCCATCGGCGTGCGCTGGGGCGTCCGGTATGAGCATGCCCTTGGCGACCAGATGCCCGGCGCTTGAGATCGTGAAGCGCACCGAGCCGTTCGGCAGTCGCTGGTGCTCGACCACGAGCGTCTCCCCCGGGCGGACCGGCTTCAGGAACTTGGCGCGCCCGATGCGCCACTGCGTCAGTGCGAGCGACTCAGCCTCCTCCAGGGCCCGCAGCGTCTCGTCCAGGAGCAGCACGCCGGGCAGGATCGGCACGCCGGGGAAGTGTCCGGCGAGCGCCGGATGATCGGCGCTGATGGTGACAGTGGTGGGCTCGCCCATGGGGGCTCACTCTAAGCGACGTGAGTCTTCAGGTGCGCAGCGGCGAGTGCCCGCAGCGCCTCCTGGGGGAGCTTGCCCGTGCCGTTGCGCGGCAGGCGCGCGACGAACAGGAGCGGCCGTGGCAGGAACACCGGGTCGATGCGCTCGCGCAGCGCCTGCAGCAGGCGCGCGGCCTCGAGCGTGGGGGCCACCACGCAGGCGGCGACCCGGCTCACCTGGGTGAGCGCGGCGCGCGCCTCCTCGCAGTGGAAGAAGGCACCATCGAGCACCCCCGGGATCGAGTTCAGCTGGTGATTGAGGTAGGCGAGCGAGCTGCGCTTGCCGGCGATGTTCACGAGGTCCGCAAGGCGCCCGTGCAGCAGGAAGCGATCGTCACCCTTCACTTCGACCACATCGCACAGGCGCGTGGGCTGCTCGATGTGCCCACCCTGCGCCCAGACTTCCTCGGCCCGTGCCGCGAGTTGTACGCCCGGCCACAGGTGCCACTCCGCCCCTTCGGTGGGGCGGCGCGAGGCGATCTGCCCGGTCTCGGTCGAACCGTAGATCTCCATGAGCTGCGTCCCGAGGCGTCGCTCGACCTCGAAGGCGAGCTGCTGCGCGAGCGGCGCCGTGGCCGAGAGCACGAGGTCTGTGGGGGGCAGCTGCACGCCGGCGCCCACCAGGGCGCGCAGATGCACGGGCGTAGAAACGAGGACGCGCGGGCGCGGCACGGTGGCGAGGCGGGCGGCGATGTCGGCCGGGTAGAAGGGTCGCTCGGCACACAGCGCATGGCCGCCGCTGAGGGCCATGAGGACGCTCGATTCGAAGCCGTACATGTGTTGCGCCGGCACCGTGGCGACGATCGACCAGGGCTGCGATCCGTGCAGGCCGAGCCGCCGGGCCTCCTCGCGCACGCACTGAACGAGCCGCCCCCAGGTCTTGGGGTACGGGACTGGTGTGCCGGTGGACCCGGAGGTGAAGACGTAGGCGGCCAGTTGCGTCGGCTCGAGCTGCGGCATCGGCGGGATCACGCCCGCTGCCGCCGGAGTCCCGGTAATGGGGTAAGGCACCTGCGGCAGCTCGATGTCGCAGTCTGTCCGGTCGGTGAGACACACGGCGCCGGGGGCGAACCCGCGCAGCTGGCGGATGACTTCGGGGGTGTGCGTGGAGGGCAGGAGGGTCACCTGGCCGGCCGTCAGTGCTGCGGCCAATCCCACGGTGAAGTGGTAACGATCGCCGCAGGCGTTGAGGATGTGGCCGGACGCGCCGAGGGACTCGCGGACGCAGGCCACGTCGTGGAGGAACTGGCGGACGGTCAGGGGTGCTCCGGCGCGGTACGCGACGACCGCGTCGGGGCAGGTGTGCGCGAGCAGCGGCAATCTGGCCAGGGGCTTACTTGGTCCTGTGCTCGGAGATGTAGTCGACCAGCTGGCGCAGCGATCCGAAGATGCGCTCGTTCTCTTCGCTGTCGGCCCGCAGCTGCACGCCGTACTGCTTGGAGACCACCAGCGCAATCTCCAGGATGTCGATGGAGTCGAGGCCGAGGCCCTCCCCGTAGAGCGGCTCACCGGGATCGATGTCCGCGGCGGCCACGTCGAGGTTGAGGGCTCCGACGATGAGCGCGGCGACTTCCGCCGTAAGTGCGGGATCAGCGCCGGGCGCGGCGGGTTGCTTCCTGGGAGAGACCGTGTCAGACATTTCTGGGTGCTAAGCCTGCGGTTGAACTGAGCGCCATTATACTGGCGTACAAAACTCCAGCGTGTCGGAGGTCACCGCTATACAAGCGGCGCGTTCCGCCAATTTGCAGAGCGCCCGGTGATCGCGTCTGAGAAGATCCGCGCCGAATGCCAGGCCTCGCGAATGGCCGGAGGTCCTCGAACGAAGCTCAGGACGGAGGGCTACGCAGGTGACCGTGGGGTCTTTTCCAATCAGTAGGTTAGCTCCGAAAGCTCGCTTACCGTCCTCTTGAATGTGAACACGTGCACAGCGAGCGGACTCGCGTGCTGCCTCGAGCGCAAGTCGCGCTAAGATAGGATGGCGGGTTTTTAGCGGAGTCCAATCGAATGTCGGTGCGGTCCACGATCACTTCCCAGTTCCAGCAGGTTGCCATCGAGCAGGAGCGCAACCTGTCACCACTGTCCGACGATCTGAAGCTCGTCCAGTCGGGTCTGGACTCCCTGAGTTTCGCGATCATCGTGGCGCGACTTGAGGATGCCCTCGGCATCGACCCCTTCAACTCGACGGAGGCGTTGGAGTTCCCCGTGACCTTCGGCGATTTCGTCAGGCTCTACGAAAACTTTGCCAAGTGACGGACGCTCGCTCTGGGAATCCATCCACGCGCGGGGCGCGCCGCGCGGCAGGCTCTTGGGCCGTCAGGGCGAGGTTGCGCTAGCCGACCTCGCGCACGGCTCCAGCCTCGGCGGCCGGCTCGAGGAACTGCGCGGGCGGACCGTTGTGCTCGTGGCGAAGGATCAGCTGGCGGCAGGTCTCGCCCTGATCGAGCTCGATGGGGTGGCGCGGCGCATGGTGCTGTGTCCCCCGGACCTTTCCCTGCAGCATCTGCCCGGCGTGATCCGCGGCGCCGAAGCGGATGCGGCCGTGCGCGATGCGGCCGCTGCCGGCGCAGAGGAGATCGGCCTGCCGCTCACGATCACGGCGCGGGCGGAGCTGTCTGGGCCCGTGGCGCCGCGACGGCGCACGCACCTGACCGAGTGGATCCTGCTCACCTCGGGCACGACCGGTGCCCCGAAACTCGTGCTGCACACGCTGGAAAGTCTCACCAGCGCACTCACCAATGAGGAAGCGCCGCAGCCGCCGCCGACCTGGAGTACGTTCTATGACATCCGCCGCTACGGCGGACTGCAGATCTTTCTGCGGGGCGTGCACGCGGGCTCCCTGGTGCTCTCCGATCCCGCCGAAGACGTCAGGGACTTCCTGGCACGCGCCGGAGCGGCGGGTGTGACGCACATCTCCGGGACGCCGTCGCACTGGCGCAAGGCGCTCATGAGTGGCGTCACGGCGCGCATCGCGCCGCGCTACGTGCGCCTCTCGGGGGAGATCGCCGATCAGGCGGTGCTCGATGGCCTCAAGGCCGCGTATCCCGGGGCGATCGTGGCGCACGCCTTCGCTTCCAGCGAAGCGGGGGTCGCCTTCGAAGTGCGTGACGGCCACGCCGGATTTCCCAAGGCACTATTGGGGGCTGGGGGCCGCACCGAGCTGCGCGTGGTGGAGGAGACCCTGCAGATCCGTTCGCCCGGGACGGCACAACGCTACCTCGGCGAGGGCGCGGAAGCCCTGCGCGGCGCCGATGGTTTCGTGGATACCGGGGATCGCGTTGAGGAGCGCGCCGGACGCTATTACTTCATGGGCCGCCGGGGCGGGGTCATCAACGTCGGGGGCCTCAAGGTGCACCCCGAAGAGGTGGAGACGGTCATCAACGCGCACCCGTGGGTACGCATGTCGCTCGTCAAGGCGCGCCGCAATCCCATTACCGGGGCGGTCGTGACCGCGGACGTAGTCCTCAAGGATGAAGCTCCCGGGCGCCCGGCGCCGGAGATCGTGATGCGCGAGCTGACGGAGTGCTGCAAGCGCACGCTCCCTTCCCACAAGGTGCCGGCCATGATCCGCTTCGTGCCAGCCCTTGAAGTCTCCCCGTCCGGCAAGCTGGTGCGTCCCAGTGCGTAACGTCATCGTCACCGGCGCGAGTCGCGGGCTCGGGCTCGCGATCAGCACGACCCTCGCTGCTGGCGGCTATCAGGTCATCGCCGTGGCGCGCAGGACGAGCGAGGCGCTCACCGCGGCGAGCGCCGCAGCGGCCCGCGCCGGGACCGGGGCGATCCACTTCCGCGCTCTGGATCTGCTTGAGACTCCCGCGATCGCGGGATTCGTGAGCGCCTTGCGCAAGGAATTTGGTCCCCCGTACGGCCTCGTTAACAATGCCGGCCTGGGAACCACTGGCGTGCTCGCGATGATGCGGGATGATCAGCTCGAGGCGCTGGTGCGCCTGAACACGATCGCCCCGATGATCCTCACCAAGTACGTGGTGCGCTCCATGATGAGCGAGAAGCGCGGGCGCATCGTGAACATGGCTTCGATCGTCGCCGCGACTGGCTATCACGGCCTGTCGGTGTACTCGGCCACCAAGGCGAGCCTCATCGGCTTCACACGCTCACTCGCTCGCGAGGTCGGCCCGCTCAGCATCACCGTGAACGCGGTGGCCCCGGGGTTCGTCGCGACGGACATGACCGAGGAGCTGGACGCGGCGGAGCGCGAGCGGATCCAGCGGCGCAGCGCCCTGCGGCGCCTCGCGGAACCCGAAGATGTGGCGGCCGCGGTCGAGTTTCTTCTCAGCGATAAGGCCAAGAATATCACCGGCACCACGCTCACTGTGGATGCCGGCAATACTGCGTGAGGATTTGAGGCGCAACGCTGCAATCAGCGCGTCGAACGCTGCGCGTCAACGCCGCCAACTACCGCTTACTTCCAGGCGCAGCTAAACAGCTCGTCCAACGCGGCGATAATTTGCTGCCCCTGTTCGCTGAGTGATCCAACTCGAGGTCCCAGCTGAGCGCTTCCTCAGGCGGTGACCGAAGCCCGCTGACATCAGGACCCAGGCGTCCGAAGCGAGGCAAAGTACGCGTGAAGACCTTCGCGCTGCAGCTGTTCGTAGGCCTCCAGTTCGAACGGCGCGTATTGCTCGCGGGCCGGGTCGTCAAAAAAAAGTGGATCGCGCACGCGTGCCGGGTCGTAGCCCTCGAGCATCAGGTCCTGCTTGCGCAGCTTGAAGGTCCCGGTGAGCTCGAGCGTCCCCAGCAGGCGTATGAAGACCGGGCGCGCATAGGCCGGGAGTTTGACGGCGAG
>DATIXW010000044.1:0-15761 GCA_035518135.1 Steroidobacteraceae bacterium
ACGAACGGCATGTAGGCGAGGTACAGGGCACTCTTGTCCTTGATGGTAAGGGTGAGAAGTCCCGGTTTGTCCGCGCCCGCTCTCAAGTTCCTGTCCCCGCCCATGCTCGCCGGCGATGCCGCCATATGCCTGATGCTCCCCTTGCTGGCCCGTACCGTCTAGGGTGCGAGCCGCCTGAACAGATCTTCCAGCGCGACGCCCCGGTTGAGTGGGACGTCGAGCGTGGCGCGTAGTTCCCGCACCTCGTCCAGGAGCCGGAAGAGCTCGCGTATATTCAAGACCGGGCCGGGCCCTGACAAGTAGGGGCCAGCGCGCAGTTCTGTCATAAAGGTCCCGGTGCGCTCCCGGGTCCGGATCCGTTCTGTGATCCAATTCTCAAAGCACCTCAGGCGTAGCGCCACCTCCGCGCGCGCCCAGCGCTCGGCGGCGGCCGCCGGGTCGGCCTGGCCGCCGGCGAGCGCATCGAGCGTGTCGCGCGCGTCGGCCCCCACGCGGGTGAGTTCCTGGGGGTCGGACGCCACCGCAAGCAGCGGTGCCTCCCCGAGCTCATCGAGGGCCGCCGCCCAGGGCAGTTGCGCCCCGCGCGCCTCAGCGAGCCACGCGAGCGCCTCGGCGCGGCTCGGCGCGCGCACCGCCAGTCGCTGGCAGCGACTGCGGATCGTCGGCGGCAGGCGCGAGGGTTGCGTCGCCACCAGGATGAGCAGCCGCTGCGCGGGGGGCTCCTCGAGCGTCTTCAGCAGGGCGTTCGCCGCAAAGCGATTGAGCGCGTCCGCGGGCGAAAGGATCGCGACCGCGTAGCCACCGCCGTGGCTGCTGAGGGCGAGCTCGGCGGCGAGTTCGCGCACCTGCTCGATGCGGATCTGGCGGCCCTCCTCCTCGGGGCGCACCCACCACAGGTCCGGATGCGCACCCGCCTGCACGCGGCGGCAGGCGCTGCAGCCGCCGCAGGGCGCGCCGCTGGGTGCCTGGCACAGCACCAGCTGCGCGGTCCACGCCGCGAGCCACTCCCCGCCCGAACCGGGGGCCTCGTGGATGAGGAGCGCATGCGGCAGGTGTCCGGCCGCATGGGCCTCCTGCAGCTGCGAGCGCGCGGACTGCGTCCAGGGGGGCGCGGGGAGCGACAGGAGCGCCGGTCTCTCACTCATGGGGGCCGCCGCGGCAGCAGTTCCTTCAGCGCCTCCCCGAGCTGGCGCTCCACCTGTGCGAGCGAGGCGGCCGCATCGATGATGCGCACGCGCGCGGGCGAGCGCTGCGCGATGCCGAGGTAGCCCGCCCGCACCTTCTCGAAGAAGCGCACCGTCTCGGCCTCGAAGCGGTCGGCGGGGGCGGCACCGGCGCGTGCGCGGGCGCGCGCGAGTCCCACCGCGACGGGTACGTCCAGCAGCAGCGTGCAGTCGGGCTCCAGATCGGCGTGCACGGCGCGTGCGAGCTGCTCGATGAGCGCGGCGTCGACCCCGCGCGCGCTCCCCTGGTACGCGCGGGTGGCGTCGGTGAAGCGATCGCACACCACCCATTCCCCGCGCGACAGCGCCGGGCGGATGAGGTTCTCCACGTGCAGCGCACGGGCGGCGAACATCAGCAGCGTCTCGCTCACCGGCGTCACGCGCTCCGTGCCGCGCTCGAGCACGATCTGGCGGATGCGCTCGGCGAGGGGCGTGCCGCCGGGCTCGCGCGTGGCGAGCACCGGCAGGCCTGCGGCGCGCAGCGTTGCGACCACGAACGTGGCCGCGGTGGATTTACCCGCCCCCTCGATGCCTTCCAGGGTGATGAAGCGGCCCGCGCTCATGGATGTGCGGGCGTGGTGGGGTGCGCAGCGGGCGCCCGTGCCGCGGCGCGCAGCCGCGCGAGGTAGCCCTGCACGGCGCGGTTGTGCTCTTCCAGGGTGCGCGAGAAGTGGTGTGCGCCATCACCGGCCCCGGTGGCGACGAAATACAGTGCCCCGGTGTCCTCGGGGTGCACGGCCGCGAGCAGCGCCTCGCGCCCGGGCAGCGCGATCGGCGTCGGCGGCAGGCCCTCGCGCGTATAGGTGTTGTAGGGATTGTCGGTCTGCAGGTCGTGCGTGTGGACCGAACCGTCGTAGCTCGCGCCGAGGCCGTAGATCACCGTGGGGTCGGACTGCAGGCGCATGCCCTTGTTCAGGCGGTTGATGAAGACCCCGGCGATCACCGCGCGCTCGCTCTTCAGGGCCGCCTCCTTCTCCACGAGCGAGGCGAGGATGAGGGCCTGGTAGGGCTCGGTGAAGGGCAGCCCCGGTGCGCGCCCCTGCCAGGCAGCGGCGAGCTCGCGCTGCATGGCCTCGTAGGCGCGGCTGAGGATCACCGCATCGCTCGTGCCGGCGGCGAAGCGGTAGGTGTCGGGGAAGAACTCCCCTTCCGCCGCCTCACCCGCATGCCCGAGCGCCGCCATCACCTGCGCGGGCGTGCGCCCGTGCAGGGTGTGCGCGACGTGTGGCTGCGCGGCGAGCACCTCCATGAAGTCCGCAAACGTCGCCCCCTCCACCACGGTGAGCTGCTCGAGCACCACCCTGCCCTCGGCGAAGAGCTGCAGGATCTCCTGCGGGCTTGCGTGCGCGGGGATCTCGTACAGTCCCGACTGCACCCTCACGTGCAGCCCCTTCAGGCGCAGGTACCACTGCACGGCGCGTGCGTTCGCGAGCGTGCCGGCCTGCTCCAGGCGCACGAGCACCGTGCGCAGGCTCGTCCCCGGCTCGACCTCGATGCGCGACACCGCGGCGGCCGGCCCGGGCGCGCTGAAGCTGCGCTCGAGCCAAA
The DNA here is from genome assembly GCA_035518135.1 of Steroidobacteraceae bacterium. GTDB lineage: Bacteria > Pseudomonadota > Gammaproteobacteria > Steroidobacterales > Steroidobacteraceae > 13-2-20CM-66-19. Next base: position 2,772 of record DATIXW010000044.1, read on the forward strand.
GCCACGCGCCCGCGGCGGCCGCGCCCGCAAGGAGCACGAGGACCAGGAGCGCGGGCAGGAGGATGCGCCCGCGCCCTTGGGAGGCGGGCGCGCTCACCCCGGTGCCCCTCGCTCGCCGCGCAGCAGCGGGGCGAGCGCCTGCTGCAGGCGATGTGTCACCGGGCCGATGCCGAGGGTGCGCCCCGGGACTTCACGGACCGCCCGGATGCCGGTCAGCGCGTTGGTCAGAAAGATCTCCTCCGCGTGTTGCAGGTCTTCGGCCGTGAGGCGCCGCTCCTGAAAGTCTATACCGCATTCGCAGGCGAGCCCGCCGACCACGCCGCGCATGATCCCGGCCACCCCGCACCGCTCCAGGCGCGCGGTGGCGAGGACGCCGCCGTGCACCAGGAACAGATTGCTCATCGTGCCCGAGATCAGCGCACCGCTTGCGCTGTAGAGCAGCGCCTCGGCGATGGCCGGGTCCGACCACTCCCGGCGCGCGAGCACCTGCTCGAGGCGATTCAGGTGCTTCAGCCCCGCGAGGTGCGGGTTTTCCCCGAGCCGCAGTGCCGCCACCCGCACGCGCACGCCCGCCTCGGCCTCGCCCGCATCCTCAGCCGCCCAGGGGTAGCGCAGCAGGATCCGGGTGCTGCCCGCCTCGGGCGCGGCGGCGTAGCCGCGCACCGCCGCCGCGCCGCGCGTCACGATCAGTTTCAGGACCGCACGCGGGGTGTCTTTTAGCGCCGTGGCGATCTCCGCCTCGATCAGGGCGCGCGGCGGCGCCGGCAACGCGAGGCGCGCGCACCCTGCGGCGAGGCGCCCGAGGTGGCGCTCGAGCAGGCGCGGCCGCCCGTTGAGGCAGGCGATGGTCTCAAAGAGGCCATCCCCGTAGTGCAGGCCGCGGTCGAACACCGACAGCTGCGCGCCGCGGCGGCCGTCGATCCACGCCTCGGGCGTCGCGCTCATGGGCGCGCGCCGAGGGCGGCCAGCAGCCCGCGCGCCTTGGCGCGCGTCTCCTCGAGCTCGCGCGTGGGATCGGAGTCGGCCACGATGCCTGCACCGGCGTGCAGGCGCACCGTGCCGTCCTGGAGCGTCATCGTGCGGATCAGGATGTTCACGTCCAGGCGCCCCTCGGGGGTGAGATAGCCGAGGGAGCCGGTGTAGGCGCCGCGCCCGGCACCCTCGAGCTCGGCGATGATCTGCATGCAGCGGAACTTCGGCACGCCGGTGATGGTGCCCCCGGGAAACACCGCCTTCAATGCGCCGACCGGGGTCACCTCAGGGCGCAGCACCCCGCGCACGTTCGAGACGAGGTGGTGCACGTGTGTGTACGACTCGATGCTCATGAGCTCATCCACCCGCACGGTGCCCGCCTCGCACACGCGTCCGAGGTCATTGCGCTCGAGGTCAATGAGCATGATGTGCTCGGCGCGCTCCTTGGGGTGAGCGGCGAGCGCGGACATCTCGCGCCGGTCGTCCCCGGGGCGGCGGCTGCGCGGAAAAGTGCCGGCGATCGGGCGCGTATCGACCGCGCGCCCCGCCACGCGCACCAGCCGCTCGGGCGAGGAGCTCACGATCGCCACGTCCTCGTACTGCGCCAGCCCCGCAAAGGGCGCCGGGTTCGCCTGGCGCAGCCGCCCGTAGAGCGCCGCCGCCGCGGAGGCGCCGCCGCCGGCCTGCACGCGCACGTCCCAGTAGCGCGACAGGTTCGCCTGGTAGATGTCCCCCGCACGCACGTACTCCTTGGCGCGCCGCACGCGCTCGAGGTACGCCTGCGGGTCCTCCTCCTGCACGGCACGGACGGCGAGCGCATCCACCGCGGCAGAGGTCCCGGCGGCGCTGCGGGCGTCGGCCTCGAGCACCCCGAGCGCCTCCTCGTTGCCGGCTTCCGCGGTCGCGAAGACGCGCCCGCTGCCGAGCTCGTGCACGAGCGCACAGGGGGTGCGCAGCGCGAAGGCAACCCAGGGGAGCGGTGTCATCGGGAGCCGCAGGTGCGGTTCGACCTCCTGCGCGAGCTCGTACCCGAGAAAGAGCGCCCACCCGCCGTGCAGCGGCAGGGGCGTGCGTAGCGGCGGGGTGCTTTCGGCGCGCCACCAGTGCTCGAGCGCCTCAAGAAAGCTCGTACCCTCGGGCCGCATGCCGCGGCCGCTGAGGGTGCCGTCGGCGCTGAGGGTGAGGGCGGCGCGCGGCAGTGCGAGCAGGACGCTCGTGTCACTCAGGGGGCCCGCGGCGGCGCTGTCGAGGAGCAGCGGATAACGCTCGGAGTTGCGCGCGGCGAGCGTGCGCAGCACCTGCGGCGGGACGTGGAGCTCGCGGACGAGAGGCGCGCGCGGCGGCGGGGAGCCCAAGGCAGGCGCCCTCAGGCGCTGAAGCGCTTGAAGATCAGCGAGCCGTTGGTGCCGCCGAAGCCGAAGGAGTTGGACAGGGCGATGTCGATCTTCATGCGCCGCGCGGTGTTGGGCACGTAGTCCAGATCGCACTCCGGATCGGGCGTCACGTAGTTGATGGTCGGCGGGGCGACGTTGTCGCGGATGGCGAGGAGGCAGAAGATCGCTTCCACGACGCCTGCGGCCCCGAGCAGGTGCCCGGTCATCGACTTGGTCGAGCTCACGGCGAGCTTGCGCGCGTGCTCGCCGAAGGCGCGCTTCATGGCGATGGTCTCGGCCTTGTCCCCGAGCGGGGTCGAGGTGGCGTGCGCGTTGATGTACTGCACCGCGCTGGCATCGAGGCTCGCATCCTTGAGCGCGTTCGCCATCGCCAGGCGCGCGCCCTCCCCGTCCTCGGGGGGTGCGGTGATGTGATGAGCATCCCCGGACATGCCAAAGCCGACCAGCTCCGCGTAGATGTTCGCGCCGCGGCGCCGGGCGTGCTCGAGCTCCTCGAGCAGCACCGCCCCGCCGCCGTCGGAGAGCACGAACCCGTCGCGGTCGCGGTCCCAGGGGCGGCTCGCCTCCCTGGGCGCGTCGTTGCGCGTGGAGAGCGCCTTTGCCTGCCCGAAGCTGCCGAGCCCGCAGCGCGTGGTGGCCATCTCCCCGCCGCCGGCGATCACGACGTCCGCATCCCCGTACTGGATGGTGCGCATCCCAAGGCCGATGGCGTGCGTGGAGGTGGTGCAGGCGGTGACCACCCCGAGGTTCGGGCCCTTGAGCCCGTAGCGGATGGAGAGGTGGCCCGAGATCATGTTGATGATGGTGGCGGGCACGAAGAAGGGCGAGATCTTGCGCGGGCTCTGCGCCTTCAGGTACGCCTCGTAGTCCTGCTCGATCGTCCACAGGCCGCCGATGCCGGCGCCGCACACGACTCCGGCACGCTGTGCATCGGTCTTGGAGAAATCGATGCCGCTGTCGGTGACGGCCTGCACGCCGGCGGCGACGCCGTAGTGCATGAAGTCATCCATGCGGCGGGCTTCCTTCGGCGCGATGTATTGCGCGACGTCGAAGTCGCGGACCTGGCCGCCGAAGCGTGCCGGGAAGGCCGATACGTCAAAGCGCGTGACCGGCCCGATGCCGCTCTCACCGCGCAGCACCGCCTCCCACGCGCTGGCGACCGTGCTCCCGACCGGAGAGACGATCCCGAGGCCTGTGACGACGACCCGGCGCTTGCTCACGCGCTATCCGTATTGCGCCCTGCAGAGTCCGTGATGTTTCAGGACTTGGCTCGACGCTCGTTGATGTAATCGATCGCCTGGTGAACCGTGGTGATCTTCTCGGCGTCTTCGTCGGGAATCTCGATCTCAAATTCCTCTTCGAGGGCCATGACCAGCTCGACCGTGTCGAGCGAGTCGGCTCCCAGGTCATCGACGAACGAGGCATCGTTCGTTACCTGTTCCTGTTTGACGCCCAGCTGCTCGGCAACGATGGCTTTGACCTGCTGCTCGACTGTGCTCATTAGCGATTGGTCCTTGTGTAGGCTTTTAAAAAAACGGCAATCCGCACCGGCCGGGCCGAGGTCCGGACAGCGGGCGCGGTATTGTAGGTGAACACCCCCGCAGGTGCCACTCACGCGAGTGTTTGTTTTTACTCGCGAAACTGCCCTCGCGTTCCGCCCGGGGGGCCGCCCTTGTCGCGTCGATCCAACGCCGCCGCAGGCGCGCTGAGCGGCCGCGCGCGATCGCGCGCCGAGCAGCCGGCGCCGCTTGGGCTCGCGGCTGCCGGGCGCCGGCGCGCGCCGTGGCAGCAGCATGGCGTCGCTTGGGGGCAACGGCTGCGGGCTACGCCCCACGCGCGTCGCCTGCATTCCTAGGGCATGAACATGCCGCCATTCACGTGCAGCGTTTCCCCGGTGATGTAGCTCGACTGCGGGGAGACGAGGAACAGCACCGCCGCCGCCACGTCCGCGGGGGTGCCCAGGCGCGCGAGCGGGATCTGCCCGAGGAGCGCTGCGCGCTGCCCCTCGTCCAGGGCGCGCGTCATGTCCGTGTCGATGAAGCCCGGCGCCACGGCGTTCACCGTGATGTTGCGCGGGGCGAGCTCCTTGGCGAGGGACTTGGTGAACCCGAGCAGCCCGGCCTTGGCGGAGGCGTAGTTGACCTGGCCGGCGTTGCCGGTCAGCCCCACGACCGAGGTCAGGTTCACGATGCGCCCGCGGCGCTCCTTCATCATGCGCCGCACGCACGCCTTGCACAGGCGGAACACCGCCGTGAGGTTGGTGGCGATGACCGCATCCCAGTCCTCCGGCTTCATGCGCAACAAGAGCGTGTCGCGCGTGATCGCGGCGTTGTTGACCAGGATCGTCGGGGACTCCCCGGCCTGATCCAGCTGCCCCATGAGGGCATCGATCGAGGCGGGACTGCCGGCATCAAGCAGCGCACCGTGCCCGGCATAGCCCTTCTCCCTGAGCGTGGCGGTGATCTTCGCCGCCCCCTCCTCGCTCGTGGCCGTGCCGATGACCTTGGCCCCCGCTCCCGCCAGGGCGAGCGCGATGGCGTGGCCGATCCCGCGCGATGCGCCCGTGACGAGCGCGACTTCATTCTCGAGCATGGCTGTCTCCCCGCGTGGCGGCGAGCGCGGCATCGATCGATGCCGGGTCCTCGAGCGCCAGGAAACTTAAGTTCTCGCGCCGCTCGATGCGGCGGTTGAGGCCGGTGAGGACCTTGCCGGGGCCGCACTCGATCACCTGCGCCACGTGCGGGGTGACGAGCGCCTGCAGCGTCTGCGACCAGCGCACGGGGCTTGAGAGCTGGCGCACCAGCAGCGCGCGCAGATCATCGGGGGCCTGATGCTCGGTGGCATCCACCGCGCTCACGTAGCGGATCGCGGGCGCGCGCAGCGTGAGGCCCCCGAGCCGCTCGCGCAGCCGCTCGGCGGCCTTCAGCGTGAGGCTCGAGTGCGAGGGCACGCTCACCGGCAGCAGCACCGCGCGCTTCGCGCCGCGTGCCTTCGCGGCCTGCATCGCACGCTCCACCGCCGCCGCATCCCCGGCGATCACGATCTGGCCCGGGGAGTTGAAGTTGGCCGGTTCCACGACTTCGCCGCGGGCGGCCTCCCGGCAGGCGCCGAGGACGTCGGCCTCCTCGAGCCCGAGGATCGCCGCCATCGCGCCGCTGCCGGCGGGGACGGCCTCCTGCATCACTTCCCCGCGAAAGCGCACCAGCTCGATCGCGGGCGCGAACTCCAGCGCCTGCGCGCACACGAGCGCGGTGAACTCGCCCAGGCTGTGCCCGGAGAGCACCTGCGGGGGTGCCCCGCCGCGGCGCTGCCACACCCGCCAGGTCGCCACCCCGGCCGCCAGCATCGCCGGCTGCGTGCGCGCGGTGGCGTTGAGCTCCGCCTCCGGCCCCTCGCACACGAGCTTCCACAGGTCATAGCCGAGCGCCTCGGAGGCCTCCGCGAAGGTGGCCGCCACGAGCGGCTCGGCCTGGGCGAGCGCGCCGAGCATGCCCACCGACTGCGAGCCCTGGCCGGGAAACACGAACGCAAACGACATGGGCACTCCCTCGGGGATGGGCAACCGGACGCGCGCGGATTATAGCGGCAGCGGCTTTATCCTCAGCGCGAGCGCTGCCGCCGCGCCCCCGAGCACCCCGAACACGTGCGCCGAGACGATGACCGGTGCGCTGCCGGAGAAGGGCAAGGGACCTGCGAAGTGCTCGTACAGGAGCTTGCCGGCGAGCAGCAGCGCGAGCACCCACCCTTCGGGGTGCCCGCGGCGCAGCTGCGCGAGCGTGCCGGCGGCCAGGATCCCGTGCAGGACGCCCGAGGAACCGACGTACCACTGCACGGTCGAATCGAGCAGCCACAGGCCCGCGTCGATGGCGAGGACGCAGGCGGCTACGATCACGAGCCACTGACGCGCGCAGTAGTCGCGGGCAAAGAGCGCCCACAGCAGGGCAAGACCCAGGACATTCACCAGCGCATGGCGCAGATTCAGATGAACCACGTGGGCGCTGAGCAGGCGCCAGAACTGCCCCGCGGCGAGGGCCGTGCGGTCGTAGCGCAGCGCGAGCCGCGCGGCATCGCCCCACAGCGTCGGCAGCAGCAGCGCCACGCACACCCCGACGAGGGTGAGCCCCCGGCGACCGTCGCAATTCAGAGACTCGAGCCCTCCGGACACGCGGTTCACAGGCCCCCCGACCCCCATTTGTTATGATCCGGCAGCGGTTTTGACCCAACACACAGGCGGCGGCCGCGCCCGCCCGGCGGACAGTAAGGCATGAGCGAGCGCAACGAGGTTAGCAGACACCCCTTACGGGCGGCAGCAAGCGGCTTCACGCTGATCGAGATCATGGTGGTCGTGATCATCATCGGGCTGCTCGCCGCGGTCATCGTGCCGACCGTCATCGGCAAGGTGGACGAGGCGCGCGTGGTGAAGGCCAAGCAGGACATCCAGGCACTCGAGACCGCGCTGCAGATGTTCCGCCTGCAGAACTCGAAGTACCCGACCAGCGAGCAGGGCCTGCAGGCACTCGTGACGCAACCGACCGACCCGACCATCAAGCACTGGCAGCCGGGGGGTTATCTGCAAAGGATCAGCAAGGACCCATGGGGCAACGACTATCAGTACGTCTACCCGGGCTCGCACGGCAAGGAATACGACCTGTTCTCCTATGGAGCCGACGGCGCCCCCGGTGGTGAGGGCATCGATGCCGACATCGGCAACTGGAACATCGGCGACTAGCGCATCCCCCCGGCGCCGCCGCGCGCGCGGCTTCACGCTGATCGAGATCCTGGTCGTGGTGGCGATCATCGCGGTGGTCTCCGTGGGGGTCATCCTGTCGGTGAACCTCACCGGGCGCGACCGCGAACTGGAAAAGGAGAGCGAGCGCTTCCTCGCGCTGTTCAACTACGCGCGCGAGCAGGCGGAGCTGCAGACGCGCGAGTACGGCGTGCTGTTCGATGATTCCGGTTACGAGTTCCTGGCCTACGACAACCGCCGCCAGCAGTGGCGCAGCGTCAGCGAGGACGACGCGCTCGGCGCGCGCCGGCTCCCCGACGGGCTCGACCTGCGCCTCACCGTCGAGGCGCGCCCCGTGGTACTCAAGCGCCCCGCGGATGCCAAGGACAAGACTCCCCAGGTGACGATCTTCTCCAACGGCGACCTGACCACCTTCGAGGCGATCCTCGAGCGCGACGGCGGGATGCGCAGCATCACCGTCACCCAGGATGATGCGGGCGAGGTCATCGAGCGGCCGATGGTCGAGGTGAAAAAGCCGTGAAGCGCGGCGCGCCCGCGGCGGGGTTCACTCTGATCGAGGTGCTGGTCGCGCTCGTCATCGTGGCGGTGGGCATGGCGGCGGTCATGAGCACCATCACCTCCTCGGCGAGCACGCTCAGCTTCCTGCGCGATGAGACGTTCGCGCAGTGGGTGGCGCTCAACAAGATCGCCACCATCCGCCTCTCCGGGCAGCAGCCCGCGGTCGGCACGACCACCGGCGACCTCGACTACGCGGGCCGCAGCTGGCACTGGCGCCAGGAGGTGGCCGCCACCGAGGTGCAGGGGATCGTGCGCATCGACGTGAAGGTGCGTCCCAAGGAAGTGGTCGCCGGCGATGATGCCGCCTGGACCACGACCGTGAGCGGCATCTACGGCAACGCACTCGCGACGCGCGCTGATCCGGCCATCCCCAGCTGGGGCGCGCAGAACGCGCAGAACATCGGCCCGCAGAACCCGAACCCGACGATCGGCGGGGCGACCAACATGCAGATCACCCCGCCGAGCGGGCTCGGGAGCGATGACTCCGGGTTCGGCAGCCCGGACACGGGCCTGGGGTCGAGCCTGGGCTCCCCGCCGCCGCAGCAGCAGCCCCCACCCCCGGGTGCGCAGCAGCAGCAATGAGATCCGCCTCCCACCGTGGCTTCACGCTGGTCGAGCTCACCGTCGCGATCCTGATCCTCGCGGTGATCGCCGCCATCGGCTACGGCACCATCAACCAGGCCGTCAAGAGCCACGAGATCCTGAAGGAGCAGCAGGCGCAGCTGCTCGGACTGCAGAACGCGGTGCGCATCCTTGAGCAGGATTTCGTGCAGGCGGCGCCGCGCCCGGTGCGCCAGGCGATCGGCGATGAGCCGCCGCAGGCGGCCTTCATCGGCGCCCCGCCGGGCACGCAGCCGGTGGTCGCACTCACGCGCGCGGGCTGGTCCAATCCTGCCGGCCTGCAGCGCCCGGGCCTGCAGCGCGTGCAGTACTTCCTCGAGAACGGCACGCTGCGGCGCGAGTACTGGAACGTGCTCGACCCCACCCTCGCCAGCACCACCGTCCGGCACAACCTGCTCGAGCACGTGAAGAGCTTCCAGCTGCGCTACCTCGACGTGAACCACACCTGGCAGATGCAGTGGCCGCCGAGCAGCAGCTGCCCGAGCTGTACCACGCAGGAACAGGCGCTGCGGCAGCGCCCGCTCGCCGTCGAGATCACCATCGAGACGGCCGACTGGGGCAAGATCGTGCGCATCATCGAGATCGCCGCATGAGGGCACGCATGCGCCGCCGCGATGCGCGCGTGCCGGGCGTGCGCGGCCAGCGCGGCCTGGCGCTCCTGGTGGCGATCATCCTCGTCGCGCTCGGCACGATGATCGCCGCCACCATCGCCTACGAGAACGCCATGACGGCGCGCCGCGGGATCGCGACCCAGGGCTTCGATCAGGCGATCCTCGTGGCGCAGGGGGCCGAGGCGCTCGCCGCCTACGGGCTGCGCCAGACCGTGCAGAGCGACAACAAGCAGCTCTACATCGGGGAGGGGTGGGACCAGCCGCTCGGGCCCATCGAGATCGTTCCCGGGGTCATGCTCGAGGCGGGGCTCGAGGACCTGCAGGGGCGCTTCAACCTCAACAATCTCGTGCAGCTCGACGGTACTCCCGACCCGGTGATGGTGAAGGCCTTCACCCAGCTGCTCGCGCTCGCAGGCCTCGAGGAGAAGTGGACGGGCTATATCATCGACTGGATCGACTGGAACGGCACCCCGAGCATCCCGGAAGGGGCCGAGGACAGCGTCTACATGGGGCAGACGCTGCCCTACCGCACCGCGAACCGCTACATCACGAGCGCGAGCGAGCTGCTCGCGCTGCCCGGTTTCGGCCGCGACCGCTACCTGAAGCTTGCGCCCTACGTCACCGCGCTCCCCTACGGGACCCAGATCAACGTGTGCACCGCGAGCGGCAAGGTGCTCGATGCCTTCACCGGCAAGAGCGAATACAGCGGCAATCCGGAGGAACTGCAGAAGAACCGCGAGCAGGCCAAGGGCTGCTTCCCGCTGAAGGCGGACTACCAGAAGTCCTTCGATCCGAAGGACTGGGGCGGCACCGGCACTCCGCAGACGGCCCCGGGCGTAACGACGCCCACTCCCTTCACCCCCAATCCGCGCGGCCCGCAGGCCCCGCAGGGCGCGCAGGCCCAGTTCGTGCAGACCTCCCAGTACTTTCGCCTGACGAGCATCGTCAGTATTGGCAGTACGGAATTCAACTTGTACAGTCTTTTGTACCAGGACCCGAACCTGCAGCAGGTGCGCCCCCTGCAGCGCAGCTTCACCCCCGACTGAGGCCCCCACGGCGCTTAGGACAGTGACACGATCGATGCACCGCTTCGGCTCTTGGATGGCAGGATCGCACCATGGCTGAGTCGCTTCTGCTGCGCCTGCCGCGCGACCCGCAACAGTCCGCCTCCTGGCTGATCGTGGATGCGCGCGGGGCAGCGGTCGGCCCGCCGCAGAGTGGCCCGCTGAACCTCGCCGCCGCGCGCGTGAGCGGGCGGCGCGTGTGCGTGCTGGTGCCCGGGACCGACGTGCTGCTGGCGCAGCCGGACCTGCCGGTCAGGGCGGGCGTGAAGCTACAGCAGCTGGTGCCCTTCGCCCTCGAGGAGTACCTCGCCGACAACATCGATGACCTGCACTTCGCGCTCGGCAAGCGCGTCGGGCAGTCCGCGCGCGTGCCGGTCGCGGTCGTGGCGCGGGCGCTGCTGAATGAGTGGCTCGCAACACTGCGCGCCGCCGGCATCAACCCCGATGCCATGTACGCCGACAGCGACCTGCTGCCGGCGAACCCCGGGCAGGCGGTGGTGCTGCTCGAGGAGGACGCGGTGTTCGTGCGCCCGCCCGGGGGGAACGTGGTGACGCTACCCGCCGATGCCCTCGGGCAGGGCCTGGAGATCGCGCAGTCCGATTCGGACACCGCCAGCGGCGCCCGCGGCCTGATCCTCTACACCGGCGCGCCCGAGTGGCAGCAGCACTCCGCGCAGGTGGAGGCGGTGCGTGGCGGCTTCGATGGCATCAAGATCCAGCTGCTCACCGGCGGGCCGCTTGCGCTCTTCGCCCAGCAGCTCCCCGCGGGTGACCCGATCAATCTGCTGCAGGGCGACTACGCGCCCAAGAGCGCCGTGGCGGAGGGCTGGCAGGCGTGGCGGATCGCAGCGCTGCTGCTGGTGGGCCTGGTGACGCTGCACGTGCTCGGCAAGGCCGTGCAGCTGCACTTCCTCAAGACCCGCGAGCACCAGGTGGATGCCTCCATCGTCAGCACCGCGCGCAGCGTGCTGCCGGATGCGGTGAGCGCCCCCGAGGCCCGCCGCCGCCTCGAGCAGCGCCTGGTGCAGTACCGCGGCGCCGGCAGCGGGCTGCTCGCGGCGCTGCAGGCGCTCGCGCAGGCGCGCGATGCGAGTCCGGGCGCTGCCCTCGAGTCGGTGAACTTCCACAGCGGCGCGATCGAGATGAAGCTCTCGGCGCCGGATGCCTCGAGCCTGGATCACCTGAGCCAGGCGCTGCGCAGCAACGGCTGGCAGGCCGACCTGCTCGGCGGCAACAACACCGCCAAGGGTTACGAGGGGCGCCTGCAAGTGCGCGCCAACGGGGGCTGACATGAAGCTCACGCTCCCGCCCGCTCTCGCCGGCTTCTCCCCCGCCGCGCTTGCGAATCTCTCCGAGCGCGACCGGCGGCTGCTGCTGGCAGCCGCGGTGGGGGCGGTGCTGATCCTGATCTTCGGGCCCATCGTGCCGCTGGACCGCAGCGTCACGCGCGAGCGGGCGAGACTGCTCGGCAAGCGCAACGACCTCGCCTGGGTACAGAACGCGGCGATGCAGCTGCGCGATGCGCCGCAGCCACCGGCCGCAAGCGGGGAGTCGCTGCTGGTCATCATCGATCGCTCGGCGCGCGAGTCGGGGCTCGCCGCTGCCCTCGCCGGCAGCGAGCCCGGCGCCGCCGGCAGCCTCTCGATCCGCCTGGAGAAGGCGAACTTCGAGAAGCTGGTGACCTGGCTCGCGCGGCTCTCGCAGCAAAACGGCGTACTGGTGGACTCGGCCACCATCGACCAGGCCGGTGCACCCGGCATCGTGAACGCGGCAATCGTGCTGCACGCGGGCTGAAGTGAAGCGGGCCGTCTGGATCTTTGTCCTCGGCTTCGTCGCCTTCGCTGTCGTGCTCATCGCCCGCCTCCCGGCGGACTGGATCGTGCCGCACGGCCCGCGCGCACCCTTTGCGTGCGCTGCACTCGAGGGCAGCCTCTGGAGCGGCACCTGCAGCGGGCTCAGCGTCCAGGGTCGCCCCGTTGGCGAGCTCAGCTGGGAGCTTCGGCCCCTCACGCTGCTGCGCGGGCGTCTGGGCGCGCACGTGACGCTCAGCGCACCGGCCGCGCAGGCGGCGGCGGATGCCGAGGTCGGGCTCGGCGGCACGCTCAGCGCGCGCAACCTGCGCGCCGACCTCACCCTCGATCCGGCCCTGCTGCCGGGAGTGCCGCCGCAGCTGCACGGGCAGGCGCACCTGGACCTGCCGCTGCTGCTGCTGAAGGGTGGGGCCCTCAGGCAGCTGAAGGGCACCGTCGAAGCGCACGACCTCGAGGAGCGTTCCGGCAACGTGACGCGCCTTGGCAGCTACGCGGTGAGCTTCCCCGGCGGGGACGGTGAGCCGGTCGGCCAGATCAAGGACCTCGGCGGGCCGCTGTCGCTCCAGGGGACGCTGCGCTTCCCCCGCGAGGGCGGCTATGACCTGCAGGGGAGCGTCGCGACGCGACCGGAAGCCTCCCCCGAGCTCATCAGCAACCTGCGCTTCCTGGGCTCCCCGGATGCCTCCGGGCGGCGCCAGTTCACGATGAGCGGGACGTTCTAGAGCTCGCGGAACGCCTGCAGCAGCGGGAAATACAGCGCCGCGCGCACCGGCTGCGGGCCGAGCGCGCGGGCGAGCTCGACGTAGGTGTCCAGCTGCGCGCGATAGCGCGTGACCTCCTCATCGAGGAACGCCTCGCGCCCGGCGCCTTCGTGGCGGCTGGTCTTGAAATCGATCACCCAGCGCGTGCCTGCGGCATCGATGAAGGCGCGGTCGATGATGACCTCGCGCAATCGCCCGCCGCTCACGCCCGTGAGTGCGAGCTCTGCGTGCGACTCGCGGTGCCCGGGGTCGAGGATCCAGCGGCCGCGCTCATCCTCGAGGGTCTGCGTGAGCGCTCTGAGCACCGTGTCCACGGCGCGCGCCTCATCGCGCGCGCTCACCCCCAGGCGCCGCAGCTGCGCGCCAACCGCCGCCCGCTCGCCCTCGAGCCGCGCCGCACTGGGCCACGGTTCCCCGGCCGCCAGGCGTGCGAGCCAGGCGTGCACGAGCG
>DATIXW010000045.1:0-7208 GCA_035518135.1 Steroidobacteraceae bacterium
CGCCTGCCGCTCACCTGCACGGGGGTGATGCTGCTGCTCGCCGATCAGCCCCTCGTCAGCGCCGATGACCTGCGCCGCCTCGCCGGCACCTGGCGCAAGCAGCCGCAATACATCGCCGCGGCGCTCTACTCCGGCACGACCGGCGTGCCGGCGATCTTCCCGCGGAGCCTCTTCCAGGGGCTCCTGCAGCTGCGCGGGGACAGCGGCGCGCGCGCGCTCCTGCGGCGTGATACGGATCGGGTCGTGCGTGTACCCATGCCCGCGGCCGCCATCGACATCGATACACCCGAGGACCTGCTGTCCGTCGCAGCGCCACAGTGAGGGCCTTGCCCGCGCCCGCCGGGCGCTGCGGCATCGCCTCCGAGTCGTCCCGAGCGTCACCCCTTCGCACCGTCAAGGAGCCGACAGTTTCGCAGCGGCGCTCAGGAGGCGCGCGCAGCGCGCGCCCTCAGCACGACTTTCCGGTCCCCCCCGCCGGATGCGGGAAGCTGTCGGATTCGTCCTCCCCGGCGCGCGGTACGAGGCACGCAAAGTCCTTCTCCAGCGTGATCTGCAGCTCCCCCTGCGGCACGCGCTGGGTGTGCGCGAGCGTCACCTGCTCGCTCGCACACCAGCCACTCGCCAGGGCCTGGGGGATGCGGATCTCGATGACGTTGCGCTCGAAGCTGGCCTGCAGCTGTGCCGCCTGCGCATCGCGCCTGAGGCGGTAGATGAGCTCTGCCTGCGCGGCGAACGGCACGCGCTCCTCGAGCTGCCCTCCCTCGGCAAGCGCGCGCACTTCCTTCTGCGTCAGGCGCAGCCGCAGCGATGCGCCCTTGATCCTGAGTTTCATGTCTGCTTCCTAGGGTTTCGGTGCCGCCAGAATACGCTGCGCCTGCAGCAGGTGGGGCCGGTCGATCATCTGCCCATCGAGGCTCGCCACCCCGCAGTTCCCGGCTGCCGCGAAGGCGGCCAGCACCCGGCGCGCGTGCTCGCGCTCAGCCTCCGTCGGAGTGAAGGCGGCATTGATCGGTGCAACCTGGCCGGGGTGGATCGCGAGCTTGCCGCCAAAGCCATCGCGGCGCGCGTCCTCAAGCTCGCGCTGCAGCGCTGCCGTATCGCGGAACTCGGTGTGCACCCCGTCCACCGCCATCACTTCGAGCGCGGCCGCGGCGAGCAGGCACTGCACGCGTGCCAGCTGAAAGGTGAACGTGAGGGTACCGCAGCGGTCGCGCTTGCCACCGGCACCGAGAGCGGCGCTCAGGTCCTCCGCCCCCCAGGTGAGGCCCGCCAGGTGCGCACGCGTCACCGCGGAGGCGGCGAGCAGCTGCGGGTACTGTGGCAGCGCGAGCAGCCCCGCCGCCGTCTCGGTGACCAGTGCGAGCAGGCGCACGCGCCCGGCACTCGCCCCGCGCGCCGCCCCCAGCGCCGCCAGTCGTTCGGCGGCCGCGATGATCTCCTGCGCGCAGCTCACCTTGGGCAGCACGATGCCCGCCGGCAACGCGTGCACGCACGTCTGCGCGAGATCCTGCGCGAGCGTCTCCCCGCCGGGGGCGCTCACCCGCACCCACAGCTGCGGGCCGGCGCCGGTGGCGCTGGCCAGGAGTGCGGCGATTCGGGCACGGGCGGCCGGCCGCTGCGCCGGGTCAACAGAGTCCTCGAGGTCCAGGATCAGCGCGTCGGCGGCGCTTGCGAGCGCCTTCGTCTGCTTGCGCTCGCTGTCCCCGGGGACAAACAGCCACGAGCGCAGCGCCGCGGCCGCGCCGGGGGTACTCACGCGGGCGGCCGCTTCATCATGAGGGCGCTGCGGCGGCAGGAGGCGACCTCCTCGTCGCGCTGATTGAAGGCGCGGTGCTCGAAGAGCACGATGCCCGCCTCGGGGCGCGACTGACTGGCGCGCGTGGAAATGACGGTCGTCGCCGCGCGCAGCGTGTCGCCGATCAGCACCGGGCGCGGGAAGCGCACCTCCTCCCAGCCCAGGTTCCCGAGCGTCGTGCCGTAGGTCGTGTCATACACCGACAGCCCGGTGAGCAACCCCAGCGTGAACACGCTGTTCACGATGCGCTCCCCGAAGGGGGTGTTACGGGCGTACTCCGCATCCAGGTGCAGGGCCGCCGGGTTCATCGTGAGCGCGCTGAAGAGCAGGTTGTCGGTCTCCGTGACCGTACGGCGCACCACGTGTTCGAAGCGCTGACCGACGGTGAATTCCTCGAAATACAGTCCCGGCACGGGGTTCGTCCACCAAAAACAAGCACCTAGTGTTGCATAGGCTCATAACCCCAGAAAGGGGTGCACCCAACCAGACGGTATTTAGCGCCCCCGGCGCACCCGCCTATAGTCGATCGGGCCATGTACCGGTACGACGAACTAGACCAGGCCTTCGTGGATGCGCGCGTCGCGGAGTTCCGCGACCAGACGCGCCGCCACCTGGCGGGGGAGCTCTCCGAGGAACAGTTCCGGCCCCTGCGCCTGCGCAACGGCCTTTATATCCAGCGCCATGCGCCGATGCTGCGCATCGCCATCCCCTACGGACTGCTGAGCGCGGCGCAGTTGCGCAAGCTCGCCGACATCACCCGCCGCTACGACCGCGGCTTCGGGCACTTCACGACCCGCCAGAACCTGCAGCTCAACTGGCCCAAGCTCGAGGACGTGCCCGAGATCCTGGCTGAGCTCGCCACCGTGCAGATGCACGCGATCCAGACCAGCGGCAACTGCGTGCGCAACGTCACCGCCGATCACCTCGCCGGCATCGCCCCCGATGAGGTCGATGATCCGCGTCCCTACTGCGAGATCATCCGCCAGTGGGCGACGCTGCATCCGGAGTTCACCTACCTGCCGCGCAAGTTCAAGATCGCCGTCACCGGGGCTGCCACCGATCGGGCGGCCTCCGAGGTCCACGACGTCGGCCTGCACCTGGTCCGCGATGCGAGCGGCTGCCTCGGCTTTCGGGTGCTGGTGGGCGGGGGCCTCGGGCGCGCGCCGATGATCGGCCAGGTGATCCGCGAGTTCCTGCCGCGCGAGCAGCTGCTCGCCTATCTGGAGGCCATCCTGCGGGTCTACAACCGCCAGGGGCGGCGCGACAACATCCACAAGGCGCGCATCAAGATCCTCGTAAAGGCGCTCGGCATCGAGCGCTTCCGCGAACTGGTCGACGCGGAATGGCAGGCCAGCCGCGAGCACGCGCCACGGCTGCCCCTTGAGGAAATCGAACGCGTGCGCAGCTTCTTCAGGCCGCAGCCTTACGAGCTCCTCACCGACATCGACGTGACCGCGGAGCGCGAGCCACGCTTCCAGGCCTGGTACCGCTACAACACGCGCGCGCACCGTGTGAGCGGCTACCGCGCGGTGTTCGTCTGCCTCAAGTCGCACCAGGCGGTACCCGGGGACATGACGGCCGCGCAGATGGATGCGGTCGCCGCGCTCGCCGAGCGCGTCAGCTTCGGCCTCATCCGCGCTACGCACAACCAGAACCTGGTGCTCGCGGATGTGCCGCAGCGCGAGCTCTACGGGGTGTGGCAGGCGCTCGAGTTGCTCGGGCTCGCCATGCCCAACATCGGCACCCTCACCGACATGATCGCCTGCCCGGGCCTGGACTTCTGTTCGCTGGCGAATGCCGGCACGCTCGATGTCGCCCGCCAGATCCAGGAGCGCTTCGATGACCTCGACTACCTCTACGACCTCGGCGAGATCGAACTGAAGATCTCCGGCTGCATGAACGCCTGCGGCCATCACCATGTCGGCCACATCGGCATCCTCGGGGTCGATAAGCACGGCGAGGAGTGGTACCAGCTCACCCTCGGGGGCTCGGCCAGCGGCGTCACGGCGCTCGGGGAGGTCATCGGCCCGTCCGTGCCCAAGCACGAGGTGGCCGCGACCCTCGAGCGCATCCTCGAGGTGTACCGCGGGGTACGTCACGAGGACGAGCGCTTCCTCGACACCGTGCGGCGCGTGGGAGTGAAACCCTTCAAGGAGCGTGCCTATGCGCCACATCCTGCGGCAGCGTGAGCTGCAGGCCGATCACTGGCGCCACCTCGGCGAGCAGATCGCCCCGGGGGATGCGGTGATCGTGCCGTTCGCCGAGCTGCGCCAGGCGCGCGAGCGCTGGTGGGCGTGGGACGGGCGCCTGGGCGTGCGTCTCGCGCCGATCGATCGCGTCGAGGATCTGCTCGATGTGCTGCCGCGGCTGGATCTGGTGGCGGTGGAGTTCCCGAATCCCGGCGACGGCCGCGGCTACTCCCAGGGCAGGCTCGTGCGCGAGCGCTATGAGTTCCGCGGCGAGCTGCGCGCCCTTGGGGCGGGCGTGCGCCAGGACCTGGTGTTTCTGCTCGCGCGCTGCGGCTTCGATGCGATCGAGCTCGCCCCCGGCGAGGATCCACAGTCCGCGCAGCGTGCGCTTGCCCGCTACCCGGTTGCCTACCAGCCGGGGTCGGCCGCGGTACCCGTGCAGCGCCAGCGCTTTTACGCCGCCTAACGCTCCGGCAGCTCGGTTGCGGCGAACATCTGCTGCACCTCCGCGGCGTTGCCGGCGCGGTGTGCGCGCTCGATCAGCCGCCGGTCCAGGTGCGGCGCGAGCAGCTGCGCGAATTCGTACATGTAGCGGCGCAGGAGCGTGCCGCGGCGAAAGCCGATCCAAGTAGTGTGGGCGGCGAACAGGTGCGAAGCATCGATCACCTTCAGGTCCTTATCGTTCTCATCGACCGCCATGTGCGCGACGATCCCCACCCCGAGGCCGAGCCGCACGTAGGTCTCGATGACGTCCGCATCGCGCGCGGTGATCGCCACATTCGGGACCATCCCGGCGCGCGCGAACGCTTCGTGCAGCGAGGACGGGCCGGTGAAGCTGAAGGTATAGGTGATCAGCGGATAGGCGGCGAGCGCCTTGAACGTCAGCCGCCCGCCGTCGGCGAGCGGATGGTCCCTCGGCACGATCACCGAGCGGTGCCAGCGGTAGCACGGCAGGAGCGTGAGATCCCCGAACAGCTGCTCCGAGCCGGTGGCGATCGCGCAGTCGATGCGATCGCCCGCCACCATCTCGGCGATCTGCTCGGAGGTGCCCTGGTGCAGGTTCAGGCGCACCTGCGGATAGCGGGAACGGAACTCGCGGATCACCGAGGGCAGCACGTAGCGGGCCTGGGTGTGGGTGGTACCGATGGAGAGGCTCCCGCGACCCTCATCGCGCAGCTCCGTCGAGAGGTCGCGGATGCTCTGCGCCTCCTGCAGGATGCGCAGCGCGCGCTCGATGACCTGCTGCCCGGCCGGTGTGATGCGGGTGAGATTGCGCCCCTCGCGCACGAAGATCTGGAAGCCGAGCTCATCCTCTAGGAGCTTGATCTGCTTGCTCACACCCGGTTGTGAGGTGTGCAGCTTCTGCGCGGCGGCGGTGATGTTGAGTCCGCTCTGCGCAACGGCTGCGAGGTACCGTAACTGGTGCAGTTTCATGGCCCGCGTAAGCCTAACCCAAGCCAGCGCCGCTGTGCGCTTCCGGTGCAACCGGCCTATAACCGCCGCGTAACCCTTCAGAAGCAATCGTTCGTTCAGCGGCGCAGGGGTGCCCCGCTATAGTCCCCGGCACGATGCGCGCACCGACGACCACGGAACTGGAACAGCTTGCAGGAACAACGCGCGAGCGCCTGGCCGCCGCCCTCAGGCACCACGGGAAACTCGTGTACTCCAACAGCCTGGGTGCAGAAGCGATGGTGCTCACCGACATTATCTGGTCGCATTTCCCGCAGATCGAGATGTTCAGCATCGACACCGGACGGCTGCCCGAGGAGACCTACGCGCTGCTCGAGCGGCTGCAGCACCGCTACGGCCGGCGGGTGCGCCTGGTGCATCCCAACGCGCGCGAGCTGGAACGCCTGGTCGCGCGCCAGGGCGTCAACGGCTTCTACGGCAGCCTCGAGGCGCGCCTGGAATGCTGCCGCGTGCGCAAGGTCGAGCCGTTCCGGCGCGCCATCCGCGGCTTCAGCGCCTGGGTCACCGGCGTGCGCCGCGAGCAGTCCGCGGGGCGTTCCCAGGCGCAATCCGAGGAATGGGACAGCGACTACGGGCTTTATAAGGTGAGCCCGCTCCTGGACTGGAGCGAGGCGCAGGTCTGGCAATACATCCGCGCGCGCGGGCTGCCGTACAATGCGCTGCACGACCGGCAGTACCCGAGCATCGGCTGCTCCCCGTGTACCCGGGCGATCCAGCCGGGCGAGGCGCGGCGCGCCGGACGCTGGTGGTGGGAACAATCTGAATCGCGCGAATGCGGACTGCATCCAAGACACCTGACCGCGGCGGCGGCGGCCGCGATGCAATAGGCGCGCGCATGGACTACCTGCCGATATTCCTGCGCGTCGAGGCACGTCCCGTGGTGGTCGTTGGCGGCGGGGAGGTGGCGCTGCGCAAGGCGCAGTGGCTGCTGAAGGCGGGCGCGCAGGTGACCGTCGTGGCCCCGCGGCTGCACGCCGAGCTCGCCCGCTACGCCGTCAATGCCGACCTCACGCACCGCGCGGCGGTGTTCACCCCGGAGCTTCTCGAGGCAGCCGTCGCGGTGGTCGCGGCCACCGACGAGCGCGCGGTGAACGCGGCGGTCTCGGCGGCGGCCAGCGCGCGCGGCATCCCGGTCAACGTGGTCGACGATCCGGAACTCTCGACCTTCATCTTCCCGGCGATCATCGATCGCTCCCCGCTCATCGTCGCGGTGAGCTCCGCCGGCGCAGCCCCGGTGCTGGCACGCGGCGTGCGCGAGCAGATCGAGGCCCTGCTGCCCGCGCGCCTGGGTGCCCTCGCGCGCTTCATGGGCCGCCACCGCAAGACCGTGCAGCGCGCGCTCGCGCGCGGCGGCCGGCGCTCCTTCTGGGAGCGCATCGTGCGCGGGCCGGTGGGCAGCGACGTGCTGCGCGGCGAGGAGGCCGCCGCGGCCGAGGGACTGCGGCGCGAGCTGCGCACCTCGCAGCTGACCACGGCAGCGCCCGCAGGGGGCGCAGCGCTCGGTGAGGTGTACCTGATCGGCGCCGGCCCCGGCGATCCGGACCTGCTGACGTTGCGGGCCCTGCAGCTGCTGCAGCAGGCCGACGTCATCCTCTACGACCGTCTGGTGAGCGAGGCGGTGCTCGAGCGCGCACGCCGCGACGCCCGCCGCATCTTCGTCGGCAAGGAGTCCGGTGAGCGCGGCCAGCAGGAGCGCATCCACGCGCTGCTGCTTGAGCTCACCGGCAGCGGCCAGCGGGTGGCACGCCTGAAGG
>DATIXW010000046.1:0-2556 GCA_035518135.1 Steroidobacteraceae bacterium
CCTACGCGCGCGATCACCAGCATCCGCTCATGTGCACGTTGGAGGAGGCCTGAAAGCGGTGCAGTCTGACTGAATGGCTGGCCGCAAGGGTTTCTACTGACGCCAAAGTGAAAGGTTCGCAGTGCTGTCCAACGAGCTCGAATACTGTCTGAACGATGCGTTCCACCAGGCGCGCGAGGCGCGTCATGAGTACCTGACCGTGGAACACCTGCTGCTCGCGATCCTCGACACCCCCAAGGTGCGCGAGGTGCTGCGTGCCTGTGGTGCGGATCTGGCGAAGTTCAAACAGGAGCTCAAGGAGCACATCGACCAGTCGACTCCGAAGCTCGAGGACGGCGAGGAGCGCGAGGTGCAGCCCACACTCGGCTTCCAGCGCGTGCTGCAGCGGGCCGTGTTCCACGTGCAGTCCAGCGGCAAGAAGGAGGTCGGCGTCGCCAACGTGCTGGTCGCGATCTTCAGCGAGAAGCAGAGCCACGCGGTGTTCCTGCTCAACCGTCGCCACGTCACGCGCCTCGACGTGGTCAACTACATCTCCCACGGCCTCTCCAAGATCGCCGAGGAGAAGACCGACAAGGAAGAGTCCGCGGCGAGCGAAGGCGAGCGCGACGCGGAGGGCGGCAGTGCCCTCGAGAAGTACACGAGCAACCTCAACCGCATGGCGCAGGAGGGGCGGATCGATCCGCTCATCGGCCGCAAGCTCGAGGTCGAGCGCACCATCGAGATCCTGTGCCGCCGCCGCAAGAACAATCCCCTGTACGTCGGGGAGGCCGGCGTCGGCAAGACCGCGATCGCCGAGGGGCTCGCGCGCCTGATCGTCGAGGGCAAGGTGCCCGACGTGCTGGCGGACTCCACGATCTACGCACTCGACATGGGCGCGCTCATCGCCGGCACCAAGTACCGCGGCGACTTCGAGAAGCGCCTGAAGGGCGTGATCAGCGAGCTGAAGAAGGTTCCGGGGGCCATCCTCTTCATCGACGAGATCCACACCGTGATCGGCGCCGGCGCCGCCTCCGGCGGCGTCATGGACGCTTCCAACCTCATCAAGCCGGTGCTCACCAATGGCGAGATCCGCTGCATCGGCTCAACCACCTACCAGGAGTACCGCGGCATCTTCGAGAAGGACCATGCGCTCGCGCGGCGCTTCCAGAAGATCGACGTCGTCGAGCCCACGGTGGCGGAGACCGTGGAGATCCTCTTTGGCCTGAAGCCCCGCTTCGAGGAGCACCACGGCATCACCTACGCGGACGATGCGCTCAAGGCGGCCGCGGAGCTCGCCGCGCGCCACATCAACGAGCGCCACCTGCCCGACAAGGCCATCGACGTGGTCGATGAGGCCGGCGCACGGCAGCGCCTGAAGCCCCTCGCCGAGCGCGAGCCGCAGGTGCAGGTGCGCCACATCGAGGACGTGGTGGCGCGCATGGCGCGCATCCCGGCCAAGAGCGTCTCGAGCTCCGACCGCGAGGTGCTGAAGAACCTCGAGCGCAACCTGAAGCTCGTGATCTTCGGCCAGGACAAGGCGATCGAGGCGCTCTCGGCCTCGATCAAGATGGCGCGCTCGGGACTCGGGGAGTCGCGCAAGCCCGTGGGCAGCTTCCTCTTCGCAGGCCCCACCGGCGTCGGCAAGACCGAGGTCACGCGCCAGCTGGCGATCGCGATGGGGGTCGAGTTCCTGCGCTTCGACATGTCCGAGTACATGGAGCGGCACACGGTGTCACGGCTGATCGGCGCCCCGCCGGGCTACATCGGCTTTGACCAGGGGGGGCTGCTCACCGAGGCCATCACCAAGCACCCGCACTGCGTGCTCTTGCTCGATGAGATCGAGAAGGCGCACCCGGATGTCTTCAACCTGCTGCTGCAGGTGATGGACCACGGCACGCTCACCGACAACAACGGCCGCAAGGCCGACTTCCGCCACGTCATCATCGTCATGACCACCAATGCCGGCGCCCAGGAAATGTCGCGTGCGGCCATCGGCTTCATGCACGCCGACAACAGCAGCGACGGCATGGAGGCGATCCGCCGCATCTTCACGCCGGAGTTCCGCAACCGCCTGGATGCGGTCATCCAGTTTGCGGCATTGGAACCGGCCACCATCGAGCGCGTCGTCGACAAGCTGATCATGGAGGTGGAATCGCAACTGGAGGCCAAGGGCGTCTCCCTCACCCTCGATGATGCGGCGCGCCGCTGGATCGGCGAGCGCGGCTACGACCCAAAGATGGGCGCGCGCCCGATGGCGCGCACGATCCAGGAGCACATCAAGCGCCCGCTGGCCGAGGAGCTCCTCTTCGGACGCCTCGCCAACGGCGGCCACGTGAAGGTGTCGGTGGCGAAGGACGGCTCGCAGCTGACGCTCGAGTGCGAGCCGGCGCAGCAGTTACCCACCGTACCGGCGTAGCGCTCACGGGCCCGGGGAACGGCCCCGGTCGCATAAGAGTTAGAGAGTGAGGAGGGCGGCGCCGCCCTCAGCGGCCGCGGTAGATGATGCGGCCCTTGGTCAGATCGTAGGGCGTCATCTCCACGGTGACGGCATCACCGGTGAGGATGCGGATGTAGTTC
>DATIXW010000047.1:0-2245 GCA_035518135.1 Steroidobacteraceae bacterium
AACGAACGCGACCTGATCAACTCCAGTCCGGAGACTCTGCGCGCCGCGCTGCTGAAGGAAGCCGGCGCCAACCGCTCGCTGCGCGTCACGATCCGCGCGGACGCGCGCGCCACGCATCAGTCGGTGATCACCGCGATGGACGTGCTCGGCCGTCTGGGCTTCGCGGAGATCAACATCGCCACGGTCAAGGACGACTCGGCGGGCAAGCCTTGAACGACGTGACGGGTCGGCAGCGGCAGGCGGCGCCGGGCGCCCCTCAGGATGCCCTGCGCACCTACCGGCGGCTGCTCGCCTACATGCGCCCGCACCGCGGGATGTTCGCGCTGGGCATGCTCGGCGGCATCGTGTTTTCCGCGACGATGGTGAGCTTCTCCGGCTTCGCCAAGCTGTTCGGCGACGGCACCTTCACGCATCCGGATCCTCGCATGATCGTGCTGATCCCGGCCGTGTTCGTCGCGCTGTTCCTGCTGCGCGGCATCGGCGATTTCGTCGAGACCTACTGCATGGGGTACGTGGGCCGGCGGATCATCACCCGGCTGCGCCAGGAGGTGTTCGAGCGCTGCATGCAGCTGCCGATCGGCTATTTCGACCGCAGCGCCGCCGCGCTGCTGCTCTCGCGCCTCACCTACAACACCGAGCAGATCGGGCAGGCGACGACCGACTCCGTCGCGGTCATGGTGCGCGAGGCGCTGACGATCCTGGGAGCCATCGCGGTCCTGCTGTATCTGAATCTCAAGCTGACCCTGATCGCCCTCACCATGGGCCCGCTGGTCGCCTGGCTGGTGACCGTGATCAACCGCCGCTTCCGCCGCTACGGCCACCGCATCCAGGACTCCATGGGCGATGTGACGCGGGTGGCGAAGGAGACCTTCGAGTCGCCGCGGCTCATCAAGGTGTACAACGCGCAGCCGCATCTTGCGGCGCAGTTCGCGGCGGTGAACGAGCGCAATCAGCGCTCGAACATGCGCCTGATCCTCACCAAGGGCCTGGCCAATCCGGTGGTGCAGCTGGTCACGGCCATCGGCTCCTCGTTCGTGATCGCGATCGCCATCGCGGACACGGTGGGCGGCCGGATGACCGGGGGCGACCTGCTGGCCTTCCTCACGGCGCTCGCCATCATCGCCCAGCCGCTGCGCAGCCTGGTGGGCGTGGCCGGTCCGATGCAGCAGGGCATCGCCGCCGCGCAGAGCCTGTTCGAGCTGCTCGATGAGCCGGCCGAGATGCAGGGCGCGGGGCGCAAGGTGACGCGCGTGCGCGGTGAAGTCGAATACAACAGCGTGTCCTTCAATTACGACGGCAAGGCGGCCGCGCTCCGCGGCGTGACGCTGCAGGTCGCCGCCGGCGAGAACGTTGCCATCGTGGGGAGATCCGGCAGCGGAAAGTCCACGCTGGTCAACCTGCTGCCCCGGTTCTACGACGCCCAGTCGGGAGTCGTGCGCATCGATGGAATGGACGTGCGCGAGTACGACCTGCGCAGCCTGCGCGAGCAGATCGCGGTCGTGAGTCAGGATGTGGTGCTGTTCAACGATTCCATCCGCAACAACATCGCCTTCGGCCGGGATGCGGCGCCGGAGGCGATCGAGCGGGCGGCCGAGGCGGCTCATGTCATGGAGTTCGTCCGCGAGCTGCCGGCGGGCCTCGATACCCTCGTGGGCGATCGCGGTGTGTTGCTCTCCGGTGGACAGCGACAGCGCATCGCGATTGCGCGTGCGCTCCTCAAGGATGCGCCCATACTCATTCTCGACGAGGCAACCTCGGCTCTCGATACGGAAGCCGAGCGGCACATCCAGGCGGCGTTGGCGCAACTCGTGCGCGACCGCACCACCTTCGTCATCGCACACCGCCTGTCCACGGTGGAGCAGGCGGACCGCATCATCGTGCTCGACTCCGGCTCGATCGCCGAGAGCGGCACGCATCAGGAGCTGCTGGCCCGCGACGGTCTGTACTCGCAACTGCACCGGCTGCAGTTCAGCGACTGATCGGGTGGCGACGCAGCCGCGTCTGGTTGGAATGTGGTACCGCGACCGCGCGGGGGCCGCGCTCCTGCAACCGCTTGCCTGGCTGTACGGCGGGATGGTCGGCTTGCGCCGCTGGGCGTACGCGCACGGCTGGCTCAGGTCCTTGCGCGTAAGCAAGCCTGTGATCGTCGTTGGCAACCTGACGGTTGGCGGGACGGGCAAGACTCCGGTGGTCGCGTGGCTGGCGAAGGAGCTCTCGGCAAAGGGCCTCAAGGTCGGCATCGTGT
>DATIXW010000048.1:0-2750 GCA_035518135.1 Steroidobacteraceae bacterium
TCGACATCCGCAACGGCAACGGCCAGGTGGACGACATCGACCACCTCGGCAACCGCCGCGTGCGCTCGGTGGGCGAGATGGCCGAGAACGCCTTCCGCGTCGGCCTGGTGCGCGTCGAACGCGCCGTGAAGGAGCGCCTGACGATCGCCGAGACCGAGCCGCTCATGCCGCAGGAGATGATCAACGCGAAGCCGGTGGCCGCGGCGGTCAAGGAGTTCTTCGGCTCCTCGCAGCTGTCGCAGTTCATGGACCAGAACAACCCGCTCTCGGAAGTCACCCACAAGCGCCGTGTCTCCGCACTCGGCCCGGGCGGCCTTACGCGCGAGCGCGCCGGCTTCGAGGTGCGCGACGTGCATCCGACGCACTACGGGCGCGTGTGCCCGATCGAGACGCCGGAAGGCCCGAACATCGGCCTGATCAACTCGCTGTCCGTCTATGCGCGCACCAACAACTACGGGTTCCTCGAGACCCCGTACCGGCGCGTGGTCGACGGCCGCGTCACCGACAAGATCGATTACCTCTCGGCGATCGAGGAGGGCCAGTTCGCGATCGCGCAGGCCAACGCGGTGCTGGGATCGAAGGGCGAGCTGACCGATGACCTGGTCTCCTGCCGCTTCCAGAACGAGTTCACGCTCATGCCGCGTGACCGCATCAACTACATGGACGTTTCGCCTAAGCAGATCGTCTCGGTGGCGGCCTCCCTCATCCCGTTCCTCGAGCACGACGACGCCAACCGCGCCCTCATGGGCTCGAACATGCAGCGCCAGGCGGTGCCGACGCTGCGCTCGGAGACCCCGCTGGTGGGCACCGGGATGGAGCGTCCCGTGGCCATCGACTCGGGCGTCACGGTCATCGCCAAGCGCGGCGGTGCGGTGGACTCCGTCGATGCCTCGCGCATCGTGGTGCGGGTAAATGACGATGAGACGACCGCCGGGGAGCCGGGGGTCGACATCTACAACCTCACCAAGTACACCCGCTCGAACCAGAACACCTGCATCAACCAGCGCCCGCTGGTGAACGCAGGCGACGTGATCGCCCGCGGCGACGTGCTGGCGGACGGCCCGTCCACGCACCTCGGGGAACTTGCGCTCGGCCAGAACCTGCTGGTCGCGTTCATGCCCTGGAACGGCTACAACTTCGAGGACTCGATCCTCATCTCCGAGCGGGTGGTGCAGGAAGACCGCTTCACGACCATCCACATCGAGGAGCTCACCTGCGTCGCGCGCGACACCAAGCTCGGGCCCGAGGAGATCACCGCGGACATCCCCAACGTCGGGGACGCGGCGCTCGCGAAGCTCGATGAGGCGGGCATCGCCTTCATCGGCGCGGAAGTGAAGGCCGGCGATATCCTGGTGGGCAAGGTGACCCCGAAGGGCGAGACCCAGCTCACTCCGGAAGAGAAGCTGCTGCGCGCCATCTTCGGCGAGAAGGCCTCCGACGTTAAGGACACCGGCCTGCGCGTGCCCCCGGGCATGGACGGCACCGTGATCGACGTACGTGTCTTCACCCGCGACGGGGTGGACAAGGACACGCGCGCCCTGTCGATCGAGAAGGCCGAGATCGAGCGCGTCCGCAAGGACTTCGCCGACCAGCAGCGCATCCTCGAGGATGACCTCTTCCAGCGCGTGCGCGGCATGCTCGTCGGGCAGTCCGCCGCCGGGGGACCGAAGAAGCTCAAGAGCGGCACCAAGATCAGCGCGGAGTACCTCGACGAGGTGCCGCGCGAGGAGTGGTTCGAGATCCGCCTCGAGGGCGAAGAGGCGAACTCATCGCTCGAGCAGGCCTCCGAGCGGCTGAAGCTGCAGCGCAAGGCGTTCGAGAAGCGCCTCGACGACAAGAAGGCGAAGATCACCGCCGGCGATGACCTCGCCCCCGGCGTGCTCAAGATGGTGAAGGTGTACCTGGCCGTGAAGCGCCGCGTGCAGCCGGGCGACAAGATGGCCGGCCGCCACGGCAACAAGGGCGTGATCTCGACCATCGTGCCGGTCGAGGACATGCCGTACCTGGAGGACGGCACCCCGGTGGACGTGGTGCTGAACCCGCTCGGCGTGCCCTCGCGCATGAACGTCGGGCAGGTGCTGGAGACGCACCTGGGCTGGGCGGCCAAGGGCGTCGGACTGAAGATCGGGCGCATGCTAGAGCAGCAGTCACAGCTGCAGGAGATGCGCAGCTTCATCAAGCAGGTTTACAACGAGACCGGCGGCCAGAGGGAACAGATCGACACGCTGAACGACACCGACCTCAAGCAGCTCGCCAAGAACCTCTCGAGTGGCGTGCCGATGGCCACGCCGGTGTTCGACGGCGCGAGCGAGCAGGAGATCAAGCGCATGCTGAAGCTTGCCGACCTGCCGCTGAACGGCCAGACGTACCTGTTCGACGGCCGCACCGGGGAGCGCTTCGAGCGTCAGGTGACGGTCGGCTACATGTACATGCTGAAGCTCAACCACCTGGTCGACGACAAGATGCACGCGCGCTCGACCGGCCCCTACAGCCTCGTCACGCAGCAGCCGCTGGGTGGCAAGGCGCAATTCGGCGGGCAGCGCTTCGGCGAGATGGAAGTGTGGGCGCTCGAGGCGTACGGCGCGGCGTACACGCTGCAGGAAATGCTGACGGTGAAGTCCGACGACGTGCCGGGCCGCAACCAGATGTACAAGAACATCGTCGACGGCAACCACCAGATGGATGCGGGCATGCCGGAGTCCTTCAACGTTCTGGTGAAGGAGATCCGCTCGCTCGGTATCAACATGGAA
>DATIXW010000049.1:0-7646 GCA_035518135.1 Steroidobacteraceae bacterium
CTCATCCAGGGGGTCGTGAACACCTTCGTGATCTTCCTGTCGCGCGTAATCGCAGGACTCATCAGCCGCTCGGAGAACGATCGCGGCGGCGGCGCCTACTTCGTCACGGTCATCGTGCTGCAGCTGGTGTTCGGGATCCTCGCGAACCTGATCGTGATGTGGTTCTCGCGCCGGCGCGAGTTCCGTGCCGACCGCGGCGGCGCGCAGCTCGCCGGCAAGTCACGCATGATCGCAGCGCTCGAGGACCTCAAGCGCGTGCACGAACCGCTGCCCTCACAGCAGTTCGCCGCCTTCGGCATCGCCGAGGGCCCGGTGGCCGGTGGTCTCAAGCGGCTCTTCATGAGTCACCCGCCGCTCGATGAGCGCATCGCGGCGCTCAGGGCCCTGAACATCGCTTGATCGCAGGCGGCGCAGAGCTGCGCGAGCAGCTGCGCTCGCTCCTCGGCCCCGAGGGCTTCGTCGCCGATGAGGCCGCCCGCGCGCCCTACCTGAGCGATCACCGCCGTCTCTACCACGGCCGCGCGCTCGCGGTGGTGCGCCCGGGCAGCGTCGCGGAGGTCGCGCGGGTGCTGGCGCTGTGCAACGCCGCCGGCGCCGGCGTCGTCCCCCACGGCGGCAACACCAGCTACTGCGGCGGCGCCACCCCCGATGAGAGCGGCCGGCAGGTCGTGGTGGCGCTCGAGCGGCTGAACCGCATCCGCGAGATCGACCCCGCCAATGACTCCCTCGTCGCGGAAGCCGGCTGCCGCCTGGCGCAGGTGCAGGCCGCGGCGGAGGCGGCCGAGCGCTTCTTTCCGCTCAGCCTCGGTTCCGAGGGGAGCTGCCAGATCGGGGGCAACCTCTCGACCAATGCCGGCGGCACGAACGTGCTGCGCTACGGGATGATGCGCGAGCTGGTGCTCGGGCTCGAGGTGGTGCTCGCCGACGGGCGGGTGCTCGAGGCACTCTCGGGCCTGCGCAAGGACAACACCGGCTATGACGTGAAGTCCCTCTTCCTGGGCGCCGAGGGCACGCTCGGGATCATCACGGCGGCGAGCCTCAGGCTCTTCCCGCGCCAGCGCGCCCACGCCACCGCGCTCATCGCCGTGCCCGACGTGCGCGCCGCGGTGGCGCTGCTGGCACGGGTGCGCGCCGGCAGCAGCGAGCGCGCGAGCTCCTTCGAGCTCATGCCGCGCGGCGCGCTCGAGCTCACCGTGCGCCACATCGAAGGCGTGAGCGATCCCTTCGGTAAGCCCTATCCCTGGTACGTGCTGTGCGAGCTGTCGGCCTCGCGTGCCGCCGAGGCACTCACGGAGCTGCTCACCGAGATCCTCGGCGGCGCGCTCGCCGCTGGCGAGGTGCTCGATGCGGTCATCGCGGGCAGCGAGCGCGAGCGGCTCGCGCTGTGGAAGATGCGCGAGAACATCCCCGAGGCGCAGCGCCGCGAGGGCGCAGGCCTCAAGCATGACATCAGCGTGCCGGTGAGCCGCCTGGCGGATTTCGTCGCGCGGGCCGGCGCCTGGATCGCCACCGCCGTACCCGAGGGGCAGCTGATCGCCTACGGGCACGCGGGCGATGGCAACCTGCACTTCAACGTGAGTGCGCGCCCGGGCGCGGATGTGCAGCGCTTCCTCGCGCGCGGCGAGCCGGTGCGGCGCTTCGTGCACGACCTGGTGCGCGAGTGCGGCGGCAGCTTCAGCGCCGAGCACGGCATCGGGCGGCTGAAGGTCGAGGAGCTCGAGCGGTACACTTCCCCGGTCGAGCTCGCCGTGATGCGCGCGCTCAAGGAGACGCTCGATCCGCGCCACATCATGAATCCCGGCAAAGTGCTGCGCTGCGGGGAACAGGAAGACTGAATGCACGAGCGACGCTGGCTTGCGGGGATGCTCCTCGGCCTGATGCTGAGCGGCTGCAGCCGCCAGTCCCCCGCCCCCGGTGCCACCCCGGCACGCCCGGCCGCCACGGGAGCGGTACCCGCGGTGGCCCCCGTTGCGGCCGACCCGGGCGAGGGCCCGCGCCTGACGATGTCCCCCGACGGGGTGCACATCGAGTACCGCATCCTCGGACACGGCGAACCGGCGGTGATCCTGGTGCACGGCTGGGCCTGCGATGCCAACTACTGGAACGAGCAGCTGGCGGCGCTCACCGCGCACTACACCGTCGTGCCGGTGAACCTCGCCGGTCATGGGGGCTCGGGCAGCAACCGCACCGACTGGTCGATCGCGCACTACGCGGGTGACGTGGCCGCGGTCGCAAGACAGGTCCCGGCCGCGCACCTGGTGCTGGTCGGGCACGCGATGGGGGCCACCGTGGCGCTCGCGGCGACCCCGCTGATCGGGCCGCGGGTCATCGGCATCGTCGCGGTGGAGGCCCTGCGCTCGGTCGGGGAGCCGCCGCTGAGCGCGCCGGAGATCGCGCGGCGCGTGGCCCCGTTCCAGGCGGATTTCGTCGGCGCGACGCGCCGCCTCGTGACCGAGTCGCTGTTCGCGCGCAATGCCAACCGCGCGCTCGTGCAGAAGGTCGCCTACGACATGTCACTCGAGCCCCCCGCGATCGCCGTCGCCTCGCTCGAGGGGCTGCTGTCGCTCGACCTGAGCCCGCTCCTGCCGCAGATCCAGGTGCCGGTGTACGCGATCAACTCCGACCTCGTGCCGACCGATGCGCAGCGCATCCGCAAGGCACTGCCGGGCTTCTCACTCGAGGTGCTCGAGCACAGCGGCCACTTCCTCATGCTGGAGGCACCGGCGCGCTTCAACCCGCTGCTCATGAAGGACCTCGCAGCGCTCGCCGCCCCCGCGCCGGCCCCTCACTGATTCAGCTCATCCGAGTCCGGGGCGATCGAGCCGCAGCGCACCTCAAGCCACGGCAGCTGCAGCGCCACCTGCTGTGCATCCATCTGCGCCCACCCGGTGGCGAGGGGCTCCTCGCGCCCCTCCTCCTGCAACAGCAGGATGAGCGCATCGCGGTCGGGCGCGAACGGCCAGTCGCGCCCGTGCAGCGTCAGCAGGAACGCACGCCCGTCGGGGGTGACGAAGCGGGCATGCCCGCCGGCCTCGTAGAGCTCGAGGTTCAGAAGCGGCCGCAGCTCGCGCTCGGCGCCGCTGGCCGACCAGGCGATGCGGCAGGCGTACAGGCGCCCCTCGTTGGGCTCGAAGCGGTTGAAGCCGATGACCTCCTGCTGCAGCTGTCCGTCGCTTTCGCGGAAGGCGCGCCGCCGGTACCAGTACAGCTCCTCGCCGATCACCAGCTGGTAATCGAGGTAGCGCGGTGAGCCGTGGCTGTCATCGCGGCACCGGTCCCCGCGCGTGCCGCCGCGGAACTGCTCCCCGGAGCGCGTCAGGGTGAAGTCGCAGCCCGAGGCGGCGGTGAGGTCGCTCCACAGCAGCTGCTCGGCCATGCGCGGGCGGAAGTTGAGGTGCGTCCAGCGCGCCGGTACCGCGAAGCCAAAGAGGCGCACGTGTACCGCGTGGGGCGTCTCGCCCGCGGGCTCGAGCTGCAGCAGGAGCTGGCGGCGCGGGCGCTCGGGCTCGTCCTCGAAGAACTCCTCCAGGTACAGCACGTGGCTGCCGAGCCAGGGCACGTGCACCGGCGCCACCACCGTGCGCACGCGCCGCTCATCCAGCTGCGGCCAGGTGAGATCGCGCGGCTCGGAACTCATCACCACCTGCTCGCTCGAGTCGCGCACCCCCGGCCACAGGCGCTCGAGCGCGGCGACGTCGCCGCCATCCGCGGCCGCCTGGGCCGCAAGCCACGCTGCTAGCAGTACCATCATCGGCATCGACCCTGTCGCGCGCTTTAGCGTTCCTTCACCACCCGCACCAGCCCCTCCTGGGCCGCGCTCGCCACCAGGCGCCCGTCGCGCGCGAACACACTCGCGCGCGCAAAGCCGCGCGCCCCGGAGGCGCTCGGGCTCTCCATGGCGTACAGGAGCCAGTCATCCACGCGCAGCGGGCGGTGGAACCACAGCGCGTGGTCGATGCTCGCCATGACGATGCTCGGCCGCACGAACGAGGTGCCGTGCGGCAGCGTCGTCGTGTCGAGGAGGAAGAAGTCCGAGACGTAGGCGAGCAGGCGCCGGTGCAGCATCTCGTCATCGGGCAGCCGGCCCACCGCGCGGAACCACATCTGGCGCACCGGCAGCTCGCGGCGCGGGCGCAGGTAGTCGATCGGCTGCACCATGCGAAATTCAAACGGCCGCGGCTGCTCGAAGAAGCGGCGCACGCGCTCGGGCAGGCGCACCAGCACGTCCGCCGGCGGCCCGCTGTAGTCGCTCAGGCTCTCCGGCTGCGGCACCGCGGGCATGTCGATCTGGTGATCGAAGCCCTCTTCGGCCACCTGGAACGAGGCGGCCATGTTGAAGATCTGCTCGCCGTGCTGGATCGCGACCACGCGGCGGTTGGAGAAGCTGTGGCCGTCGAGGCTCCTGTCGACCTGGTAGACGATCGGGGCGTTGCAGTCGCCGCGGCGCAGGAAGTAGGCATGGAGCGAGTGCACCACGCGCGCCGCATCCACGGTGCGCGCGGCGGCGCTCAGGGCCTGCCCCAGCACCTGGCCGCCGAACACCTGCGGAGCGCCGATGTCGCGGCTCTCGCCGCGGAACAGATTGACCTCGAGGGCCTCGAGCTCCAGGAGCGCCAGTAAGTCGGAGAGCCGCTGGTCCATGGCGCGCGCCCCTAGTCCGGCACCCCGAGGCGCTGGTGCATCACCGGGCTCGTGGTGGTGTACTGCAGGAACTGCTTCTTCTGCGGATACAGGTGGTGCTGGATCGCAAACGCGGCGAGCGCCGCCTCGTGGAAGCCCGAGAGGATGAGCTTCTTCTTGCCGGGGTAGGTGTTGATGTCACCGACCGCGTACACCCCGGGGAGGGAGGTCTGGAACTTCTCGGTGTCGACCTTAAGCGCGCGCTTCTCGAGCGCGAGTCCCCACTCTGCGATGGGACCGAGCTTCGGGTGCAGCCCGAAGAACACCAGGAGCTGGTCCGCGGCGAGCGTCTGCGTGGCCCCGCCGGGGGTCTTGATGCTCACCCCGCTCAGGACTCCGTTGGCGTGCACCAGCGAGTGCGGCAGCGCCTCGAAGCAGCGCATGCGCCCGGCGGCGACGTGTTCGCGCATCTTCGCCACCGAGGCGGGCGCGGCGCGGAACTCGCTCCTGCGGTGCACCAGGTCCACGCTCGCCGCGCGCGGCAGCAGTTCCAGCGTCCAGTCGAGCGCGGAGTCGCCCCCGCCGAAGATCACCAGGCGCTTGCCGGCGAGCTCGGCGGCATTCTTGATGCGGTACTGGATGGCGCCGCCCTCGAACGCCTCGCTCCCCTCGATCCCGATGCGCCGCGGCTGGAAGGAGCCCACGCCCGCGGCGATCACCACCGCGCCGGCATCGAAGCTCGCCCCGCCGGCGGTCTTCAGGTGGAAGCGCCCGTTGTCCCGGCGCGCGAACTCCACCACCTCGTGCCCCAGGTGAAACTCGGGCTTGAACGGCTTGATCTGCTGCAGCAGCCGGTCGACCAGCTCCTGGGCCCCGCACACCGGCAGCGCCGGGATGTCATAGATGGGCTTGTCGGGGTAGAGCTCGGCGCACTGCCCGCCCGGGTGCCCGAGGGTGTCGAGGACGTGGGCGCTGATGCCGAGGAGGCCGAGCTCGAAGACCTGGAAGAGCCCGCAGGGGCCGGCGCCGATGATCACGACTTCGGCAGTGACGGGGGGCGCTGCGGCGCCGCTGGCAGACTGGGTCAAGGTGGGTGCTCTTTAAATTGGGGGAAGGCCGAGCGCGGCCTGCGGGGGTCATTGTAGAGGGTCCGCCGCGGCCCCGCATGGGTGCTCCCGGCAGATGCGCACCCCGCGGGGCGGGTCGTATAGTAGACACCGGCGCCGCTGTCCGGCGCCACCGGGTGCCCGAAGGAGGGCCCGGTCGCCCCACGCAACTGCCAGCGCACCTGAAAGGCGCTGCCAAAGGAACCGCCTTGACGTCCAATGCCGAACTGCACGCCCGTCGCCAGCTGGCCGTACCGCGCGGCGTCTCCAACTCCCTCGCGGTGTACGCCGAG
Organism: Steroidobacteraceae bacterium; assembly: GCA_035518135.1. Classification (GTDB taxonomy): domain Bacteria; phylum Pseudomonadota; class Gammaproteobacteria; order Steroidobacterales; family Steroidobacteraceae; genus 13-2-20CM-66-19. Next base: position 6,020 of record DATIXW010000049.1, read on the forward strand.
CGCGCCAGCAACGCCGAAATCTGGGACGTCGAGGGGCGCCGCTACATCGACTTCGCGAGCGGCATCTCGGTGCTCAACACCGGGCACGTGCACCCGAAGGTGCAGGCCGCCATCGCCGCTCAGCTGCACAAGCTCACCCACACCTGCTTCCAGGTGACCCCGTACGAGAGCTACATCGCCCTCGCCGAGCAGCTGAACGCGCTCGCCCCCGGCGCGACGCCCAAGAAGACCATCTTCCTCACCACCGGGGCGGAGGCGGTGGAGAATGCGATCAAGATCGCGCGCTTCCACACCCGGCGCTCGGCGGTCATCGCCTTCTCCGGCGGCTTCCACGGCCGCACGCTCGCCTGCATCAGCCTCACCGGCAAGGTGCAGCCCTACAAGGCCGGCTTCGGTCCGATGCTGCCGGAGGTCTATCACCTGCCCTACCCGATGGCCTACCACGGCGTCACGGTGGAGGACTCCCTCGAGGCGCTCGAGCAGCTGTTCAAGGCGGACGTGGACCCGGCGCGCGTGGCGGCGATCATCATCGAGCCGGTGCTCGGGGAGGGCGGCTTCTATGCCGCGCCCGCCGAGCTCCTGCGGCGCCTGCGCGCGCTGTGCGACAGCCACGGCATCGTGCTCATCGCCGATGAGATCCAGTCGGGCTTCGGGCGCACCGGGCGCATGTTCGCCATCGAGCACTGCGGCATCGAGCCGGACCTGATCACGATCGCCAAGAGCGTCGCCGGCGGCGTGCCGCTGTCGGGCGTCATCGGCAAGGCGCCGATCATGGACGCGCCGGTCCCCGGCGGCCTCGGCGGCACCTACGCGGGCTCACCGCTTGGCTGCGCGGCCGGACTTGCGGTGCTCGAGGTGATGCGCGAGGAGCAGCTGCTGAAACGCTCCACCGAGATCGGGCGCTTCATGAGCTCGCGCCTGAAGGGCCTGCAGGTGCGCTTCCCGTGCATCGGCGAGGTGCGCGCGCTCGGGGCCATGGTGGCGATCGAGCTGGTGAAGAACGCGCGCGCCGATCAACCCGATGCCGACCTCACCCGCGCGCTGGTGCAGGCGGCCGGCCGCCAGGGGCTGGTGCTGCTCTCGTGCGGCATGTATGCGAACGTGATCCGCTTCCTCGCCCCGCTCACCATCACGGATGCGCTCCTGAAGGAAGGCTTCCACCTCTTCGAGCTCGCGCTGGAGGAAGTCGCCGGCACGCGCCTGCCCGCACAGGCGGCCGGCTGAAAGGACGCGCCGGCGCGGCGCGCTCTCAGGCGCGGCCGGCGTTGGCGTCGGTGGGCGTGTGGAAGTACTCGCTCTCGGAGGCGAGCTGGTCCATCAGGCGTTTCAGTTCCGCCATGCGTCCCTGCGCGGTGCTGATCGGCATGCAGTCCTGGCAGCGCGGGTCACCGCAGGGCTGGCGCGAATACAGCCAGTACTGGATCGCACCGGCGAGCAGCCCGTCGGCGATGTCCCACAGGTCCGCATCCTTGTCCTTGTCCGCGATCCGGTTGCCCAGATCCACGGCCTTGGAGAAGGCTGCATCAAAGGTATCCGCAAGCTCGCTCATGCTTCCCGCCACCCCGCATCGATGTGCCTAGTATAGGCCATCGCGCGCGCTTCACCGCCCCCCCCCCCCCCCCCCCCG
>DATIXW010000050.1:0-3389 GCA_035518135.1 Steroidobacteraceae bacterium
GCACTGCGCTCGCGCACCGCGCCGGGCGCCGCGAGCCGCACCCGCCGCCACTCCGGGCGCGAGGCAATCTTCAGGTAACCGGCGAGGTCCGGCAGCTGCTCGATCTGCGCCCCCATCACGGCGGCTTCCAGGCCCAGGTGCTCGCTGCGGGTCACCGCCGGCAGCAGTTCGGTGCCACGGCGCGAGCGTGAGGTCTGCACGCGCAGCACTTCACGCTCCCCGATCAGGCGCGAGGCAAACTGCGACGTCCCGCCGTGCTCGCTCCCGGAGCAGCGCAGGATGAGCGTGTTGGCACAGTTCTCGACCAGCGTCTGGGCTTCCCCGCTGCCGTACGTCGAAGACACCTGCGCAATCGACTGGAAGCCCAGGACACACCGTCCGCCGAATTTTCGCACCCGTGCGAGGGCATCCTTCAGCCCGTCGATCTGACCGAGCGCATCCAGCTCATCCACCACGAACCACAGCCGCTGGTCCCCCTCCTCGCGGTTCATCGCCTCAAAGATCGCGAGGCGCATCCAGGCGGATATCGTCGAGCGCAGCGCTGCGACCTGGCCGGCGCGGTACGGCAGGAAAAGCACGCCGCGGGCCGGTGTGCCGCCGGATGCGGCCGCCGCCCCCTGCTGCACCCAGCTGCGCACCGCCAGCGGGGCGCTGCGCTGGCGCGCCACATACTCCAGCGCCCCGACCGCGGAGCTTGTCACCGAGCGGATCGAGTCGAACATGCGGCCGTTGTGCTCCTCGAGAAAGGGCTGGGCCGGTGTGCCCGCCACCAGTGTCCTCAGTTCCGGGGTGCCGGCGACCACCAGCAGCCGGTAAAGCTCGCGCACGTCGCGGCTGCCCGCCGCGTGTGCCTGCGCGGTGACCGCGCTGAAAAAAGTGCGCGCGTAGCCACGCCAGCTGCGATCTGAGCCCTCGTGATCGGGGATGAGCGAGCGCGCCAGCTGCTCGACGTCGTAGTCGTCGCTGATCTCGCCAAAGAGGTCCCAGCGCGCCGAGGCGGCCTCGAAGGGGTTCAGGATCACGTCCCCGCGGCGCGCGTCGTAGAAGCGCCGCAGATAGCCGCCGTCGGGATCGGCGATCACCGCGCGGTCGCCGCGCGCGAGCGCCGCGGCGAGCAGCTCGCGGATGGCCGTGCTCTTGCCCGTGCCGGTGGTGCCGATGAGCTTGAAGTGCTTGACCTCGTCCTCCGGCGAAAGCGCGATGCCGGCCAGCGTGATGCGCTCGCGCGCCGCCGCCCGTCCGGCGCGCGCGGGCCCCGCCCCTGCCGGGGCCCGCGGCGGCTCCTCGAGCACCAGTGCGCCGCGCTGATGCAGCGCTGCCGGCGGCGCGCGGCGCGCCAGCACGCGGCCGGCGCCGTAGCCGAGGGCGGCCGAAAACCCCGCCGCGGCGAACACCTCGAGCGCCGCATTGCCGGCGGCAAGCCCCCGCAGCAGCGGTGCTGCCGCCGAGATCGACAGGCCCGCGAGCGCCGTCACCGGTGCGGCCAGGAGCGGGGACAGGAGCCATTGCCGCAGCGGGGCCCGGGCGCGCGCCAGGGCGGCCATGAGCGGCCCCTGCACGCTCGCATAGGCGCTCAGGAGCCCCGGCCAGCCGTGCAGGGCGCTCATGGGGGGCGCGGGCCCCTGCCGGGTGTAGGCCCCTCGCGGCGCGCGGCCTGACGCTTGCGCGCGGGGTCGAACCAGACTTCGCGCACGACGCGACGGTGACGCTCGAGAGCGCACTGGATCACCACGTCCACCAGGAGGTACAGCAGGCTCTTGATGTCCGCCCGGGGAAGTCCGCGGCCCCCGGGGCTTTGTCGCACCAGCAGCATCAGCTGCTCGAACGCCAGTTCGGCGCTCGTGGCGTGGACGCTGGTGACTGACCCGGGGTGGCCGGAGTTCACGTTGCGCAGGTAGTCGAAGGCCTCATCGGCCCGCAGCTCCGCGAGCAGAATCCGGTCCGGGCGCATCCGCAGGCAGCACTCGAGCAGCTGCTTCGGTGTCACGCGCGCGAGCCCCTGGTCGTCCTTGCTGTAATACAGCCGCACGTGATTGGGGTGGCCATCGAGCACCAGCTCGCGCGTGTCCTCGATGCTCACGAGGCGCTCCTCGGCCGGGATCTCGCGGATCAGCGCCTTGGTCCAGGTGGTCTTGCCCGAGCCGGTGGCACCGGAGACGATGATGTTCTTGCGCGCACGCACCGCGAGGCGCATGAAGCCCGCATAGTCGCGTGCGGCGTGCAGCCGCAGCAGCTCGTCATCGGCGTCCTGGAGGTGCTGCCCCGCCGGCAGCGTCGCGCGCAGCGCTCCGGCGCGGCTGAGCTCCTCGATCGACCAGACCGTGGCCGCCGGCCGACGGATGGTGATCGCGACGCAGCCGCGCGTGGTCGCCGGGGGCAGCACGATCTGGACCCGCTCGCCCGAGGGCAGCCACGCCGACAACAGCGGTGACGACTCGTCCACGCGCTGGCGGGTGACGTTGGCGATCAGCCTGGCGAGCCGCCGGCACCAGTCGAGGTCGGCGAACGGGAGTTCTTCACGCGACCACCCCGAGTGGGTCTCGATGAAGGCTTCACGCGGCCGGTTGATGCACAGCTCGGTCACCTCCGGACGCTCGAGCCACGGGCGCAGCGCCCGCAGGGTGAGATCCAGCGCCGACAGCTCCGCGGGGCCCGCGCGCAGCGCGGCTTCACTGGCCGGGGATGGCACGCAGCTCATACACGGACCTGAAATCGACATCGCGCGCCACCAGCACCTGGATCCGATCGCCGTTGGCCTTGACGATCGTCGGGGGTATCTGCACGGTGTCCTTGAGCACCTCGGTGAGGATGTCCGTCGAGCCGGCGGGCGCATAGATCACCGTGCCGCTCGAGGAGCTCGCGGCCTGCACGCCGGCCTGCACCGCGCCATTCACCACCGAGATGAGAATCGCAGCGCCGAAGCGCTGCCAGAAGTGCCGCTGCACCTCCCCGCTCACGCCCGCGCGCCCGAGCTCATCGGTTCCCGGAGAATCCAGCGGCACCACGACGCCGGTGGGCGTGCGCGCCTGTGTCCACAGGACGAACAGTCGCGCCTGGCCCTGCTGCACCTGGCCGCGCGTCTCGCCCACGAGCTTGGTCCCGCGCTCGAGCAGCACCACCTTGCCGTCGGCACTGAAGGTGTCCATCGCGGTGATGCAGGTGGTCATGCCCGGCAGCGTCGAGTCGATGGCCGTCTCGAGCGTGCAGTCAAGGAAGGCACCCCTGGGCAGCAGGAAGCGTCCGTCGGGCGCACGCTGTGCCTGGGTCGCCGGCGCAAGCGTCGGCACCAGCAGGCCCCCGAGCGCGGAGGCAGCGCGCTCGGCGGGCGCGGCGGCGGGGGTCGGAGCGAGGGGCGTTAAGGCTCCACCCCCGGGACTTGGCGCCACCGC
>DATIXW010000051.1:0-11634 GCA_035518135.1 Steroidobacteraceae bacterium
GATCAGCCCGTTCGGCGCGCCGGTGATGAACGATGCGGTCAATGGGCACGAGTCGCGCAGCTTCACGGGCGTGACGCTGCGCGTGGAACACTCGTTCTCATTCGGCGACCTGAGCTCGATCAGCGCCTACCGGCACTTCAACACCTTTAACCGCGAAGATCAGGATGGCACCAACCGCATTTACCTGTACTTCGATGACGCCAACATCGAGCAGAACACGAGCTTCTCGCAAGAATTCACGCTCTCGGGCAAGACCACGCTCGCCGACTGGGTGACCGGCACCACCTACTATTACGACAACGCTCATCAGACGAGTCAGATCAATCTGTACACAAACAGCATCGACACGCTCGCCACTAACACCGGCAATCCACCCATTTATGGCTTGATAAGCGCGGCGTCGGAGCCACTGACCGGGATCACGCTGCTCGGGGATCCGTGGCAGGAGAACATGTTCAACCAGGGTTACTCGCGCGCCATCGCCGCCTACGGCGACGTGATCTGGCACCTGGCGCCGGCCTGGAACCTGACCACCGGCGTGCGCTTCACGCACGATGAGAGGGATTTCAGCTGGTACAACCCGACGCGTACCGCCACCGAGCTCGATACGAGCCTCAACGAGCTGAATGCGGTGGGCTTCCCGCTGCCGCCGCCGCAACTGTTTAATTTCTACCAGAACCTCGTGTTCAACGCGCCGGTCTCTACGGCTGCCCCTTATCGGGTCAATAACAGCTGGAACGACACGAGTCCGCGCGTAGTGCTCGACTACAAGCCGCGACCCGACGTGATGTATTACGCTTCATTCGCACAGGGCTATCAGGCCGGCGGCTATAACGCCCTGGAGCCGGGTGCCACGTATCAGCCCGAGAAGGTGAAGAACTACGAGGTGGGCGTTAAGAGTGAGCTGCTCGACCGGCGGCTGCTGGTGAACGCCTCCGTCTATTACTTCATCTACTCGAACCTGCAGAACTTGAATCTGGTCCCCGACAGCAACGGTGCCCTGCCGCAGTATGAGGTCACGGTCAGCGACCAGCACGCCACTGGCGTCGACTTCGAGACGCGCTGGCAGGCGACCGATGCGTTCAGCCTGAAATTGATCGGTACCTACATCGACCTGACCTACAAGGATTACGTGGCGCCTGATGGTACCGACCTGTCCGGGCAGGCCGTGGGGCAGCCCCTGTGGGCGCTGGCCGGCGGCTTTGACTACCTGTGGCGTGATCTCCTCGGCGGGGACCTCGACCTTACTGTCCAGAACGCCTTCCAGGGCGCTGCGCGCTGCAACGCGGACTCCGTCGCCACCGGGGGCTGCTTTGCCAACGGCGCCTTCAGGGTCGGCACGACCCAGGACCGCACCGATGTGCGCGTGGCCTGGACCAGCCGCTCGGTTCACCCTGTTACGGTTGCGCTTTACGCCAACAACCTCTTCGACAACCAGTACGCGACCGGGATCCAGACCATCAGCGCCTCGACCTTGGGCACGCCGTTTACCAACATTACGCCCCCGCGTTTCTGGGGTGCCGAGCTGGGGGTACACTTCTAGGCGTCATCAGGAGGCCGGGATGAGCACGCAACCGCAGCAAATCGCACCGGGCACGCACAGCGTGGCAGCGACGCTGCAGGCGGCGTTGGAGACGCAGCGGCGCGCGTACGCCGCGGACCCGGTGCCCAGTTACGCGCAGCGCGTGGCGGACCTGCGTACGCTGCGCCGCTTCATCGTCGAGAACCGGGACGCACTGATCGAGGCGGTCAACCGCGACTACGGCAATCGCTCGCGTCATGAGACGCTGTTTGGCGAGCTCGTCCCGGTGCTCGATGGCATCAAGCACGCGCTGCGGCACCTGCGTGCGTGGATGCGGCCGCAGCGCCGCGGGGTCGACCTGCTGTTGTTCCCCGGCGCGCGCAACCGCGTCGTGCCGCAGCCGCTGGGGATCGTCGGGGTCATCGTGCCCTGGAACTTTCCCATCAACCTCATGTTCTCTCCGCTCATCTCAATCTTTGCGGCGGGCAATCGCGCGCTGGTCAAGCTGTCGGAGAATTCGCGCCACCTCGCTGCGTTCCTGCTGGTGGCGCTGCCGAAGTATTTCCCGCCAGAGAAACTGGCAGTATTCGATGAGAGCGGCGGCGTCGGCGTGGAATTCTCGCGCCTGCCCGTGGATCATCTGTTGTTCACCGGTTCGTCCCAGACCGGCCGCGCTGTGATGGCGGCGGCCGCAGCGAACCTGTGCCCCGTGACCCTGGAGCTCGGCGGCAAGTCGCCGGCGCTGATTGACCGCGATTATCCGCTGCGCAAGGCGGCCGAACGCCTCCTGTTCGTGAAGCTGCTGAATGCGGGACAGATCTGCACCACGGTCGACTACCTGTTCATGCCGCGTGCGCGCATCGAGGAGTTCGTGAAGCTCGCCGAGCAGATCGCCGCCGCGCGCTACCCGGACATGGCGAGCACCGACTACACCTCGATCATCGATGCGCGCGCGTTCGCGCGCATCAAGGGGGCCATCGAAGAGGCACGCGCGCGCGGTGCGCGCGTCGTGCAGCTGCTTCCCGGGGAGGCCTGGAATGAGGCGACCCGCAAGATCACTCCGCACCTGGTGATCGAACCCCCAGCGGACTGCGAACTCATGCAGCGGGAGATCTTTGGGCCGGTACTGCCGGTACTGGGCTACGACGAGCTGAGCGAAGCGGTGAAGTTCATCAACGCCCGGCCGCGCCCGCTGGCCTTCTACCCGTTCAGTAACCGGCGCGCCACCATCCAGTACCTCCTGGAGCACGTCATGTCCGGTGGCGTCTGCGTGAACGATGCCCTCTGGCACGTGGGCCAGCACGATCTGCCCTTCGGGGGCGTCGGCGCCAGCGGCATGGGGCACTACCACGGCAAGGAAGGCTTCCTGACCTTCTCGAAGCTGCGTCCGGTCTTTTACCAGGCACCGATAAGCGGGATGCGGCTGCTGTGGCCGCCGTTTGGCGCACTCGCCGACTGGGTGCTGAATTTTCTCACCCGTTAGGCGCCGCCTCAGCGCTTCACCTGCGACTCGATGCGGCGGTCGGGCACCAGCCACATCAATGCGACCGCGACATAGAGCGCGATCGAAATCCACGGTTGGACAAAGGCAAGGACCACGCCGAGCACGTAGAGCGTCAGCGACATGCGGCCCTTGGATTCGGTGCCTACGGCGGCCGCGAGGCTCGAGTTGGGTCCGTTTGCGGCAATGATGGCGCGCTCAAGGATCAGGTAGGCAATCGCGGCGCCGGTCAGCACCGTGCCATAGGCGGCTACTGGCGCGGTCGTCAGGCCCGCCTCGTCAATCCAGCGGATGACGAAGGGCACCAGCGAGAGCCAGAACAGCAGTCCGAGGTTCGCCCACAGCACCCGTCCGTCGACACGCTCGGTGACCTGCAGCATGTGGTGGTGGTTGTTCCAGAAGATGCCGACGTTGATGTAGGAGAGCACGTAGGCCAGAAAGAGCGGCACTTCCTCTCTGAGGGCTGCGAGATCGCGTCCCTTGGGGACGTGAATCTCGAGCACCATGATGGTGATGATGATGGCGATCACGCCGTCGGTGAAGGCTTCCAGCCGCGAGCTGTTCATCGGGCAGATCCTACGGACAATTTACCGCCTAAGCCATTCTTAACTGAGGGATTATTGGCGCTACGGTGCACACCGCCCACGCGTGCCGGGCTCCCCCAGTTTGAGGAGACTCGGCGCACCGGGGCAGTGATACGCTCGGGGCTGCCTGGCACGTCCCGGGGGCCTGAGCCGTTGAGCGACAGCGAAGTAGTACCGCGCGAGATCACCCAGCAGCGCCTGAACCGCGGTTACGCCCGCGTCATGGGGTACCGGCGCGATCAGCCCTACAGCGTGGCGGATCTGCTCGAGGAGCGCGCCGTCGATGCGGCCGGGCAGGCCTTCGTGATCTTCGAGGGGGGCGCGCTGAGCTTTGCCGAGCTCAATGCGCGTGCCAATCGGGTAGCGCACGCCGCGCTGGCTGCCGGCCTGACGCCCGGGAGCGCGGTGGCGCTCATGATGGAGAACCGTCCCGACTTTCTGACGGTGTGGCTCGGGCTCGCCAAGGTCGGCATCGTGACGGCGCTGCTCAATACGTCGGCGCGCGGTGCGGTGCTCGAGCACGCGCTCGCGCAGACTGCGGCACGGGCGCTGATCTTCGGCGCCGAGTGCGGCGATCGCGTCGGCAGTGTACGGGCGGGCGAGTTGCCGCCGCTGCGGTTCTCGGTGCTCCACCCGGATGCGGCCGAGGCGCCGGTAATGGCTGGCGCGCGCTCGCTGGATGCGGCGATGGCTGAGGCAAGCCCCGCGAATCCGCCGCGCAGCCACCGCGCGACCGTGCGTCTTGGTGATCCGCTTTATTACATCTTCACGTCGGGCACGACCGGGCTGCCCAAGGCTGCCCTGATGAGTCACCTGCGCTTCCTGAATGCCGGCGGGATGATCGCGGGACTGCTGGACTTGACGCGCTCCGACGTGCTCTACAACGTGCTGCCTCTCTATCACGGTGCCGGCGGCATGGTCATCGTTTCGGCCGCCCTGCACGTGGGCATTCCGATCGTGCTGCGACGCCGGTTCAGCGCCACCGAGTTTTGGAATGACGTGCGCCGCCATCGCGTGACGGCCTGGTATTACATCGGCGAAATCTGCCGTTACCTGCTCAATCAACCGGCACGCGCGGACGACCGGCAGCACACGCTCAAGCGCATGAGCGGGGCGGGCCTGAAGGCGGAAGTCTGGCGTCAGTTCCAGGAGCGCTTCGGCATCGAAATCATCTGCGAAGGGCTGGGATCTACGGAAGCCAACTACGGTATCACCAACGTCGACAACAAGGTCGGATCCGTAGGCCGCATTCCCTATCCGGAGCGCAGCAACGTGCGCGTCGTGCGCTACGATGTCGAGAGCGCCGAGTATCCGCGCGGCCCGGAGGGCTGGTGCATCCTCTGCAAGCCGGGGGAGGTCGGGGAACTGATCGCAGAGGTGCTCGAGGGTCCCGGATCGGCGGGCTTCTTCGAGGGCTACACTTCCGCCCAGGCGACGGAGGCCAAGCTGCTGCGCAACGTGTTTCGCAGCGGCGATCGCTGGGTGCGTTCCGGGGACCTGGTGCGCTTTGACTGCGATGACTACTACTACTTCGTCGATCGGGTCGGCGATACGTTCCGCTGGAAGAGCGAGAATGTCTCTACCGACGAGGTCGGTGCGGTGCTGTCGCAGTTCCCGGGACCCGCGGTGGCGAATGTCTACGGCGTGCGCGTGCCCGACAACGAGGGGCGTGCCGGCATGGTAGCCCTCACCTACGCGAACCCTGCGGAATTTGATCCGCGCGCCTTCCACGAGTTCGCCGTGGCGCGGCTCGCCGGCTACGCGGTGCCCGTGTTCGTTCGAGTGTCCGCGGAGGCGCAACTGACCACGACCTTCAAGCTGCGCAAGATCGAGCTGCAGCGCACCGGCTATGACCCGACGCGCACCGGCGATGCCCTGTTCGTGCGTGATGCGGGACGCGGCCGCTACGTGCCGGTGACCGAGGAAAGCCTCGCGGCGCTTGGTATCGCGCCGTTTGCAGGGGATTGATGCGATGCACGTCGAATACACCCCCGAGCAGCAGCGCCTGCGGCGCGAGTTTCGCGCCTATCTGCAGGCGTTCATGACCCCGCAGCTGCGCGCCGCGACCCGCGATCGCGAAAGCGGCCCCGAGTTCCGCGCCGCGCTGCGGCGCATGGGGGCGGACGGCTGGCTGACGCCCGGCTGGCCGCGCGAGTATGGCGGTCGCGGCCTCGACCCGCTGGCACAGAAGATCGTCCTGGAAGAACTGTGGCTGGCCGAGGCGCCGTTTCCTTTCGTGACCGTCAACACGATCGGTCCTGCCCTCATCCGGCGCGGTACTGCGGAGCAAAAGCGCGAGCTGCTGCCGCGCATCGCACGCGGGGAACTCAACTTCGCCATCGGCTACAGCGAAGCCCAGGCGGGCACCGATCTCGCAGCGCTCAGGACGCGCGCGGAGCGGCACGGCGATGACTTCATCATCAATGGCCAGAAGGTGTTCACGAGCGGCGCCGAGGGCGCGGACTACATCTGGCTTGCCGCGCGCACCGATCCGCAGGCGAGCGCACACCGGGGCATCTCGATTCTGATGGTGGACACGCGCCTGCCGGGCTTTGCCCTCTCTCCGATCCACACCGTGGGCGGGATCCGTACCAACGTGACCTACTACAAAGACGTGCGGGTGCCGGCTTCCATGCTGGTCGGTAGCCTGCACGGGGGCTGGCAGCTGATCACCGAGCAGCTCAATCACGAGCGTGTCGGGCTCGCCGCGCTCGCCTATGGGGCACAGGCCTGTTTCGATGCGACCCTCGCCTGGGCCCGGGCGAGCCCGGGCGCGGCGGGGCGCCGGCTCATCGATGAGCCCTGGGTGCAGATGGCACTCGCTGAATGCTATGCGTTGCTGCAGGCCTATGCGGTGCTCGGCAACCGCGTGGCGTGGGAGGTGGCCCAGGGCGAGACCCGTGCGCCGCTCGCCAGTGCCTGCAAGGTATTCAGCACGGAGAGCTACATCCGCGTGCTGCGACTGCTGCTGGATGTCGCCGGAGCCGCCGGACTGCTGAGAGAAGGCTCGCCGGGTGCACTCCTGAGCGGCCGTCTCGAGGGCGAGTATCGGCGCTGCCAGATCAACACCTTTGGTGGAGGGGCTACGGAAGTGCTGCGCGACATGGTCGCGCAGATGGGCCTGGGTCTGCCACGCGCGCCGGCGTCGCGATGAGTACGGATGCGGTCCCGCCGTGGCTGGCGCAGCTGCGTGCCTCACGCGGTGCGCCGGCGGCGCCCGCGCGCACCGCCCCCGATGCGGTCAATGTGCCCATGATCCGGCGCTGGTGCGAAGCGATGGGTGAGCGCAATCCGCTGTACCTCGATGAGGGTTACGCCGCCCAGAGTGAATACGGCGGTGTCGTCGCACCTCCTGCAATGCTCGAGGTCTGGACCATGGGCAGGTTCCGCGCCGATGGCAGCACGGACACGGGACAGCTTCTGGGGATGGATCTGCTCAATGCCGCCGGCTTTAACGCCGTGGTGGCTACGAACCTTGAGCAGGTATATCTGCGCTACCTGCGCCCCGGGGATCTGATCACCCAGCGGGTGTTTTTCGAGGACGTGTCGGATGAGAAGCGCACGGCGCTCGGCGCCGGGCACTTCCTCGACTATCGCTACGAATTCTCAGACCAGCACGAGGAGCTGGTCGGCCGCATGCACTTCCGGATCCTGAAGTTCCGCCCGACGCGACAGCCCGTGGCCGCCGGCGCGCCGCAGCCCAAGCCCCCCCATCCGCGTCCTTCGGTCACCCGCGACAGCGCGTTCTTCTGGGAGGGACTGCAGCAGCGATTGCTCCTCATTCGCCGCTGCAGCCGCTGCGGGCATCTGCACCATCCCCCCGGCCCGATGTGCCCGAAATGCCATTCACCGGAGTGGACGCCCCAGCCGGTGAGCGGACGCGGCCTCATCCACAGTTACGTGATCGTGCACCAGCCGCAGCTGCCGGGATTTTCCTATCCGCTGCCCGTCGCCCTGGTTGAGCTGGAAGAGGGCGTGCGCCTCATCGGCAATCTCCACGGGCTCGCTCCGGATGCGGTGCGCATCGGCATGCCCGTCGAGGCGCAGTTTGACGAGGTCGAGCCCGGATACGTGCTCTACGCGTTCCGTGCGCGAACGGACTAGCCCATGGACTTCCACTACACCGAGGAACAGCGTGCACTACAGCAACTCGCCGGTCGGCTGTTCGCCCAGCGCTTCACCGACGAGCATCGCAAGCTCTTCAGGCGCGGCGGCGATGCCTACGACGCGACACTGTGGGCCGCGCTCGCCGAGGCGGGTGTGCTCGGCACGGCGATTGCGCCCGCTCACGGCGGCTCTGGCCTGGGACTTACCGAGCTCTGCCTCGTGCTCGAGGAACAGGGCCGTACCCTGGCCGCGCTGCCGCTCCTGGCGAGCCTGGTGCTGGGAGCGCTGCCGTTGCAGAGATTCGGCAACTCGGCCCAGCAGACTTTGCTCGAGCAAGTGGGCAACGGGCGTCTGCTGCTCAGTGCGGCACTGGAAGAGCCGGGCGCTAACCCCCTGGAGCCAGAGACGCGGGCGCGCCCGATGGCCGGCGGATGGCGGCTCTCCGGGGAGAAGACCTGCGTGCCATACGCTGCTCAGGCGCAGTATCTGCTGGTGTCGGCGCTTACCGAAGCGCACGGCGCGCGGCTCTTTCTCGTGCCCGTCGGGGCCCCCGGGATACACGTGCAGCCGCAGCGATCCACCTCGGGTGAGCCGCAGGGCCTGATACACCTCAAGGACGTGCCCGTCGGGGCGGCGGAGCTGCTCGGTGCGAGCCCAGAGAGCGCCGCGCGGGCGCTGGAGTGGACGCTTGCGCGGGCCCACGTGGCGCTTGCGGCATTGCAGCTGGGAGTGGTGAGCGAGGCGCTGCGTCGCGCTGCCGCTTACGTCAGTGAACGCTGCCAGTTCGGGCGCCCGTTGGGAAGCTTCCAGGCGGTGCAGCATCGTCTTGCGGACTGCTACATGGACATTGAGGCGCTGCGCTCGGCGTATCTGCGCGCCGTCTGGGCGCTCGATGCCGGGGTCGAGTCGCAGGCCGAGGTGCTGGCTGCCAAGTGGTGGGCGGCCCAGGCGGGGCACCGGGTGACGCACGCGGTGCAGCACGTGCACGGCGGACTCGGCGCCGACCTCGAGTACCCGGTGCACGCGTACTTTCTCGCGGCGAAGCAGATCGAGCTTGCCCTCGGTGGGGCGACGCCGGTGCTGGCGGCCATTGGCCGCGAGCTCGCCGGCGACGCCGTGCGCCCGTTTACCGGTACGCAGGAGTCTTAGCATGAGCGCCGCTCGCTTTGCCGATGTTCGCACCGGGCAGTCCTTGCCGCCGCTCACCGTGGCGGTCACTCCCTCAATCATCGTCGCCGGGGCCCTGGCGAGCGGGGACTTCGAGGTGGTTCACCACGACGTGCCGGGCGCACGCGCACGCGGTACGCCGGACATCTTCATGAACATACTGACCACCAACGGCTACGTGCAGCGCTTCGTCAATGACTGGGCCGGGCCGGCGGCCCGGATCCGCTCCGTGGCCATTCGCCTCGGCGTGCCGAATTTCGCCGGCGATACCCTGAGACTGAGCGGCGTGGTTCGCGATAAGCGCACCGAGGGTACTGAACATATCGTGGAACTCGCCGTGACCGGAACCAACAGCATCGGTGAGCACGTCGCCGCCACCGTGCGGATGGCGCTGCCATGACCGGGGTGCTGCGTGACCAGGCCGCCGTCGTCGGCATCGGGGCTACGGAGTTTGCCAAGGACTCCGGACGCAGCGAACTGCGGCTCGCCCTCGAGGCGATCCGCGCAGCGCTCGAGGACGCCGGACTCGCACTCACCGAGGTCGATGGCCTGTGCACCTACGCCATGGACAAGAACCCCGAAATCGAGGTATTCCGCCACCTGGGGGGCCGCGCACTCAAGTTCTTCACGCGCACCGAGTACGGCGGCGGCGCGGCCTGCGCGCCGCTGCTGCAGGCGGCCCTTGCCGTGCATGCGGGGGTGGCCGAGGTCGTCGTCTGCTACCGCGCCATGAACGAGCGCTCGCAGTATCGGTTCGGCCAGGCGTTCGTACCGCCACCGCTCGCCAATGCGGAAAGTGCCAACTGGGCCTGGACGGTACCGTTCGGACTGGCGACTCCTGCCGCCTGGGTCGCCATGGTGGCGCGGCGCTACATGCACGAGTACGGCGCCACCAGCGAGGACTTCGGCCGGGTGTCGGTGGCCTGTCGTCGGCACGCGGCCTGCAATCCTCACGCGTGGTTTTACGGCAAGCCCATCACGCTTGCCGAGCATCAGGCCTCGCGCTGGATCGTCGAGCCGCTGCATCTGCTCGATTGTTGTCAGGAGAGTGACGGGGCCGTAGCGCTCGTAGTCACCAGCGCGGCGCGCGCCCGCCACCTGCGCCAGAAGCCGGCGCTCATCCGTGCGGCTGCGCAGGGGGCCATGGATGACCAGATGAACATGACGAGCTTCTATCGCAGCGATATCACTGCGCTTTCCGAGATGCGCCTCGTGGCCGAACAGCTGTATGCCAGCTCGGGTCTGAGCCCGCGGGACATCCAGACGGCCGTGCTGTACGACCATTTCTCCCCGTTCGTGCTGCCGCAACTGGAGGTATTCGGCTTCTGCGGGCGCGGTGAGGCGAAGGACTTCAT
Source organism: Steroidobacteraceae bacterium (assembly GCA_035518135.1). Lineage (GTDB taxonomy): Bacteria > Pseudomonadota > Gammaproteobacteria > Steroidobacterales > Steroidobacteraceae > 13-2-20CM-66-19. Next base: position 10,237 of record DATIXW010000051.1, read on the forward strand.
CCGGGATGGCGGTATCGAGATCGGCGGCCATCTGCCGGTGAATACTCACGGCGGCCAGCTCGGTGAGGCCTACATCCACGGTCTGAACGGTGTCGCCGAGGCCGTGCGTCAGGTGCGCGGTACGTCCGTAAATCAAGTCGCCGGCGTGCACAATGTGCTGGTGACCGCAGGCACCGGCGTACCCACCAGCGGCGCGATACTTGCGTCAGCGGCCTGAGGCCCGCCTGGTTTATCATGGCCGCCATGATTGACCCGGCCATCGGTACTTTGCTTGCCGGCGCCTTTGCACTGTTGTTCGCAAGCGCGGCGCTGCATAAGGCGCGCGACCTGGCGCTGTTCGCGCAGATCGTGGCCGCCTACGGCGTGCTGCCCGGTGCCGCCGGGCTCGCCTGGCTGGTGCCGCTTGCCGAAGCACTCGTGAGCGCGGGGCTGCTGTTGCCGGTGACCCGGTGGGCCGCGGCCGCGACCGGGTCGGGGCTGCTGCTGCTGTATGCGGCCGCGATGGCGCTGAATCTCTTGCGCGGGCGGCGGGAGCTCTCCTGCGGTTGCGGGGGTCCGAACGAGCGTCGGCCGATCGCCGCCTGGATGGTCTGGCGGAATCTGTTCCTGGCCGGCACGCTCAGGGTTGTGAGCCTTCCCTGGACGGACCGCCCGCTGCAACCGGTTGATCTGCTCACCGTCGCCGCCGGCGTCGCCGTGACGGCACTTATATATATGAGCGCCGACGGACTGCTGGCGCGCATCGCGCCGCGAACGCTCGGCCGGGAGCACTTGCCGTGAGTGCGCTCGTCATCTCCAACATCGTGCTGTGGGCGCTCGTGCTGACCCTTGCGGCCGTGCTGCTGGCACTCGTGCGCCAGCTCGGGGTGCTGCACGAGCGCATCGCCCCAGCCGGCGCACTGATGCTGAACAAGGGCCTGAAAGTGGGTGACGCCGCGCCGCTGGTCCAGGTGACCGACCTGCAGGGGCAGACCCACGCCGTCGGCGCCGCCCGCAGCGACGGCCGCAGCACGCTGCTGCTGTTCGTCTCGCCGACCTGCCCCGTCTGCAAGAGTCTCCTGCCGGCGGTCAAGTCCAGCCGCAAGGATGAGCGTGCGTGGCTCGATGTGATCCTTGCCAGTGACGGGGACCTCAAGGAGCAGCAGGACTTTGTGCGGGCGCAGAGCCTGGAGCCCATCCCGTACGTAGTGTCGCCGGCACTCGGGCTCGCCTTTCAGGTGAGTCGCCTGCCTTTTGCGGCGCTGCTCGATGAGCAAGGCGTGCTGCGGGCGCGCGGCCTGGTGAATTCACGCGAGCACCTGGAGAGTCTGTTCGAGGCCAAGAGGCTCGGAGTCGCATCGCTCCAGGAATACTTCTCCGGCACCGCCTGAGGCGCACCAGGAGGCTCTTATGCAGGAA
>DATIXW010000052.1:0-4248 GCA_035518135.1 Steroidobacteraceae bacterium
CACGCCCTTCTCCGCGACCGAGTACGTCATGAGTCATCTTGGCGTGCCGGCGACGGTGAGCGCGCGCGTATCGATGAAGTACTACGAGGCCGGTCACATGATGTACGTGAACCCGCCCTCGATCGCCAAGATGAAGCGCGACCTCGACGCCTTCATCGACGCCACCAACCGGCCCTAGCTGCTGCCCGCGCCCCCTGCATTGCGCGATGCGCAGTGCAGGGGCGCGACGGAGCGCTTGCGCGCAGCGCCTCAGACCGCGGCGAAGGCGCGTGCTTCCGGGGTCCAGGGCGGGGCGCGCTCGAGCGCGCCCAGGACTTCTTCTGGCGTATCCACGAGCTGCCACATCCTGAGATGGCGCGGGTCCATGAAGTGCTCGTCGATGGCGTGCTGCAGCAGCTGCACGAGCGGTGTGAAGAAGCCGCGCGTGTTGATGAGCACGATGGGGTTGAGATACAGACCCAGTCGCTTGAGCGTGATGGCTTCGAGCAGCTCCTCGAGCGTACCGGAGCCGCCGGGCAGTGCGATGGCGGCCTGGCTCATCGTGAGCATCGCGTGCTTGCGCGTGCGCAGATCCTCGACCAGCTGCAGCTCGCTGAGTCCGGGGTGACCCCATTCCAGCTCGGCCATGAACTGCGGCAACACCCCGATGATGCGACCGCCCGCGGCGAGGACGCCGTCGGCCAGCGCACCCATGGAGCCCACCGCGCCGCCCCCGTAGACGACGGTGATGCCGCCCTGGGCGAGCACGCACCCGAGCCGGCGCGCCGCGTCGCGGTAATCCGGATGCGAACTGCGGCTCGAAGCGCAGTAGACGCAAACGCTGCGCGCGGGGGTAGCGGCGGAGGAATTCATGGGCGCCCGATGCTGCTCCAAGGCGCGCACATTATATAGAGGGGGGCGGGAGCGCCGGGTGGCCTGGGCACCGCGGACGTGACCGTCAGTGTTCGGTCGGGCGCGGCGCGGCCGATGGGAGCGACGCAAGCTCGCCCGCCTGGCTCACCCAGTCGGCTTCGATGCGGCCCTCGTAATCCTCGAGCTGGCTGGCGACGTACTCCACGTCCTCCGGGGACCATTCGGCGATCTGCCAGAAATAGAACACGCCTACCTCGTGCAGCGTGTGCTCGAGGACCTTGGGGAGGCCCTTGATCTGGGTGAGGTCGTCGGGCTGGCCGTGGGCAGGATGGGTGAGCAGGTTGCGACTGCCCTCGCGCACCGGCGGCTTCGGCGGCGCGGGATCAGGCTCTCGAGCCTGCGGCACAGACGGCGGGGCGCGCAGTGCGCGGATCGCGCCGGTGAGCTCATCCAGGCGCGTCTGCACGGGAAACAGGGCGTGCTCGATCGCGGTCAGACGCGCATCCGTCGCGCCCAGATCAGGCGGCTCCGGTATGCGCAGTGCTTCCACGCGGCGCGTCAACTCCTCCAGGCGTGCATGCAGGGGAGTCAGGTCGGGCGGCGCCGGGATCTCGAGGGCGCCGACCGCGGCCTGCACGCCGGCCAGCTGCTGCGCGACCGGCTCGAGGTTCACCGCCGGACGGCTGGCGAGGCGCTCCTCGAAGTTGCGGCGCCACGCGTCCCATTCCTCGCGCGTGCGCGCGTATTCGAGTGTTACGTCCTCGTAGTGGCGGCGGAACCACCAGTAGGCCGCACCGGCGCCGCAGGCGGCGGCCAGCCCGAGCAGCAGAAGTATCTTGATCAGGAGAAAGCCCATGCCAGCTCCTCGCTATTGCCTGGAAACGGTGTGGAGTTCGATGCGCCGGTTGCGCGCGCGTCCGGCCTCGGTCGTGTTGTCGGCGATCGCCCGGCGCGCACCGTAGCCCTTGGCGCTTAGCCGCTCGCCCGTGACCCCGCGCGCGATCAGGGCGCTGCGCACCGCCGTGGCGCGTGCTTCGCTCAGGCGCTGGTTGAGGCGTCCGCGCCCGACCGTGTCGGTATAACCCTCGATGCGGATCTTCCCGGGGCAGGTCTTGATCTGGTGCGCCAGCCTGTCCAGGAGCGGACCGCTCTTCGGATCGATCTTGGCACTGCCGGGGGCGAACTCGATCTGCTCGCTGGCGAGGAGGCTCGCGAAAGCGTGATCGCAGCCCTCGCGTGTGAGCGGGGCTGCCGCGAGCGTCGGATGCGCCGGGGCCGTGACAGGGGCGCTGACCGGCGCCGCCACCGGCGCCGGCGTTGCAACGGCGGGCGCGGGCTCGAAGTCCCCGCTGACACTGCCGGCACAGGTATGCCGTCCGAGCCAGGTGGGACAGCTCGCGCCACGCGCCAGTGCGAGGGCGCGCGCACCGTCCCCGCTGGATGGCTCAAGCCCGGTGAGTTTCACGCGTTGACCGGACACCGACAGGCGCACCCAGGTGAAGCCGGCGGCGTCCAGCTGCGCACGCAGTTCCTGTTCGATCGGTACCTGGATCGCGTTGCGGGCGAACGGGCCCAGTGCGTAGAGGGTGACCGCGGCGAGTGCGGCGAGCGGTACGAGGCCGCGCCAGAGGAAGGGCCAAACCGGGGGATCCCGCCAGACGATGGGATGGCGTTGCACCAGGATCGCAGTTGCCATCGAGCTCTCCGCTGTGTTGGTTGCCGCGTCGAAGGCCCGGAAAAATCGTCCGCGTCAACTGTATACCCAGGGGGGCGCAGGAATCCATAGCGCTGCGTTCACGCCTGCGCCGCACACCCGCGCGCACGGCACGCGACTTTGCCGGCGACTGCGCCCGTATAATCACGAGTCCCGGCAGCCGACAAGACAGAGAGCCCAGCATGCAGGATGTCCCCGGCCTCGAGCGCGACGCGCTCCTGGCAGAAGCCTCGGTACGAACGGGCGGATTGCAGGACTTCGGTGACCGGCAGTTCATGGAACCGCTGGCCATCCTGCTGCGTTCGCTCGAGCAGCAGGCGCATCTGACCGGCATCGGCCGGATGATTGCGCGCGAGCGCGTGCTGGGGCACCTCGTCAATCGTCTGCTGTATGTGCACGATCGGGCGCAGAACCCCGGCATCGCGCAGGAAAGGATCGTGCAGCCGGTGTTCATCATCGGGCTGCCACGCACCGGCACCACCATCCTCCACGACATCCTCGCCCAGGATCCCGCCAACCGCGTACCGATGACCTGGGAGTGCATGTTCCCCTCGCCACCCCCGGAGCGGGCGAGCTTTGAGACCGATCCACGCATCGCGCGCTGCGAGGCGGTGCTGGCGCCGGTAGATGCGGCCATGCCGGGATTCAGGGCGATGCATCCGATGGGCGCCCGCCTGTCGCAGGAATGCGTGACCCTCATGGCCGATAGCTTCTGCTCACCCCTGTTCCACAATCAGTTCCGCGTGCCGGCTTACCAGGACTGGATGGATCATGCCGACGCCGGGCCGGCGTACGCCTTCCACCTGCGGCAGCTGCAGCACTTGCAGTGGCACTGTCCCGGGGAGCGCTGGGTGCTGAAGACCGGCGGCCATATGTGGGGACTGGAGTACCTGCTGCAGGTCTATCCCGATGCACGCATCGTCTTCACGCATCGCGACCCGGTGAAGTCGATGACCTCCTATGCCTCGCTCACCACGCTGGTACGCTCGATGAGCAGCTCGCAGGTGGACGGACAGGAGATTGCACGCGACTGGACCCCGCGCCTGCTGCATGCCGTCAGTCACGCCCTGGACGTGAGGAACTCGGGTGACTATCCGCGGGCACGCTTCTACGACATGTACTTCTCGGACTTCATCTCCGACCAGTTCCGCGAAGTGCAGCGCATCTACGCCGCCCTCGGTCTTGAGATGAGCGCGCAGGGAGCCGCCCGCATGCGCGCCTTCGTGGAGGACAACCCGCCGGGCAAGCACGGCGTGCACGCCTACACCGCAGCGCAGTACGGTATCGACCCGGCCGCGGTTCGGCGCGACTTCGCAAGCTATATCGAACGCTTCCACCTGGCGCCGGAACCGGAGTCGGCGCCCCCTGCGCGCAGCGCCCCCGCGACCATGCAGGCCTGGCGCACTCATGCGTATGGCGCCCCGCTTGAGGCATTGAGGCTCGATGAGGTGCCGGTGCCGGCGCCGGGACCCGGAGAGCTGCGCATTCGCGTCGAGGCCATTCCGCTGAACCTGAACGACCTGGAGCGCATCACCGGCGGCAATATGATGATCGAGGTGCCGCTGCCCTACAGCCCGGGCATGGAAGTCATGGGTGTGGTCGATGAGTGTGGAGCGGGCACTGAGGCATGGCTCGGCAAGCGCGTGGTGGCGACGACGAAGAACGCTGTCGGCGGATATGCG
>DATIXW010000053.1:0-2955 GCA_035518135.1 Steroidobacteraceae bacterium
CATGATCCACGGCATGCCGAACCTGATGAAGCACGACCCGGACTACTACCTGAGCCACGACTGGACCGACGGCTGCATCGCGGTGTCGAACGCCGACATGGTCGAGATCTGGATGCTGGTGCCGGACGACGTGCCGATCGATATCGTCCCCTGAAGATCCATACGAACGGGTCATCCCGGCACGCCGGGCAGGCCCGGCGCGTCCCGCGAGTCACCGTAACGCTCCCGACGCCCTTTCCTGATATACGCTTAGCAAACCGTGGCCAGCGAGCTCTCTGATTTCGTCGACGCGCGGGTCGGTCCGCGCGGCAGCCTCGAGAACCTCTCCCAGTCGGAGATCGACAAGCTCCTCGATGCGGGGCAGGCGGGGCTCTATCCGCTGTTCCGGCGCTGCGCGCTGGCGGTGCTCAACTCCGGTGCGCGCACCGACAACGCCAAGGAGATCTTCGACCGCTACCGCAACTTCGAGATCCGCATCGTGCGCCACGCCTGGGGCGTGAAGCTCGAGATGCAGAACGCCCCGGCCTCGGCGTTCGTCGACGGGCAGATGATCCGCGGCATCAAGGAGCACCTGTTCGCGGTGCTGCGCGACGTCGTCTACACCTCCAACGAGATCATGGCGAGCGGCCGCTTCGACCTGCACGACCCCGCCTCGATCACCAACGCGGTGTTCCACGTGCTGCGCAACGCGCGCATCCTCGATCACAAGGCGCGGCCGAACCTGGTGGTGTGCTGGGGCGGGCATTCGATCACGCGCGAGGAGTACCAGTACACCAAGGACGTCGGCTACGAGCTCGGCCTGCGCGGCCTCGATGTCTGCACCGGCTGCGGCCCCGGCGCCATGAAGGGGCCGATGAAGGGCGCGACCATCGGGCACGCCAAGCAGCGCATCGAGGGCGGGCGCTACATCGGCATCACCGAGCCCGGCATCATCGCCGCCGAGCCGCCGAACGCGATCGTCACGCAGCTCGCGATCATGCCGGACATCGAGAAGCGCCTCGAGGCCTTCGTGCGTCTCGCGCACGGCATCGTGGTGTTCCCGGGCGGCGCCGGTACCGCCGAGGAGATCCTGTATCTCGCCGGCACGCTGCTCGAGCCCGCGAACCGCGAGCAGCCCTTTCCGCTGGTGCTCACCGGCCCGAAGGACGCCGCGCCTTACTTCGAGCACGTCTGCCGCTTCATCGGCGGCACCCTCGGGCCCGAGGCGCTCGAGCGCCTCACGGTGATCGTCGATGATCCGCCGGAAGTGGCGCGGCGGATGGTGCAGGGCATGCAGGCGGTGCGCGAGTTCCGCCGCAAGCGCAGCGATTCCTACAACTTCAACTGGCTGCTGCAGGTGCCGCCCGCTTTCCAGAGACCCTTCGAGGTCACGCACCAGTCGATGCGCGCACTCGAGCTCGGGCGCGATCAGCCCACGCACCAGCTGGCCGCGAATCTGCGCCGCGCTTTTTCGGGCGTGGTCACCGGCAACGTCAAGGATTTCGGCATCCAGGCGATCGAGCGCCATGGCCCCTACGAGCTCTCGGGCGACCCCGCGATCATGCGGCTGCTCGATGAGCTGCTCGCCGCCTTCGTCGCGCAAAAGCGCATGCGGCTGCCGGGCAGCGCCTACCGCCCCGTGTACCGCCTCGTCGCCTGAGACAACCGGGCGCGCGCCACCCGCAGCGAGCGCCGAGCGCGTTACATAACGCTCTGCGTGACGCACATTTTTCCCGCTGCCGTACGAGAGCTGCGTCATAGGCGCAGCCGTGTCGCCGCTTCCCTACATATGCTTGTGAACCAGTTCCTGCGGCAGCAGGGCGAAGCCCGTAGGCTGCGATTTAAGACCAACAGGTGCTTGCCATGAGCTCATCGAACCGCAGTCGCGACGACGCCCCCGCAGGCCACGAGCCTGCCTCGACGGGCGCCAATCCGGTGGGTGGAGCGGACGCCTACGCAACCTGGCTGGACCGCATGCAGCGCGCCCGTGCGCGGCAGGCGGCGATCACGCGCAACCTCTACACCTGGTCGAACTACAAGAGCTGGGCGGATCAGGTGCGCGATTCCTGGCAGAACAGCGACAGCGGCCTGAAGGCCGCGACCAGCCCGCCGGCCAAGTCGCCGAAGAAATAAGTCCCCGCAGGCTCTTCTCAGCCCGCAGGCACAGGCTCCGCCGTGCGCGCCTGTGGTGATGCCGTGTCCGGCGCCGGCTCCTCCGTGGCTGCCTCGGCGGCCCTGGGCTCAGCCGCACCCTCCGCCGGGACCTCCTCCGTGCCGCCCTGCGGCGGGCCGCCCCGCGGGGTGAGGGCCTCATCCGGCGCGCCCGTCAGCCAGCTCACCAGCGGGCCCCACTGCTCGACGTCGGGGCGCGCCACGTAGCTCTTCATCTCGTGCACGCCGAGTCCGGCCTCGGCGGCGCGCACGTAGTTCTGCGAATCGCGGAAGATGGCGACGATCGGGATGCCGAGCGTGTGCAGGAAGCGGATCAGCGACTGGTACATGAGGGTATTGCGCCGCACGCGGTTGGCGATCACGCCGATGCGGTTCTCCTCGCGGCGGATCTTGGCCACCAGCAGCAGATCCCCTATGCAGCGCGAGCAGGTATGGATGTCGATGTCCGACGGCAGCACCGGCACCAGGATCTTGTGGGCGTCGCGCGTCATGTCCGGGAGCTGGCGCGGCTCGATGGCGGCCGGGGTGTCGACGATCACGTGGCTCGTCTGCTCCGGGATGCGCAGCTGGAAGGCGCGCGTCGTGCGGCTGTCTTTCTCGAAGGCGGCGATCGACAGCACCTGCGCCTGGCTGGGCTGGCGCTTCTTCACCCAGCGGACGGATGAGCCCTGCGGGTCATAATCCATGAGGAGCGGCCGATGCCCGCGCGAGGCGAGATAGCTCGCCAGGTTGGTCGCGATGGTCGTCTTGCCCGAACCGCCCTTGGGGTTCAGGACGACGATGCGCTGCATGGGGGCCTGCGTT
>DATIXW010000054.1:0-3433 GCA_035518135.1 Steroidobacteraceae bacterium
GTCCACCTGGAAGCGCACGCCCGGAAAGGCGCGCACCCGCTCCGGGTCGAGCCGCACGCGCTTCTCGGTCACCTCGTGCGGGATACCCTCCTCGAGCAGCTTCAGGGTGACCGACTCGGCGCGCTCGGCGAACAGGTGCAGCTGCACTTCGGAATGGCGCGTGGCGGTGCCGGAGAGCACCGCCCCGACCAGGCGCGGCTCGAACTCGGACAGGTAGCGCATGGCGGTGAGCGCCGCGCGCCGCTGGGCCTCGAGCGCCTGGATGTGGCTGGCGCCGCCGAACAGGCGCTGGTATTCCCCGAGCGCGTCCTCGATCTCGCTGTTCTTCGGCAGCAGCGCCGCACCGTCCTCGACCCCGAGGCGCTCCGCCGCCTTGCGCTTGGCGGCGAGGAAGTCGCTGATGCCGTGCTCGGCCATGATGCGCGCCGCTTCCTGGGCCAGGGCGCGCCGCAGGTTGTCACCGCGCGTCGGATTTCGCTTCGCTCTCATGGCGCACTAGTCAGAAGATCGGTTCCCCGCTCGCCTGGGCCTGCTGGCCCTGCGTGACCGCCGCAGCGTCCTCGGCCGAAGGCAGGCGATCGGCCATGAAAAGCTCCGGCATGCCGGCGGGATTCTCGGCGCTGACCAGCGTGCCGGTCTCCGGGGAGATACGCAGCGTGACGATGCCATCGGGCATCGGACGATGCTGTTCGGTCACGCCCTTCAGCGCTGCGGCCATGAAGTTGATCCAGATCGGCAGCGCGGTGTGCGCGCCTTCCTCGGCGTCGCCCAGCGGACGCTCCTGATCGAACCCCACCCACACCGTGGCGACGAGGTTGGGGGTGAAGCCGTTGAACCAGGTGTCCTTGGCCTCGTTGGTGGTGCCGGTCTTGCCGGCGATGTCGGTACGACCGAGCGCGCGCGCACGCACCCCGGTACCGCGCCTGATGACGTCCGCCATCATGTCATCCATCACGTAGGCGTTCTGCGCCGTGATCACGCGCGGCGCCACCTCGTCCGGCGGCAGCGGCGCGGGTTCACCGTGCGTGCCGTCCGAGACGCGCACTGCCGCGGCCCCCGGCTCCCCGGGCACCCCGGGGCTGGAGGCCGCCTCGCACTGCGGACACACGCGCTTGGGCGCTGCGCGCCACACGACCGTTCCGGCGGCATCCTCGATGCGCTCGATGAAGTAGGGCTGCACGCGATAGCCGCCGTTGGCGAACACCGCATAGGCGGCGGCCAGATCCAGGGGGGTGACCTCCATCGTGCCCAGCGCCATCGTCAGATCGTGCGGCAGCGTCTTGGGGTCGAAGCCGAAGCGCGGTACGTAGTCGATGACGGACTGGATGCCGATCGCCTTGAGGATGCGGATCGAGACGAGGTTGCGCGAGTGCACCAGCGCCTCGCGCATGCGCGTGGGGCCGCCGAAGGAGCGTTCGACGTTCTCCGGGCGCCACGAGTCCTCGTTGCCGCTGCCATCGAGGACGATCGGCGCATCGAGGATGACGCTCGCCGGGGTGAAGCCGTGCTCGAGCGCCGCAGAATAAAGAAACGGCTTGAACCCGGAACCGGGCAGGCGCCGCGCCTGGGTCACGCGGTTGTACTTGTTGGTGAAGTAATCGAACCCGCCCACCAGCGCCACGATGCTGCCGTCGTTCGGGTCGAGCGCGACCAGCGCGCTCTGCGCCTCGGGAATCTGCGCGAGCTGCGCGTGGCCCTTGTCATCGGCCACCACATAGATCACATCGCCGCGGGCGAGGATCTGCGCCGCATCCTTGGGAGCCGGACCGACGTTCTCGGCGCGCAGTGCCTTGCGCGCCCAGGAGAGCCCGTCCCAGTCGATCTCGACCGGACCTAAGCCCTTCACGTAGGCATGCACGCTCTTGTCCGCCACCGAGGCGACCACCGCGGGCGTGAGGTTGCCGATCGCCGCGTACTCATCGACCACGTCGTCGTAGTCGGGCTCCCCGTGTGCCGGCAGTTCGACGTGGCCCGCCGGTCCGCGCCAGCCGTGGCGGCGGTCGTATTCGATGAGTCCCACGCGCACCGCGCGATTGGCATCGCCTTGCAGACTGCCGTCGATGGTGGTGTAGACCTTGTAGCCGGCGCTCTCGGCTGAGGGGCCGAAGCGCTGGCGCAGCTCAAGGCGCGCCATCTCCGCGACGTAGGGCGCCTCGACCGCGAACAGCGGCGCGTGCGCGCGCGCTTCCATCGGCTCCTTGTTGGCCGCCTCGGCGGTGGCCGCGTCGATGAAGCCCAGTTCGCGCATGCGGCGCAGCACGTAGGCGCGCCGGCCGGTGGCGGCCTGCGGGTCGGTAATCGGGTTGTAGCGCGACGGAGCCTTCGGCAGTCCCGCGATAGTGGCCGCTTCGGCGACGTCGAGCTTATCCAGCGTCTTGCCGAAGAACGCCTCGGCGGCAGCGGCGACGCCGTAGGCACGCTGGCCGAAAAAGATGACGTTCAGGTACAGGCCGAAGATCTCCGGCTTGCTGAACTCGTGCTCCATGCGGTAAGTGACGAAGGTCTCCTGTAGCTTGCGGCGCGCGGTCTTGTCCAGGCTGAGGAACATGTTGCGCGCGGCCTGCATGGTGATCGTGCTCGCGCCCTGGCTCTTGTCGCCGGACACGACGTCCACCAGCACGGCGCGCACCACGCCAAAGTAGTCAATGCCGTGGTGCTCGAAGAAGCGCTCGTCCTCGGCGGCAAGAAAGGCGTGCTTGACGAGCTCGGGAATCTGGTCGTAGCTGACCGGAATGCGCCGCTGCTCGCCGATCTGCGCGATCAGGGCGCCGGTACGCGTGTACACGCGCAGCGGCACCTGCAGTTCGACGCTGCGCATCGATTCGACCGAGGGGAGCGAGGGCACCAGGTACACGTAGCTGCAGGCCAGGGCGTAGGCGCCCATAAGTGTGACCAGCATCACAGTAGCGGCGAACACCGCGAAAACTCGAAAGTAATTCCATTTCACAGAAACCATCTTCCTCTGCTTGCACTCCCTGCGGGGGCTATGCATAGTAGCCGCCGTTTCAGGGCAAACTCACCGAAAGGTGAGGACGCAAAGCCTCCGGTCTACGGGACGCAAGTACCTATGACAGCGGGGTTGCCGGATCGAACGTTAACGCACTCAGCCGCGCACGGTCACGCGCCCGGACCTGAGCAGTTCGACCGACTCACTCCTCTTTCCAAGTGCCTGCCGCATCCCGTTTCCGCCGCAAGCTCCACGCGTCCTCAGGAAAGCTTGGACCGAACGCGGCCGCATTCGTTGACTCCTTCCGGGACGACTTATCGCGCTCGTGACGCTGTCGGCAGTCCGCTACAGCCACTGCAGGTACCGTGCGCATCCGTGAGAGCACTCACGTTCAATTTAACTTTGCGCTGATATATAGTGTTCCCGAGTCTTAAACAGGGCGGTCAGTTTCAGGCGTAATGTCCTGAAAAGGAAATAGAAATGTTG
>DATIXW010000055.1:0-6743 GCA_035518135.1 Steroidobacteraceae bacterium
GGCCTGATGCTGCGCGCGCGCGGCACGATTCCCGACCCATAAGAAAGGATAACCGGATGAACGCACTGGTGATTCACTTCGCGATCGGCCTGCTGTTCGTGGGGCTGTTCTTCTACTGGAATGCCTACCTGTACCGCTCCGGGTGGAGCGGGGCGGGGATGAGCGGGCTCGAGGCGCTCTATTACCTCATCGCCGTGTGCTCCTTTGGCTTCGGTTATTACTTCAACGTGCAGTACGTGCAGGCGTATCCCGCCGAGGCCGGTTGGGTGCACTTCACGAAGCTGCTGTTCGCAAACCCCGCCGCCTCTTCGGGCTCGCAGGACCTGGTGACCGCGAACGTGCTGCTGTTCCCGCTGTGGACGATCATCGACGGTCGCCGGCTCGGCCTGCGTCAGCCGTGGATCTACTTCGTCATCAGCCTTCTGACGAGCTTCGGGTTTGCCATGGGTCTCTACCTGGCCGCGCACGAGCGCCAGCTGCGCTGGCTGAAGGCCCAGGGCAAGCCGGTGGCGGCCTAGGGGCGTGGCCCGAATGAGCTGAAAGCCGGCGCTCCTCATGACAGCCACGCAGGCCGCTGCGGCGTATGCGGGGATCGAGCTCGGGGGCACGAAGATCCTGTGCCGCCTGGTGGATGCCGGGGGTGCCCCGCTAGCCGAGGGGCGCTTTGCAACCTCGACACCGGCGCAGGCGCTCGCGGATCTGACGGCCTTTGTGCGCGAGGGCGTGCGGGGCCGGGCCCTGACCGCCCTGGGTGTTGCCAGCTTTGGTCCAATCGGCCTCGATCCCTCGGGCCCCGATTACGGCCGGCTGCTCGCGACGCCCAAGCCGGGCTGGGCCGGGTTTGACCTGCGCGGTGCGCTCGCGGCACGGTTTCCGGCGCCCCTGGCCCTCGACACCGACGTCAATGCGGCCGCGCTCGCCGAACAGGCGTGCGGGGCCGGCCAGGGCCTGGCGAGCGTCGCCTACGTGACGGTCGGCACCGGCATCGGGGCCGGACTTGCGCTCGAGGGGCGCGCGCTGCGCGGGGCCCTGCACCCGGAGGCCGGTCACCTGCGGCTGCGGCGGCGCGCGGGCGATGAGGCCCCCAGCAGCTGCCCGTTTCACGAGGACTGCGCGGAAGGGCTGGCCTCGGGCCCGGCCGTTGCGCGCCGCCTCGCAGACGGGCGCTCGCTGGCCGAGGACCCGCGCACGTTCGCACTCGTGGCCGCATACCTCGGGGACCTGGCCGCGAGTCTCGTCCTCAGCTGGTCCCCGCACCGCATCGTCCTGGGCGGGGGCGTCATGGCCACCGCGGGACTGCGCGCGGCGGTCGCCGAGGCGATGCACGCCGCGCTCGGGGACTATCTGCCGCGGCCCGCCCGTGACCCGCGTTACCTCAGCGCGCCGCTGCTCCCCGATGCGGGGCTGGAGGGGGCGCTGCTGCTGGCGCGCGCGCTGGGCCCGAGGGCCTGAGTGCATCCTAAGGGCGGCGGCGCCGGGGCCACTTGATCGGCGTGACCCCGGGTCGCAGAATTTGTGGCCGTGACCGGGCTGTTCCACCGCGCCTTACCTGCAGGCTTGCTTGCCGCCGTGCTGCTGGGCCTCCCGGTCACGCGCGCCGACCCGGCGCCCGGCGATGTCGCCGCCGCCGCGTTGCGCCACGACGGCGCCTCCTCCGATCCGGCGCGGGCGGGCATCTGGAAGGCGGCCGTGCCGCCGGCCGGCTCCATGCATGGTGAATTCGACAACAACGACCCCATCGGGCTGGTCGCCGGGGAGCGGATCGCGGCGGACTGCTCCATCAACTGGATCGATCCGGACGATCAGCGCCTGTACTGCTTTTCCAGCGCCACCTCGCTCGTGTTCTTCCTCGATGCGCCTCAGGACTACCTGCGCCGCGCGCGCAGGCACTGGCGGCAGCTCGGCACTTCGGTAAGCTGAGACGCTGACGGGTGCGAGCCCGCGGTTGTCTGCGACCTCCCGGCCGCACGCGGCGCGCTCCGTCGTGGCTTCGAGGCAGATCAGGAGCGGCCGATGACGGAGACGTACGATGTGATCGTGATCGGGGCCGGGCACAACGGCCTCGTCTGCGGTGCGTATCTGGCCAGGGCGGGGCTGAAGACCCTGGTGCTCGAGCGGCGCGAGATCTTCGGGGGCGCGGCGGTGACCGAGGAATTCGCACCCGGCTTCCGTGCCTCGCGCTTCTCCTATGTCATGAGCCTGCTGCATCCGCGGGTGATCCGCGATCTGGAGCTCAACGCCTTCGGACTGGAAGTGCTGCCGGCGAATGATCTGTTCTGTCCACTCGGCGGAGATGACTACATCGTCTTCAGCGATGACCTGAAGAAGACCCAGGCGGAATTTGCGCGCTTCTCGCGCCACGACGCGCAGATCTACCCCGAGTTTGCGCGCTACCTGGAGGAATCGGCGGCGGTGGTGCGCCGCCTGCTGTTCGAGACGCCGGTGGACCCCGTGCAGCGCAAGTGGCGCACCTTCCGGCAAAGCGCGGCGCTTCTGTGGCGCGAGCGGCGCATCGGCGATCAGGCCTACCGCCTGGTAGATCTGCTCACCCAGAGTGCGCACGATTACCTCTCCGCGTGGTTCGAGAACGACATCATCAAGAGCGTGCTCGCGTACTACGCCTCCATCGGCACCTTCGCCGGGCCGAAATCCCCGGGCAGCGCCTACGTCATCATGCATCACCTGATGGGCGAGCATCAGGGCGCGGGCGGCTGGGGCTTCATCCGCGGCGGCATGGGCGCGATCACCGGCGCTATCGCGCGCTCGGCGGCGCGCTTCGGCATGCAGGTCATGACAGGCGCCCCGGTAGAGGAGGTGCAGGTGAGCGCGGGCCGGGCCAGCGGCGTGCGCACCGCCGACGGGCGCGAGTTCCGGGCCCGTGCGGTGGTCTCCAACGCCGCCGCGACGACGCTCTTCCGGCGCCTCGTGGCGCGCGAGCACCTGCCGGCGCAGTTCCTGCGCGAGATCGAGACGTTCCGCACCTTCTCGACCGCGTTCAAGATGAACATCGCGGCGCACGAGCCGCCGCGCTACCGCGCCTTCGATGCGGCGAAGGCCGGCTTCGGCTATCCGACCTACGTGCACATCGCTCCGGGGATCGACTACCTCGAGCGCGCGTACGATGATGCCAAGTACGGCTGGTACTCGAGCCGCCCCTTCCTGACGCCGGTTGCCCCGAGCCTCGTGGACGATTCGCTCGCCCCGCCCGGCAAGCACGTGATCAACGTCTTCGGCGGCCATGCCCCGTATGAGCTCAGGGGAGGGGCGTCCTGGGAGCAGGAGAAGCCCAACCTCACGCGCGCCGCGCTCGCGGTACTCGAGGAGATGGCGCCGGGGTTCACCGACCAGATCATCAGCGTCGAGACGCTCGTGGCCCCGGAGCTCGAGGCGATCGTGGGCCTGCCCCAGGGACACATCTTTCACGGGGAGCTCTCCGCCGATCAGCTCTTCTGGCAGCGCCCCGCGTCGCATTGGTCCGACTACCGCACGCCGGTTCGCGGGCTCTACCAGTGCGGCTCCTCCACACATCCCGGGGGCGGGGTGTCGGGGATCCCCGGGCACAACGCCGCGCGCGAGCTGCTGAAGGACTGGAAGCGCCTGTAGGGGCGCCGCTTCAGGCGTGGCGCGGCCCGGTGCTGCGGGCTGCGATGCGCGCGAGCAGCTCCCACAGGGCCTGGAAGGCGAGCCACAGGCCGAGCGCAAAGAGCGCGGCGAACAGCAGGCCCTCGCCCGAGAGCGCAAACGTCGGCACCCAGTCCGCGTAGGTCGCCCGCAGCAGGCCCGGGTCTGCATGAGCGAGCAAATAGAGCATCTGCCGCAAGAGGTTCGCGTGCAGCGCCTGCAGGGCTGCCTGCAGGGCGTGCACGGACTCCAGCAGCGACTGGATCACGTGGCCCTCCGCGCGGAAGGTCGGGTCGGTGCTTGCGAGGTGGTACTGGATTAGCTGCTGCAGGTCGCCGTGGTGGAACTGATCGGCGAGTTTCTGCCAGGGCACGAGATCGATCTGCGCCTGGTCGAGGCGCCCGCCGAGGCGCTGGCGGTACTGGGCCATGAAGCCCGGGATCAGTCCTCCGGCGACGACGCCGCCGATGAGCAGCAGGCGATCCAGCAGGCCGCGGACGATTCGCATAGACACCCTCAAGCTCGCGCCACCGGGCAGTTTAGGGGAAACCCGGCAAATTGACAGTGAAGGCAGCCGCGCCGCCGCGCGCGCCGGTAATATTCCAACTCGGGGGGCGCCCCGGGCGCGGGCACCGCGGCAGCCCCGGCTTCGGTCTCAGAAGAGGTGGATGTATGAAACGAGCGGAGGTCTTCGGACTGCTGCTGGCGCTGGCGGCAGGCCTCGCCGGCTGTGACAACCCCAACGCGGATGTGACCGCCGGTCGCGAGGGCGGCAACGCCGTCAACGGCTCGGTGAATGTGCCGGCCGGACAGCACAGCGGCGCGGTCGGTACCGTCAACGGGGCGGTCCACGTCGGCGAGAATGCCCAGGTGGGCGCGGTGAGCGACGTCAATGGCCCGATCGAACTTGGCGCCCACGTGAGCGCCGCGTCGGTGAGCCTGGTCAATGGGCCGGTGAGCTTGGGGGAGGCGGCGCACGTGAGTGGGGGCGTCGAAACGGTCAACGGCGAGATCAGGCTCGCCAGCGGCGCCGAGGTCGGTGGCAGCGTCAAGAACGTAAACGGCCATATCGTGCTCAACGCCGCCCATGTCGGGGGCGGGCTGCGCACGGTGGGGGGCGACATCGACGTGCTGGGGAGCTCGCGCGTCGAGGGCGGCATCGTGGTCGAGAAGGGCGGCTGGTTCAACACGGACCTGAAGAAGCCGCGCATCGTCATCGGCCCGGGGGCGACCGTGCAGGGTGCGCTGCACTTCGAGCGACCGGTACAGCTGTACGTGAGCGACAAGGCGACCATCGGCGCGGTCAGTGGCGCCACTCCCGTGGTGTTCTCGGGGGAGCAGCCGCCGGCTTAAGGACGGCGCACGGGAAAGATCGCTGAAAATAGGCCGTCAGGCCGGATGGCGCCCGCGGGCGGGTCGGGCGATTCGGACCAGGTCGCAGTTCCGCCGTGCGTGGTGAGAACTGCGTCACGCCGGGGCACACTTCCAATGGCCCGTGTACGGGTTTTTCGTCAAATTTAACCTGTTACTGCCGATGACATAGCTGTGGCCCCTTAAGGAGGCCCGTGGGCCTGCGGAACCGATATTTAGCG
Organism: Steroidobacteraceae bacterium; assembly: GCA_035518135.1. GTDB lineage: Bacteria > Pseudomonadota > Gammaproteobacteria > Steroidobacterales > Steroidobacteraceae > 13-2-20CM-66-19. The sequence continues at coordinate 5,214 of DATIXW010000055.1, forward strand.
TGGACACAAAACTAATAATCGCGCCACCCCAGCATCCCGGCGCCAAACCCCGTTGGGTTGACCCGCTTCTCGCCGCACTCCTTGTATATGTGGCCGCCGCCACCTGCTGGATGCTCGCAGGCTTCGGTGGTCCCGCGGTCACGCATTACGTCGCGCTGCTGTCGGACCTGCCGGCGGCGCTCACCGCCGTCATCATCGCGGCGACCTGCGCGCGACAGATCGAGCGCGGGCCGCTGCGCAGCGGCTGGCTGCTGCTGTGCGTGGCGCTGGGGCTGTACCTGCTCGGGCTCACCATCGCCACGATCTCCTGGCTGCACCACGTGGACCCGTTTCCGGGGCCGGCGGACGTGTGCTACTGCGCCTTCAATGCGGTGCTCGCCCTGGCCACGATCTCCCTGATCCGCGCGGCGGCCGTGCGCGTACCCTGGGTGCAGTTCTCCCTCGACGGCACCATCTTCATCGTCGGCTTCGGCGCGTTCTTCTGGTTCCTCGTGATTCGCCCGGCGGCCTCGGCCACCGAGGTCGACTTCGTGCGCCAGGCCCTGAGCCTCGGCTATGCCGCGCTTGACTGCGTGCTGCTGCTGATGCTCGGCATGCTGCTGCTCACCGGCGGCCGGCGCGTGCCGCTGCTGCTGTTGACCGGCTTTGCCACCATGTTCCTCGGCGACATCCTCTGGTCGCTCGCCAAGGTGCGCAATTACTACCTGCCCGGCCAGTTCCAGGACGTGCTGTACCTGTGTTGCTACGTGCCGATCGCCATCGCCGGGCGCGAGCAGATGCGCACCCTGGGAGCCCCGGTGCGCAGCACCTCCAGCACCTCGGACGCGCTCGCGCGCTCGCTGCCGTACGCGGCAATGCTCGCGGCCTTCCTGGTCCTGGTGTATTTCAGCCGCAGCAACATCGGCGGTCCGGCCCCGATCATGACGATGGTCGTGTTCGTCCTGACGCTGCTGCTCATGGTGCGCCAGGGCGTGATGCTGCGCGGGGACGCCCTGGTGCGCGAACGCAAGGCGGCACGCATCGTCGAGGACCGCTATGCCTCGCTCATCGCCAACGCCTCGGACGTGATCATGATCGTCTCGGGCGAGGGGCTGGTGCGCTTCGTGTCACCGGCGTGTGAGCGCACGCTCGGACTTAAGCCCGAGGCGCTCGTCGGTCGCAATCTCAATGACCTGTGGAGCGGGGAGGACCGGGAGCGGCTGCGCGTCTTCCTCGCCGAGGTGGCGGCGGCACCCAACGGCGCGGTAGGTCCGGTGGAGCTGCGCATCGAGCGCGGCAGCCGGCGCCACGTGATCGAGAGCGTCGGGAGCAACCTCTCGCAGGATCCGGCGGTACAGGGCCTGGCGCTGAACTTCCGTGACATCAGCGAGCGCAAGGCTCTCGAGGAGCAACTGCGCCAGATGGCCTTCCACGACCCGTTGACTCTCCTGGCCAACCGCACTCTCTTCAAGGACCGGGTGCAGCACGCGCTCACGCTGGCGCAGCGCGGCCAGAGCTCGGTGGCCGTCATGTTCCTGGATCTGGATAATT
>DATIXW010000056.1:0-10705 GCA_035518135.1 Steroidobacteraceae bacterium
GGTCTCGGGCTGTCCATCGCACGGCAGATCGTGGAACTGCACGGCGGTCGCATCAGCGCCACGAGCGCGGGGCTCGATCGCGGCGCGAGCTTCACCGTCGAGCTGCCCCTGAGCCAGCTGCAGGCGCCGGCGCTGCGCGAGCGCGGCCCGGCGCGCACTGCCAGCCCGCCCGCCCCCGGTGAGGCCCTCCGCGGGATCTCGGTGCTGCTCGTGGACGATCAGCCCGACGCGCTCGAGGGACTTGCGCGGCTGCTGCGCACCGGCTCAGCGCACGTGGTGACCGCGAGCTCCGGTGCCGAGGCGCTCGAGCTGCTGCGCAGCGGCACCTTCGACGTGCTGCTCAGTGACATCGGCATGCCGGGCCAGGACGGCTACGAGTTCATCCGCGCGGTGCGGGCGAGCGGCAATCCAATACCGGCCGCCGCGCTGACGGCGCTGGCGCGCGCCGAGGATCGTGGCCATGCGCTGCTTGCGGGCTACACGGTGCATCTGGCCAAGCCCGTCGACGCGAGCGAGCTGTTTGCCACGGTGAGCGCGCTCGCCCGCAGCGCGCGCCTGGTGGATTCCTGAGACGCTCGAGGTGGACTAGGAGCGTCAGGATCGCAGGCGCAGGTTCTGCGGGTCGTACAGCGGCTCGCGCGCGACCACCGCGCGCCGTCGCACCCCCAGGATCTCGACCTCGAGCTCGGTGCCACTTACGGCCAGATCCCGCCGCACGTACCCCAGGGCAATACTGCGGTTGATGCGGTAGCCATAGCCGCCGGAGGTGACGAGGCCGACGACCGCGCCGCCGCTGTAGAGCACCGATACCGCCGAGGCGTCGGCATCCCCGTCTTCGACCAGCAGCGGCACGAAGCGCTCCCGGGGACCCGCTTCAGCCTCCCGGCGCAGGGCATCGCGTCCGATGAAATCGGCGCCCTTGTCGAGTCGCACGAAGCGCTCCAGCGAGGCCATGAGCGGGGTGTATTCGCTCGTCAGGTCCGCCTTCCAGCTGCGGTAGCACTTCTCCAGCCGCAGGCTCTCCATGGCGTACAGCCCGAAGGGCGCCAGAGCGAATTCGCCCCCTGCGGCCGTCAGCAGCGCGTGAATCGCCGCCAGATCCTCGTTCGCCAGGTGCAGCTCCCAGCCGAGCTCCCCCACGTAGTTGACGCGCGCCACGAGCGCCTGCGCGCCCGCGAGCCTCATGCTGCGCGCCGCGAGCCATGGGAAGCCCTCATTCGAGAGATCCGCCCGCGTGAGGCGCATCAGCAGCTCGCGCGAGCGCGGCCCGGCCACGATGAGGGTGCCGTACTGCGCCGTGCGGTTCACGAGGCTGACCGGACCATGCCGCTGCGTGAGATGCTCGCGCAGCCACTCCTCGTCGTGACGCTCGCCGGCGGCAGCGCCCATCAGCCAGAACCGCCCGCCGGGCAGATGCGTCACCGTGAGCTCGGTCACGATGCCACCGCGTGCCGAGCACAGGTAACTCAAGGCCACGCGACCCTCGCGCGGCAGCGCACCTGCGATCAGGTGATCCAGCCAGGCCGCCGCGCCGGCACCGGCGACCTCGAATTTCGCGAACCCCGGCAGGTCGAGCAGCGCGACGTTGCCGGCCACGGCGGCGCACTCGCGCGCAACGGCACGGTGCCAGTGCGGGCGCCGGAACGAGCTCTCCGGGCCGCCAGGATCCTCCGGGCGGGGAAAGTACACCGCGCGCTCCCACCCGCCGCGGGCACCGAACACCGCCCCGGCCGCCCGCAGCCGCTCATGCAGCGGGGAGGTCTTTGCGGGCCGGCCCGCCGGGCGCTCCTCCTGGGGGTAGCTCACCGCGTACTCGTGTTGGTAGGTCTCGAGCGCCTTCGCCAGCGCGTAGCTTCGGTCCGCGAAGGGCAGATAGCGCCGCGTATCGAGGGGCCACACGTCCCAGTCCGGCTGCCCCTTGAGGACCCAGTCCGCGATGATCCGCCCCGCACCGCCCGCCTGCACGATCCCGAAGGTGAACGCGCAGCAGTGGAAGAAGTTCGCAGCGCCGCGCGCCGGCCCGATGAGGGGGTTACCGTCGGGTGCGTACGGTATCGGGCCATTGATGACCCGGCGCACCCCCACCGTGCCGAGCAGCGGCACACGCGCGCAGGCCGCTTCGATGTAGGCCTCGATGCGCCCCAGATCATCGGCGAAGAGCTGATGCGCAAAGTCCGCCGGCAAGCCCTCGACCCAGTGCGCACGCGCGTGTGCCTCATACGGACCCAGGAGCAGGCCGTGACGCTCCTGGCGCAGGTAGTAGCTGACATCGGGGTCGCGCAGCAGCGGCAGCCGTGCCGCGCCGCGCTGCACCAGCGCGGGAATCTCCTGCGTCACCAGGTACTGATGCGAGAGCGTGATGACCGGCAGGTACTCCCCGATCATCGCGGCAACCTCACCGCCGCGGTAGCCCGCCGCATTGATCACGTACTCGGCTTCAATGACGCCGCCGGAGGTCTCGAGTCGCCACCCGCCGTGGGAGAGTTGCCGGATGCCAAGCACCCGGGTATGGCGGTGGATGCTCGCGCCGCGCTCGCGCGCCCCCTTGGCGAGCGCCTGCGTCAGCTGCGCCGGGTCGAGGTCGCCGTCGCCCGGGTCCCACAGCGCGGCACGGATCCCCCCGAGCTCGAGAAACGGGTGGCGGGCCCTGATCTGCGCAGGCGACAGCAGCTCGAACTCCATCCCCTGCGCGCGCGCCTGCGCGATCACGTGCCGGAACTCGTCCACCCGGTCGGCGCTGTGCGCCAGGCGCAGGCTCCCGGTGCGGTGGTAGTTGATCTCGTACCCGACCTCCTGCGCCAGATGCGCGTACAGCTCGGTCGAGTAGTGCTGCAGCTTGAGAATGCTCCATGCGGTGGAGAAGTTCGGGCAGTTGCCCGCCGCATGCCAGGTGGAACCCGCGGTAAGCTCGTCGCGCTCGAGCAGGACCACGTCGGTGCAGCCAAGGCGCGTGAGGTGGTAGAGCGCACTGCACCCGACCGCACCGCCTCCGATCACGACCACCCGTGCGTGGCTTTGCAGGGCCGCACTCATGCTGCGTCACTCGCTCCGGCGCGTCACGCGCATCGCTACTGCCTGACCCGCGCACCGGTTGGATCATAGAACGGGCGCAGCGACACGCGCGCCGGCGTGCGCTCGGCGGCGACTTCCACCTCGTAGCGTCCCGCGCCGATCCACTCGGCAGTCACCGCCGCTCCACCACTGGCGAGGTAACCCAGGCCCAGGCTCGTGCCCAGGGTGTGCCCGAACATCCCCGAGCAGATGCGGCCGACGAGTTCCCCGTCGCGCCAGATCGGTTCGTTGTGATACAGCAGCGGCTCGGGGCTTTCCAGGGCGATCGCCACGAGCCGGCGGCGGGGGCCGTCCGCGCGCTGACGGCGCAGTGCTTCCAGTCCCACGAAGCCTCCGGGCTTCTCCCAGGCCACTGCAAACTGCAGACCCGCCTCGAGCGGAGTGTCCTCATCGCCGATGTCATGTCCCCAGTGCCGGTAGGCCTTCTCCATGCGCAGACTGTTCATGGCGTGGTAGCCCGCCAGCTGCAGCCCGAACGCCGGACCTGCCCCGACGATCGCGTCGTACACGTGCTGGGCGAACTCGGTGGGAACGTACAGCTCGTAACCGAGCTCGCCCACATAAGTGATGCGGCTCGCCCGCACTCGTGCATAGCCGAGGTCAATCCACTGCGAGGTGCCGAAGGGAAAGGCGGTCGTGGAGAGGTCCGCATCCGTGAGCGTGGCCAGCAGCGCGCGGCTGTTCGGACCCATGAGCCCGAGGACCGCATAGGCCGAGGAAACGTCCCATGCGAACGCGTGCGCCGCGCCCGGGATGCTGCGGGTCAGCCAGTTGAAGTCGCGCACCTGCGTCGCACAGGAGCTGACAATGAGGTACGCATCGTGAGCCTCCCGCGTCACGGTGACATCGGCCTCGATGCCGCCGCGGTCATTGAGCCACTGCGTGTAGATGACCCGGCCGACCGGCACGTCGACCTCGTTGGTGCATATCCGTGAGAGCACGCGCATCGCATCGCGTCCGCGCAGCACGAACTTGGCAAACGAGGACTGATCGAACAGCCCCACGCGCTCGCGCACCGCCTGGTGCTCGGCCGCGCAGCGCCCGAACCAGTTCTGCCGGCCGTAGCTGTATTCGTAGCGGGCCGGGGTGCCGGGCGCGGCAAACCAGTTGGCGCGCTCAAAGCCGGCCACCTCGCCGAAGCAGGCCCCCGCGGCTGCCAGGCGATCGTGCAGGGCGGACTTGCGCACGCCGCGTGCGGTTTCGGGCTGCCGGAATGGCCAGTGCATGTCGTACAGCAGGCCGAGCGTTTCCACCGTGCGGTCGCGCAGGTAGCGGCGGTTGCGCTGAAAGGGCGCGAAGCGACGGATATCCACGTCCCAGAGGTCAGAGGGCGGATGCCCGTCAAGGATCCAGTCGGCCAGCACTTTCCCGGCGCCGCCGGCTGACTGGATGCCGATCGAGTTGAAGCCCGCCGCCACATACAGGCCGCCGGCTTCGGGCGCCTCGCCGAGGATGTAGCGATCATCCGGGGTGAAGCTCTCCGGGCCGTTGAAGAACACCTGCACGCCGGCGCTCTCGAGCGCCGGCACGCGGCGCATCGCCGCGGCGAACAATGGCTCGATATGGGCCAGGTCCGGCGGCAGCTGATCGAAGGCGAAGTTCTCCGGGATCCCCGCCTCCGCCCAGGGCTTGGCGCGCGGCTCGAACCACCCCACGAGGAGCTTGCCGGTGTCTTCCTTGAAGTAGGAGCAGGCGTCCGCGTCGCGCAGAATCGGTGCATCCGCGGCAAGCCCGGGAATCGGCTGCGTGACGATGTAGAAATGCTCGGCGGCATGCAGTGGCACGCTCACCCCGGCCCAGCCGCCGACCTCGCGCGCCCACATGCCGGCGCAGTTCACGACCACCTCGGCGCGGATATCGCCCTGCGCGGTTCCTACCCCGCTGACCCGCCCGCCGGCGGTGCGGATGGAGGTCACCTTGAGGTCCTCGATGATGCGCACACCGGCGTTGCGCGCGCCGCGCGCGAGTGCCTGCGTGGTGTCGACGGGGTTGGTCCGCCCATCCTTCGGCAGGAACACCGCGCCCACCAGCCCCTCGCTCGAGAGCAGTGGCCAGCGCTCCTGCGCCTGCCCCGGCGAGAGCAACTCGACCTCGAGTCCGAAGCAGCGGGCCATGGAGGCACCGCGCCGCAGCTCCTCGAAGCGTGCCTCACTTGCCGCCACGGCGATGGAGCCGACCTGCCGGAACCCCGTGGCCTGGCCGGTCTCTCGCTCGAGCCCCTCGTAGAGCTGCGTCGTGTATTGCGCGAGGCGCGTGAGGTTGTGCGTCGCGCGCAGCTGTCCGACCAGGCCCGCCGCATGCCAGGTCGTGCCGCACGTCAGACGCTTGCGCTCGAGCAGCACCACGTCCGTGCAGCCGCGCCTGGCCAGGTGGTAGGCGACGCTGCACCCGACCACCCCGCCACCGATGATGACGACGCGCGCCTGGGACGGAATACTCTGCACTGTATCTCCCCCTCACCCGCGAGCGCGCCCGCGGTCTTGCCTGTGACCCGGGCGCTAGTCTGCCGCAGCGCGCGCGTGTCCGCGCGGCGCTTGCGTCCCTGCGAGGGTGATAATTCTTATGCGACGCAGTAGCTTACGGACGAATTGCCATGTGAATTAGAGGCCGGCGGTTGCCGGGCGGCTGCACCGCTGGCACGGCGCCTGCCGCGCCTCAGGATAGAATCTTTCACCGACCGTTATGCCAGGCAAAGCGCGATGAGTACCGAACCGTACCTGCTGACCCCCGGCCCGCTGACCACCTCGGCGCGCACCAAGCAAAGCATGCTGCGCGACTGGGGCTCGTGGGACGTCGACTTCAACAACATCACCGGCCGCATCCGCGAGCGGCTGCTGCAGAACGTGCACGCCAGCGGCACGCACGAATGCGTGCCCCTGCAGGGCAGCGGTACCTTCGCGGTGGAGGCAGCCATCGGCACCCTGGTAGCGCGCGGCGGCCATGTCCTCGTGCCGCAGAACGGGGCGTACTGCCAGCGCATCGCCCGGATCTGCCGCACGCTCGGGCGCACACTCACGACCATCGACTACGCGGAGAACGCCCCGGTGAGCGCCGCCGACGTGGAGCGTGCGCTGCTCGCCGACGCCTCCATCACGCACGTGGCGCTGGTGCATTGCGAGACCAGCACCGGGATCCTGAATCCCCTGCAGGAGATCGCCCAGACGGTCGCCCGTCACGGCCGCGGGCTGATCGTGGACGCGATGAGTTCCTTTGGCGCCCTGGAGATCGATGCGCGCCGCACCCCCTTCGATGCGGTCGTGGCGGCTTCCGGCAAGTGCCTGGAGGGACCCCCGGGAATGGGCTTCATCATCGCGCGCCGCTCGACCCTCGAGCGGGCCGAGGGCAACAGTCACTCACTCGCCATGGACCTCTACGACCAGTGGGTCTACATGCAAAAGACGACGCAGTGGCGCTTCACGCCACCGACGCACGTGGTGGCGGCCTTCGACTGCGCGATCGCGCAGTATCTCGAGGAGGGCGGCCTGGCGGCGCGCGCGGCGCGCTATACGCAGAACTGCCGCACGCTCATCGAGGGCCTGGCGCGCCTTGGCCTGCGCAGCTTCCTGCCGGCGGCCATCCAGGCGCCGATCATCGTGACGTTCTATGCGCCCGACACGCCGCGCTACGCCTTCAAGAGCTTCTACAATGCCGTGAAGGCGCACGGCTACATCCTCTATCCGGGCAAGCTCACCACGGTGGAGACCTTCCGCGTCGGTTGCATGGGACAGCTCGGCGAACGCGGCATGAGCGGGGCGGTCGAGGCGGTCGGGAAGGTCCTCGCGGAGATGCGCGCGGCGGCCTGAGGGCGGCGCGCGCGGGCTACGAAGGCTCCAACGGATGAAGGCTGATCATGCAGCGAATCGAAGTTAACGGCCGCTCCTACCGCCTGCCCGAGCAGCCCTCGGTGGTGGTGTGCGTGGACGGGTGCGAGCCGGACTACATCGCGCAGGCGGTCGCCGGCGGACACATGCCGTGGATGAAACGCGTGCTGGCGCAAGGCTCCGCGGTTATCGCCGACTGTGTCATTCCGAGCTTCACCAACCCGAACAACCTCTCGATCGTTACCGGGGCGCCGCCTGCGGTGCACGGCATCTGCGGGAACTACCTCTACGACACTGAAAGCGGCACCGAGGTCATGATGAATGACCCGAAGTGGCTGCGGGCCCCGACGCTGCTGGCGGCACTCGCCGACGCCGGCTGCACGGTCGCGGTCGTGACCGCCAAGGACAAGTTGCGCCGGCTCCTCGGGTACCGGATGCGCGGCATCTGCTTCTCCTCCGAGAAGGCGGATGAGGTGACGCAGGCTGAAAATGGCATCGACGAGGTGGTGCAGCTGGTCGGCATGGCGGTGCCGAGTGTCTACAGCGCCGAGCTGTCGCAGTTCGTGTTTGCCGCCGGCGTGAAGCTGATGCAGACGCGCCGCCCGGACGTCATGTACCTCTCGACCACCGACTACGTGCAGCACAAGCACGCCCCGGGCACGCCCGCAGCCAACCGCTTCTACGCCATGATGGACGGCTACCTCGGCGAGCTTGACGCGCAGGGGTGTGCCATCGTGCTCACCGCCGATCACGGCATGAATGCCAAGACACGCCTGGATGCGAGCCCGAACGTCATCTACCTGCAGGACCTGCTCGATGCGTGGCTCGGGCGCGGCCAGTCCCGGGTGATCCTGCCCATCACCGACCCCTATGTCGTTCATCACGGTGCCCTGGGCTCCTACGCCACGGTGTACCTCAGCCCCGGGGTCGATGCGCGGGCGCTCACCGCGCGGCTCGCGACGCTGCGTGACATCGAGCTCGTGCTGTCGCGCGCCGAGGCGGCCGCGCGCTTCGAACTGCCGCCCGATCGCATCGGGGATCTGGTGGTGATTTCGACCCGCGCGGTCGCGCTCGGCAGTGCCGCGGCCAAGCACGACCTCTCGGGGCTTGATGCGCCGCTGCGCTCGCACGGCGGCCTCTCCGAGGAGGCGGTGCCGCTCATCAGCAACCGCCCGATTGCCGGTGCCGATCCGAACCGCCGCTGGCGCAACTTCGATGCCTTCGACTGGATCCTGAACCGTGGCCACTAAGCCGGTAGCGGCCGCAGGCGGCGCGGGTGTGCGCACCGAGAGCCTGCGCATCGCGGGCGCACGCGTGGCGACCGCACGCCGCGGCGAGGTGCGCAACCCCTACAGCGGCGCTCTCGTGGGCACGGTGGCCCAGGCTTCGGTGGATGACGTGCGTCGCGCGATCGGCAGTGCCCGGGCGTTCCGCTCCCCGCTCACCCGCTACGAGCGCTCCCGCATCTGTCTCGACACCGCCGCGGCGCTGCGCGCGCGCGCCGAGGAGGTCGCCAACCTCATCACCGCCGAGAGCGGCCTGTGTAAGAAGGATTCCCTGTACGAGGTCGGGCGCGCCTGCGACGTATTCACCTTCGCCGGCAACGCGGCGCTGCAGGATGACGGCCAGGTTTTCTCCTGCGATCTCACCGCCCACGGCAAGCGACGCAAGGTTTACACCCTGCGCGAGCCGCTGCTGGGCGTGATCTGCGCCATCACGCCCTTCAACCATCCGCTCAACCAGGTCGCGCACAAGATTGCCCCCAGTATCGCGACCAACAACCGCATGGTCCTCAAGCCCTCCGAGAAGACCCCCCTCAGCGCGCTGCTGCTGGCGGACATCCTCTATGAGGCGGGCCTGCCGCCGCCGATGTTCAGTGTGCTCACCGGCGACCCGCGCGAGATCGCCGAGGAGCTGCTCACCCACCCGGAGGTCGACCTGGTGACCTTCACCGGCGGTGTCGCCATCGGCAAGTACATCGCCGCGAAGGCCGTGTACAAGCGCCAGGTGCTCGAGCTCGGCGGCAACGATCCGATCATCATCATGGAGGACGCCGACCTCGAGGAGGCGGCCACGCTCACCGCCGCCGGCTCATACAAGAACTCCGGCCAGCGCTGCACGGCCATCAAGCGCATCCTGGTGCACAGCGCGGTCGTCGCGCGCTTCACCGAGCTGCTGCTCGAGAAGAGCCGCGCGCTCAGGTACGGCGATCCGATGGACCCGGCCACCGACATGGGGACCGTGATCGATGAGACGGCCGCGCGCGGCTTCGAGCAGCGCGTCAACGAGGCGGTGGCCGGCGGCGCACGGCTGCTGTACGGCAACGAGCGCCGGGGCGCGCTCTACTCCCCGACCGTGCTCGATCGGGTCAGCCCGCAGATGACCCTCGTCAAGCAGGAGACCTTCGGTCCTGTCTCGCCGGTCATGGAATTTCACACCATCGAGGATGCGATCCGCATCGCGAACTCGACCGCGTACGGGCTCTCCTCCGCGGTGTGTACCAACCGCCTGGACTACATCACGCGCTTCGTGAGCGAACTGCATGTCGGCAGCGTCAACGTGCGCGAGGTGCCCGGTTATCGCCTCGAGGTGACCCCGTTCGGCGGCATCAAGGACTCGGGCCTTGGTTACAAGGAAGGCGTGCAGGAGGCGATGAAGAGCTTCACGAACACGAAGACTTACTCCTTGCCGTGGGGGTCCTAGTCGGTGCGCACCGCAGTCGGCATACCGCACAGGCGCGGGCTGCACGCCCGGTGTCCTTGCCTGCTTGCAGCGGTACTCCTGCTCGGCGCACTGCGGCCGCTCAGCGCCGCTTCGCTCGCCCCGGGTGCGGACCCGGTGATTCAGGCCCATCTGGCCTGGCGCGTAGATCCGCTCGCGCGCTGCCCGCAGCTGCGCGTCGCCGATGACGGCCCGCAGGCCGTGGTGGTCTTTCTCGTGGACATCGCGGGCAATCCCTCGCACGCCTCGATCAGGGTCTCCTCGCACTCCGAGCAGCTGGACGCCGCGGCGCTGAGCTGCGTGATGCAGCTGCGCTTTCAGCCCGCCACCCGACCCGGCGATGCGGTGGCTGTTGAGTCCTGGCAACAGATGGCCTGGCGGTGGGCCGCCCCGACCACAGCAGCGCGCTCTGCCGGCGCGCCCCCGGCTGTCGCCGCGGCTGCGTTGCCCACGACGGCGGCGCTGCAGGATGGCGCCGCGACGCTGCGCGTGTGTGCCGATGAAGCCGGGCAGCTGACGCAGGCGCCGACCGTGCTGCGTTCCTCCGGGGATCCGATGCTCGATGCCGCCGCGCTGAAGATCGCCCGGGCGGGCTCGGGCGCGTACCGTCCGCAGACCACCCTCAACGGCAAGCCGCTTTCCGGGTGCGCGCAGGTCACGATCCACTTTGAAACGCGCTGAGCGCCCCCGAGGCGGGCTGCTTTGCACTGACGCGCCCGTGGGCAGCGCCGCGCCGGATCACCCGCGGCGCAGCAACCCCAACAGCAGCAGTACCAGCAGAATCAGTGCGATGCCACCGCTTGGGTAGTACCCCCAGCCGGTGCTATAGGGCCACGCCGGCAGCAATCCGATCACGAGGAGTACCAGCACCACGATCAACAGGGTGCGAAGGGGCATGGCTGATCTCTGGCGGCGCGCCGGTTGGGATACGAGCGCATGATCCGCGCAGGCGTTGCGGCAGGGTAAGACCTCTGCCGCCCCGCAGTGCTGTCGTCACCAACCTACAGGGGCGGCGCGAAAGCCAGCACCCGCGGGTGGTTCACCGACACCTCCAGGCGCTGCGCCAGATCGAGGGCCCTGCCCGGGTCGAT
>DATIXW010000057.1:0-18400 GCA_035518135.1 Steroidobacteraceae bacterium
GAGCGCAAGCTGGTGTTCTTCTCCTCGCCCAACAAGGGACTGAGCTTCACCCTCGATGCTTTCGGCGCCCTGCGCCGCACGATGCCGGACCTGCGCCTGTTCGTCGGCAATCCCGGCTACAAGGCCGATCGCAGCGTCTCGCTCCCCGGGGTGGAGTTCCTCGGGCCGCTGCCGCAGTCCCATGTGCACCAGGAGGTGCGCAGCGCGCTGTGTACCTTCTTTCCCAACTTCGTCATCCCGGAGACCTTCGGCCTGGTGTTCGCCGAATCGCACGCCGTGGGGACCCCGGTGCTGACGGTGGACTGCGGCGCGGCGCGCGAAGTGCTCGGCAATCCGGCCGAGGTGCTGCCGCTGAAGAGTTCCTATCGCCTCTACGAAGCGGCAGTGGGACTGCTGCCGGTGCGGCTGCGCGGCGGCCCGGCGCGCCTGGCGGCACGGGCGGGCCTGTTCGAGGCGTTCAGTGCGCGCGTGCGGGCGTGGCGCGAGGGTGCGCGCCCGCAGCCCCAGCCGGATGCCCGCTTCCGGCTGGCCAACGTCGTGCCGCACTGGCGTGCGCTGTTTGCCGGCTGAAGCGCCGCGCCGGGTTGCCTCGGCCGCGCGGCGCCGCGTACCGTAGCGCCCGTGCGCACCTTCGGTTGGTTCCTGCTGCTGATGGCCCTGGCGCTTGCGGCCATCGGCGTATTTTCCTACCCGGTGTGGCTGCTGCTGCACCCGCACTTCAATTTCCCCTTCCACCGCATGGGCGAGCGCGTCGGCATGCTGGCCCTGCTCGTGGGCTTCGTGCTGCTCGCGCGCCGCCTGGGACTGGCCGACCGTCGCAGCCTCGGCTACGGGCTGCCGCGGCGCGCGTTCCTGCGCGAGATGGGACTCGGGCTGGCGATCGGTGTGGTGACCATGGCCGCGGTCGTCGGCGCCATGAGCGCGCTCGGGCTGCTCGACTGGACGCGCGCGGCCAGCGTCGGCGCCGGCGCGTTCGCGAAGCTCGTGCTGCTGCGCCTCACCAGCGGGCTCGCGGTGGGCTTCATCGAGGAGACCTTCCTGCGCGGGGCGATGCAGACGGGCATCACGCGTGAATCCGGCAGCGCCGTCGCCATCGCGCTCACCGCCGTGGTGTATGCGGCGACGCACTTCTTTGCCAGCTATCACATCGCCGCGCCGGATGTCACCGCGCACAGCGGGCTCGAGCTGCTGCAGGGGACGCTGCGCATCTTCGCGCACCCGGCGGCGATCGCGGATGCCTTCCTCGCCCTCACCGCGGTGGGCGTGCTGCTGGGCCTGGTGCGCGCCGCGACCGGTAACATCGCCGCCTGCATCGGCATGCACGCCGGGTGGGTGTGGGTGATGCTGGTGACGCGCGAGCTCACGCAGCCCCTGCACGGGGCACCGCTCGGGTTCCTGCTCAGTCGCTTCGACGGGTTCGTCGGCTGGCTCGTGCTCGGCTGGATCGTGCTCCTGGCCGTGCCGCTGTGGCGCTTCTACCAGCGCCGCAGCGCGCGCGCCGGCACGCCTAGTCGAGCTGCCTGACCGTGTAACCGTGCTTGCGCAGCAGCTCGAGGAGCCCGCCCGTGCCGACCAGGTGCAGCGCCCCCACGACCACCATCGAGTTCTGGTTTTCCTTGAGCAGGGCCTCGATCTGCGGCAGCCAGCGCTGGTTGCGATCCGTCACCAGCGGCTTGTAGAGCGAGGGGAAGGCGTTGTATTCCTCAGACAGCAGCGCCGCCAGGCGCTTTGCATCGCCGTGCCGCCAGGCGCCGACCACGTCGCGCATCTCGGACTTGAGGTTCTTCAGGTCATCGAGCGTCTGGTCCAGCATGCGCAGCTGATCCTCCGGGGAGAGCGCGATCAGGCCGCCGAGTTCCTCGGGCAGCGTCTCAAGTCCCGCCGTCGCGCGGCCGTCCGCCTGCACGCGCCGCAGCAGCTGCTCCTCGACCCCCTGGTCGGGGTCAAAGCCCTCGTGCACGTAGGCCGAATCGGTGAGCTCGATCCCCACCATCCACGGCGCCTGGTCCTGGAGTCCCTTCACCGACAGTCCCAGGGCGCTCGCGGCGGCGCTCAGGCGCCCGTAGCGCGCCTCCCCCAGCTGATCCTGCAGCGTGGTTCCCTTGGGCAGCGCGCCGTGATCCATCATCCAGCTCATCGCTTCCAGCGGGTCGAGCTTGCCCAGATCGAGCTCCATCACCACCTTGGAGGAGTCCGCGTAGGCGTGGTCGAACGCCGGCGGCAGCTGCGCATCGTCCGGCGGCAGCATGTGGATCGAGCCGGCGAGGTAGACGGTGTTGTGGGTGCCGCGCACGGCCCAGACCGGGCCGGCGGCGTGCGCGCTCAGGCAGCCGAAGAGGCCGAGCGCGAGGAGCCACCGCAATGCTGTTCGACCCAAATGACCTCCGTCAACAGTGAGCCGTCGGCCCGCAGCTCCAGTGTCCGGTAGCCGGGCGGGCGGCGATCGACCGCAAATTCATCCGAGTGCGGCAGAAACTGCGCGCAGGTTGAGGGCGTGGCGAGCAGGCGCACGCCCTTGCGCAGGCCGTCGTACGCCTGATGCACGTGGCCCCACACGATGGCCCGCACGTTCTTGTGCTGATCAACCGTGTGCAGGAATTCGGCCGCATTGGTGAGGCCGACGCGGTCGAGCCAGCGGCTCGCCATGGGCACCGGGTGGTGATGTAGGCACACCAGACAGTGGCGCCCGCCGGCCGTGGCGAGCGCTTCGTCCAGCTCGGCGAGCCCCTGGGCGCTGAGCGCCCCGCTTGCGGAACCCGGAAGACAGCTGTCCAGGAGCACGATGCGCCAGCGGCCGAGGTCGACGTGGCCACCCAGCACGAAGGGTGCCCCGCTGAGTTCGCGGCGCAGGGCGCGCGGTTCATCATGGTTGCCCGGCAGGCACAGCACCGGCAGTCCGAGGGCGCTAAACACGCGGCGGAAATGCACATAGCCCGCCGCATCATCCTGCACGAGATCGCCCGTCACGAGCACGGCGTCCGGGGGCCACTCGCGCCCCTGCGCGTGCGCGATGGCGGTGCTCAGCGCCGGCAGGGTCGCCACGCCGCGCAGCGCCTCGTGTTCGCTACCGTACAGATGCGGATCTGTGAATTGGGTCAGGCGTACCACGCTCATCCGGCGAGGTTAGCAGAGCTTTTTGCGCCCCTGCAGTGAACCAGGTCGCCGCCACCGCGTCACTCAGAAGCGACATGACGGGGTACCGTTTCCGACGCCCAGAATGTGAAGCACGCCCCATGCTAAGCGTGACTTATGCCAAGCGCACGCCGCCCCGGAACGCATCACGCGACGCTTCGGGCGCCGTAGTCTCCCCGGGGTGTAGGTGCGGGACTACACCGCTCGGATTCGGCTCACGCGGCGTTTGAAGGTGAGCGCGGGGCAAGCGGCGGCGGCCCCGGCTCTGACGCCGCGTACCGCCGCGCACTCAGTTCGAGCGGCGCCATTCAACCGTCTCGCAGTGGCTCTTATTGTTTGCCTCACATACGAGTTCAGGGCCGCCGCCGCCGACGGCCGGGTTCGCGAGGCGGTAGAAACTCCACTGCGGGTTCTGGTCGGTCGGGCAGTCCTCGGACTTCGGAAAGCCGCTGGCGTCCTTGCCGATGCAGAAGGAAGCGCGTCCGAGCGCATCGACCAGGCGACCGCGGGAGATGCCGTTCAGCGCCGATACGTCGAGATGGATGCAGGGGGAGATAAAGTCGGCGTTCTTCTCGCCGCGGATCGGTACCTCGGCCAGGCACTGGCGAAGTTTCTGGAGGAGCTCCTCGTGCGCGGCGTCCTTGCGGTAATTGCCGTGCGTCGTGCAGGCGGTGAGCGAGGCCACGGACACCACAGCGAGGGCAAGCAGGAATTGTACGTAACGCGAAGTCATCGCTGAATGATGCCATCACCCGTGGCAGGAACGAAATCCGCGCCGCAGGTGTTGCCGGCCTTGGCGGCCCCGTCGTGGTGTTCCTCCTCCGGAAGCGCCAGCCCTGAGCACGCGGCACGGTTGACTGCGCAGGCGAGTGCGGCCGTGCGCCGCCATCTGCGGCCGAACCGTGCACGCCCACGCTCAAGTCGCTTGCGCGATGAGCCGGGGCGCGGCGGGCCGCGCGCAACCTGCGCCGTTTGCGTGGCCGGGCCGCGTCCGCAAAGCGCCCCGCGTGCTGTGATTGAGCATCGGGCGCGAGTGGTGGAAAATGCGCGCCCCGCCGGCGCGCCGGTAATCCGCGCCGGCCCCCTTCAGGCGCGGCCACGAGCCGCTGACAGAGCCGCATGAGCACACCTCGCGAACTTGCCAACGCCATCCGCGCCCTGTCCATGGACGCCGTGCAACGGGCCAATTCCGGGCATCCGGGCATGCCGATGGGCATGGCGGACATCGCCCAGGTGCTGTGGCGCGGCTACCTGCGCCATAACCCGCAGAACCCGCTGTGGGCCGACCGCGACCGGTTCGTGCTCTCCAACGGCCACGGCTCGATGCTGCTGTACTCGGTGCTGCATCTCACCGGCTACCCGCTCACGCTCGAGGACCTCAAGGGCTTTCGCCAGCTCGGCAGCAAGACCCCCGGCCACCCCGAGCACGACCCGCCGCTCGGGATCGAGACCACCACCGGGCCGCTCGGCCAGGGCGTGGCCAACGGCGTCGGCATGGCGCTCGCTGAGAAACTGCTCGGCCTGCAGTTCAACCGCGAGGGGTTCGCGATCGTGGATCACTACACGTACGTGTTCTGCGGCGATGGCTGTCTCATGGAGGGCGTCTCGCACGAGGCGTGCTCGCTCGCCGGCACCCTTGGACTTGGCAAGCTCATCGTCTTCTACGACGACAACGGCATCTCCATCGACGGCAAGGTGGTGGGCTGGTTCACCGACAATACCCCGGAGCGCTTCGCCGCCTACGGCTGGCACGTCGTGGCCGACGTGGACGGCCTTGACGCCGCGGCGGTCGAGCAGGCGCTGCGCGCTGCGCGCGCGGAGACGACGCGCCCCTCGCTCATCTGCTGCAAGACGATCATCGGCTTCGGTGCCCCCGACAAGCAGGGCACCAAGGAGGCGCACGGCGAGGCACTTGGCGCCGAGGAAGTCGCCGCCGCGCGCAAAGCCCTCGGGTGGCCGTACCCGCCCTTCGAGGTACCACAGGCCATCCGCGACGCCTGGGATCATCGCCAGGCGGGCGCGCAGCTGGAGGCCGGGTGGCGCGCGCTCTTTGGCCGCTACGCCCGCTCGCACCCGGATCTCGCCCAGGAGTTCGAGCGCCGCACGCGCGGTGAGCTGCCGCAGAACTGGTCCGACAGCGCGCGCCAGATGCTCGAGACGCTGCTGAAGCAGAGTGCGCCGCAGGCGACCCGCCAGTCCTCGCAGGCGGCGCTGAACGTGCTCGGGCCGGCGCTGCCGGAGCTGCTGGGGGGGTCGGCCGACCTGACCGGCTCCAACAACACGCTGTTCAAGGGCGCGCGCGTCATCACACCCCGGGACGAAGCGGGCGACTACCTGCACTACGGGGTGCGCGAGTTCGGCATGACCGCGATCATGAACGGCATCGCGCTGCACGGGGGCTTCATCCCCTACGGCGGCACGTTCCTGGTGTTCTCCGACTACGCGCGCAATGCCGTGCGCCTCGCCTGCCTCATGCAGCAGCGCGTGATCCTGGTGTACACGCACGATTCCATCGGCCTGGGGGAAGACGGGCCCACCCACCAGCCCATCGAGCAGCTGAGCAGCCTGCGCGCCATGCCGCACATGAGCCTGTGGCGGCCGTGCGACGCGGCCGAGACCGCCGTCGCCTGGACGCAGGCGATTGAGCGCCACGGCCCCTCGGCCCTGGCGCTCACGCGCCAGGGGCTGCCGCAGCAGTCGCGCACCCCGGCACAGCTTGAGGCCATCCGTCGCGGCGGCTACGTGCTGATCGATCCGCCGGGCACCCCGGAGTGCCTGGTGATCGCCACGGGCTCGGAGATCGGCATCGCCGCACAGGCGGTTAACGCCCTGAATGGCCTGGGACGGCGGGTGCGACTGGTGTCGATGCCCTGCACCGAGGCCTTTGACTCGCAAGATGGCGCCTACCGCGACCGCGTGCTGCCGCCGGCGGTCACGCGGCGTCTGGCGGTGGAGGCGGGCGCGACGCAATGCTGGTGGCGCTATGTCGGCACGAGCGGGCGCATACTCGGCATCGATCGCTTCGGCGCCTCCGGCAAGGGGGCCGACGTGTTCACCCATTTCGGCTTTACGGCCGATAATATCGCGCAACAGATCCGCGAACTGCTGGAGGTTTAAGGCGCATGGCAATCAAGGTCGGAATCAACGGATATGGGCGTATCGGCCGCAACGTGCTGCGTGCGCTGTACGAGGGCAAGCGCACCGGTGAGCTGCAGATCGTCGCGATCAACGACCTGTGTGACTCCAAGGCCAATGCGCATCTCACGCGCCACGACACCGTGCACGGAAAGTTCCCCGGCGAGGTGCGCGTCGACGGCGATTACCTGGTCGTGAACGGCGACCGAATCCGGGTGTTCGCCGAGCGCGATCCTGCCAAGCTCCCCTGGGGCGAGGTGGGCGCGCAGTTCGTGCTCGAGTGCACGGGGCACTTCACCAGCAAGGCGAAGGCGGGCGCGCACCTCAAGGGCGGCGCCAAGAAGGTCATCATCTCGGCGCCGGGGGGCGAGGACGTCGACGCCACCATCGTCTACGGGGTGAACCACAACGTGCTCAAAAGTGCCTTCACCGTCATCTCCAACGCCTCCTGCACCACCAACTGCCTGGCGCCGGTCGCCAAGGTGGTGAACGACAAGGTGGGCATCGCCGCCGGCATCATGACCACCATTCACGCTTACACCAACGACCAGGTGCTCACCGACGTCTATCACCCCGACCTGCGGCGGGCGCGCTCGGCCACCATGTCGCAAATACCGACCAAGACCGGCGCGGCCGCGGCGGTCGGGCTGGTGCTGCCGGAGCTCAAGGGCAAGTTCGACGGTTTTGCGGTACGCGTGCCGACCATCAATGTCTCGCTGGTCGATCTCACCTTCACGGCGAAGCGCGCCACCAGCGTCGAGGAAATCAACAAGGCGCTGCGCGAGGCGAGCGAGGCCGGGCCGCTGCGCGGCATCCTCGCCTACAACGACGCGCCGCTGGTATCGGTGGACTTCAACCACGACGCGCACTCCGCGGTGTTTGACGCGACGCTAACGAAGGTGATCGACGGCACGCTGGTGAAGGTGTGCGCCTGGTACGACAACGAGTGGGGCTTCTCCAACCGCATGATCGATACCACTCTGGCGTGGTCGAAGGCATCATGAGGGTACGACGGATGATGGATACGGACCTGCGTAACAAGCGGGTCCTGATCCGCGAGGACCTGAACGTCCCGATCAAGGACGGCGTGGTCAGCAGCGATGCGCGCATCCGCGCCGCCCTCGCCACCATCCGTTACGCGCTCGACCAGCACGCCAAGGTCTTCATCCTCTCGCACCTCGGCCGCCCCCAGGAAGGCCACTACGACCCGGCGCTGTCGCTGGCGCCGGTGGCGACGCGCCTGTCGGACCTGCTCGGCAAGCCGGTGCCGCTGCGCAAGGACTGGCTCGACGGGGTCGACTGCGCCGCCGGCAGCGCGGTGCTGTGCGAGAACGTGCGCTTCAACAAGGGCGAGAAGAAGGATGACGAGCAGCTCGCGCGGCGCATGGCGGCGCTGTGCGAGGTGTTCGTGATGGACGCCTTCGGCACTGCCCACCGCGCGGAAGCCAGTACGCACGGCGTGGCGCGTTTTGCGCCGGTGGCGTGCGCGGGCCCGCTGCTCGTGGGGGAGCTCGAGGCGCTCGAGCGCGCACTGCAGCAGCCGGCGCGGCCGCTGGTGGCGATCGTCGGCGGCTCCAAGGTCTCCACCAAGCTCATGGTGCTCGAATCACTGCTCGAGCGCGTCGACCAGCTGATCGTCGGCGGCGGCATCGCCAATACGTTCCTCGCCGCCACCGGCGTGAATGTCGGCAAGTCGCTGTGCGAGACCGACATGCTGGACGTTGCGCGGCGCCTCATGGACAAGGCGCGCGCGCGCGGCACGGCGATCCCGCTGCCGAGCGATGTGGTGGTGGCCAGGGAGTTTGCCTCCACCGCGCACGCCGACGTGCGTGCCGTGAATGAGGTGCGCGCGGACGAGATGATCCTCGACATCGGTCCGGACACCTGCGATCAGGTCGCCACGCTGCTGCAGGCCGCCGGCACCATCATCTGGAACGGTCCGGTCGGGGTGTTCGAGTTCGACCAGTTCGGCGAGGGCACGCGCGCCATCGCGCAGGCCATCGCCCGCGGCAAGGCCTTCTCGCTTGCCGGCGGGGGGGATACGCTGGCGGCCATCGAGAAGTACGGCGTCGAAGACAGTATTTCCTACATCTCCACCGGCGGCGGTGCGTTCCTCGAGTTCGTCGAAGGCAAGACCCTTCCGGCGGTGGCGGTGCTCGAAGAGCGTGCGCGTGGCGGATAAGGGGCCGCCGAGCGCGCTGCGGCGCGCGAAGATCGTCGCCACGGTGGGGCCGGCGACCGATGACCTGGAGGTGCTCACGCAGATGATGCGCGCCGGTGTCGACGTGGTGCGCCTCAATGCTTCGCACGGCACGATGGACGATCGGCGCCGCCGCCTGGCGCTGGTGCGCGAGGCGGCACACCGAGCCGACCGCTGCGTCGGGGTGCTGCTCGATCTGGGCGGGCCGAAGATCCGTATCGAGGGCTTCCGCGAGGGGCGGGTCATGCTCGTGGAGGGCGCGCCCTTCACGCTCGACACCAAGCTCGACTCCAGGGCGGGCAGCGTGAGCGGCGTCGGTGTCGCCTACAAGGACCTGCCGCGCGACGTGCGCTCCGGGGACACGCTGCTGCTGAATGACGGACAGATCGTGCTGGATGTGACCAAGGTCGGCAGTACCACCGTCGAGACGCGCGTGCGCATCGGGGGCGAGCTCTCCGACCGCAAGGGCCTGAATCGCCAGGGCGGCGGCATCTCCGCCCCCGCGCTGTCGGAGCGCGATCACGACGACATCCGCTTCGCGGCCGAGGAGGGCGTCGATTACCTCGCCGTCTCCTTTGTGCGCGAGGCCGCCGACATCCAGCAGGCACGTAAGCTGCTGCGGGCCGCCGGCGGTGAGGGGCACCTGGTGGCCAAGATCGAACGCCACGAGGCGGTGGAGAACTTGAGCGGCATCATCGAGGCGGCGGACGTGGTGATGGTGGCCCGCGGTGACCTGGGCGTGGAGATGGGCTACGCCGAGCTCACCGGGCTGCAGAAGACCATCATCCACGAGAGCCGCACCCGCAACCGCGTCGTCATCACCGCGACGCAGATGATGGAGTCGATGATCCAGAGCCCGGTACCGACGCGCGCCGAGGTCAGCGACGTCGCCAACGCCGTCATGGACGGGACCGATGCGCTGATGCTCTCGGCGGAGACCGCCGCGGGGCGCTACCCGGTGCGGGCGGTCGAGGCGATGGCGCACGTCATCGTGGGCGCGGAGAAATACGAGCTTACGCATCCGCAGGCGCGGCGGCGCGCCCCAGAGGGAGAATTCCAGGGGACCGAAGAGGCCATCGCGATGGCGGTGACCTATACCGCCAACCACATGAAGGTGCGCGCCATCGTCGCGCTCACCGAATCCGGAGCGACACCCCTGTGGATGTCGCGCATCCGCTCCGACATCCCGGTGTATGCCTTCACGCGCCACGAGGCGACGCGCCGGCGCGTGACGCTGTACCGCGGCGTCTACCCGGTGATCTTCGACGTCACCGGCGCCGGCAAGTCCACCGAGGCGCTCTACCGGGCACTCTTCACACGGCTGCTCGATCTGCGGCTGGTCAAGAAGCGCGATCTGGTCATCCTCACCAAGGGCGAGGCCTCGGGCGTGCAGGGCGGCACCAACTCGATGCAGATCCTGAAGGTCACCCTCGATTAGCGCGCCGCGCTCCGCCATGCGAATGCTGAAGTATCTCGGGGCCGGCTGCGCGCTGCTCGTCGTTGCGCTGCTGCTCGCTGCTTACCTGTGCCTGCGTGGCTCGCTGCCGAAGCTCGAGGGCCGCCTGAGCGTCTCCGGGGTCAGCGCGCCGGTGACCGTCACGCGCGATGCGCGCGGCGTGCCCACCATCGAGGCGCGCAACCGCGCCGATCTCGCCTGGGCGACCGGCTTCCTGCACGCCCAGGACCGCTTCTTCGAGATGGACCTGTCGCGGCGCCTGGCCGCCGGTGAGCTCGCCGAGCTCGTCGGGCCGGTGGCGCTCGAGCAGGACCGCAAGGCG
This sequence comes from Steroidobacteraceae bacterium, assembly GCA_035518135.1. GTDB lineage: Bacteria > Pseudomonadota > Gammaproteobacteria > Steroidobacterales > Steroidobacteraceae > 13-2-20CM-66-19. The sequence goes on from DATIXW010000057.1 coordinate 10,246, forward strand.
CGCCTGTTCCGCTTCCGCAGCCTCGCGCGCGAGGTCATCGCGCAGGCGAATCCGCAGCAACGCGCGCTCCTGGAGGCCTACACGCGCGGCGTCAACGCGGGGCTTGCGGGGCTGCGCGCGCGCCCCTGGGAGTACTGGCTGCTCGGGCAGCCCCCGGCGCCGTGGCGCACCGAGGATGCGATCCTGGTCAGCTACGCGATGTGGTGGGACCTGCAGGCCAATGACCTGCGGCGGTCGATCCTGCGCCGCGAGGTCGATGCGCGCCTCGGCGGCCCCACCTGCGCGGGGGGGTGGAAGTGCGCACTGCAGTTCCTGTATCCGGCCCGCACCGAATGGGACGCCCCCGACGTCTCGGCACCGGAGCCCCCGCCGAGCCCCGCGCCGGTGCCCGGGCCGAGCGCGCTCGATGTGCGCAGCGCCGGCCTCGCGCCGCCGCAGCACTCAGGTGCGGGCGAGGCGCCGGTGCTCGGCAGCAACAACTGGGCGGTGGCGGGGCGGCTGACGTCCTCCGGGGCGGCCCTCATCGCCAACGACATGCACCTCACCCAGCGGGTGCCGGCGATCTGGTACCACGCGCGGCTCACCATTCCCGGGGTACTCGACCTCAGCGGCGTGACGCTCCCCGGGACCCCGCTGCTAATCGCCGGCTCCAACGGGCACATTGCCTGGGGCTTCACCAACAGCTACGGCGACTGGGTAGACGTGCAGCGCGTCGAGTGCTCGGCGGTGGACGAGCACGGCATGAGGACGCCGCAGGGCGTCGTGGCGCTCACCGTGCAGCGCGAGCAGATCCAGGTGCACGGCGCGGCGGCGCAGGTCGAGCTGGTGCGCTCGGGCCCCGCGGGGCTGCTGCTGCGCGTGGACGAGTCCGCTCACGCCTGCTGGTTCGGCACGTGGCTCGCGCTGGTGCCGGCGGCGACTAACCTGAACCTGATCGGGCTCGAGCAGGCCACTACCGTGGCGCAGGCGCTCGATCTGGCTCCGCAGATCGGCATTCCGGGCCAGAATGCCGTCCTCGGGGATCGCGAGGGCCATATCGGCTGGACGATCTTTGCACGCATCCCGCGGGATGCCGGTGCGCAGCGCGCGGCGGCCCCGCTCGGCTGGACCGGTGTCGCCGATCACCCGCGCATCCTCGACCCGCCGCTCGGGCGGCTGTGGAGCGCGAATGCGCGCGTGGCCTCCGATCCGCGCCAGCTCGAGCTGATCGGCGGTGACCTCGCCAGCCTCGGTGCCGAATACGATCTGGGGGCGCGCGCCGGCCAGATCCGCGATGATCTCATGGCCCTCAGCGGCGACATCAAGCCCGCGGACATGCTGCACATCCAGCTGGATGACCGGGCGCTGTTCCTCGCGCGCTGGCGGGGGCTGCTGCTCGGGCTGCTGGACGAGAAGAGCCTGCAGGCGCGCGCGGGCCGTGCCGAGTTCCGCCGCCTCATCGCGCAGTGGGAACCGCGCGCGAGCGTTGATTCGGTGGGCTACCGCCTGGTGCGTGCCTACCACGAGCACGTGCAGCAAGCGGTGTGGGACTCGATCCTGCAGGCGCTGCAGATCCGCATCGACCGGGAGAGCTGGCCGCCTGCGCAGTTCGAAGGTCCCCTGTGGAGGCTCGTCACGCAAAAGCCGCTGCACCTGCTGGCGCAGCCCTATGCGAGCTGGGACGAGTTCCTGCTCGAGGAGGTGGATGCCACGCTCGCCGATCTTGCAGCGCGCTGCCCGCAGCTTGCGCGCTGCACCTGGGGCGCACGCAACGTCGTACGCATCCGCCACCCCCTGTCCGGGGCGCTGCCGGGCCTCGCCCGCTTCCTCGACATGCCGGTGCTGCAGCTGCCGGGCGATCACGACATGCCGCGCGTGCAGGAGGGAGAGGTCGGCGCCTCGGAGCGCTTTGCCGTCTCCCCGGGCCACGAGGCGGAGGGCTACTTTGAGCTGCCGGGCGGCCAGAGCGGGCATCCGCTCTCGCCCTACTACCGCTCGGGGTTCCTCGGCTGGGCGCGCGGTGAGGCGCCGCCGTTCCTGCCCGGGCCCGCCCGACACACGCTCACGCTGGTGCCCAACTGACCCACGGGCGCCGCCGGGTCATTTTCGCCCGCGCGGCGCGTTGGTTAGACTGCCCGCTACCATGAACCAGCGCTTCACCGGCACCGAGCAGTACATCGCGACCGACGAGCTGATGATGGCGGTGAACGCCGCCATCGTCCTCGCGCGCCCGCTCCTGATCAAGGGCGAGCCCGGCACGGGCAAGACGCAGCTCGCGCAGGAGATCGCACGCGCGCTCGGGCGGCCGCTGTACGAGTGGCACATCAAATCCACCAGCAAGGCGCAGCAGGGCCTGTACGAGTACGACGCCGTCTCGCGGTTGCGCGACTCGCAGCTCGGTGAGGCGCGCGTACACGATATCCGCAACTACATCCTCAAGGGGCGCCTGTGGGAGGCATTCGAGTCGCCCACGCAGCCGGTGCTGCTGATCGATGAGATCGACAAGGCGGACATCGAGTTTCCGAATGACCTGCTGCGCGAGCTCGATCGCATGGAGTTCTACGTCTACGAAACGCGCGAGCTGGTGCAGGCGCGCCACCGCCCGATCATCATCATCACCAGCAACAACGAGAAGGAGCTGCCCGATGCCTTCCTGCGGCGCTGCTTCTTCCACTACATCCGCTTTCCCGACGAGGCGACCATGCGGGCCATCGTCGGGGTGCACTTCCCGCGCCTGAAGCAGGAGCTGCTCGCCGAGGCACTGACGGTGTTCTTCGAGGTGCGCGCCACTCCGGGGCTGAAGAAGAAGCCCTCGACCTCGGAGCTCCTCGACTGGATCAAGCTGCTGGTGGCCGAGGATATCCCGCCGGAGGCGCTGCGCAGCGCCGAGGCGAAGCAGACGATCCCGGTGCTGCACGGTGCGCTCCTGAAGAACGAGCAGGACGTGCACCTGTTCGAGCAGCTGGTCTTCATGCACCGCCGCGCGCGCTGACGGGCTGGGACGGCCGTGCTGCTGCCGTTCTTCTTCGAGCTGCGCCGCGCGGGCGTGCCGGTGGCGATCACCGAGTTCCTGATGCTGCTCGAGGCGCTGCGCGCGCGCGTCGCCCAGGTCTCGGCCCAGGACTTCTACTACCTCGCACGCGCCTGCCTGGTGAAGGACGAGCGCCACTACGACCGCTTTGACCAGGTGTTCGCCGCGGTGTTTCGTGGCGCCGAGCAGCGCTTTGCGCAGCTGCTGGGCGAGGTGCCCGCGGAGTGGCTGCACACGCTCTCGGCGCGCCAGCTCTCCGAGGAGGAGAAGCAGCGGGTCGCCGCCCTCGGGGGGTGGGAGAAGCTCCTCGAGACACTGCGCGAGCGGCTGCGCGAGCAGGCCGAGCGCCACGCGGGCGGCAGCAAATGGATCGGTACGGGCGGCACGTCCCCCTTCGGCGCGCACGGCTACAACCCGGAGGGCATCCGCATCGGCCCGGGCGGTTCCGGGCAGCGCCGCGCGGTGAAGGTCTGGGAGCGACGCGAGTTCCGCAATCTCGATGACGCGGTCGAGCTTGGTACGCGCAACCTGAAGCTGGCGCTGCGCAAGCTGCGCCGCTTCGCGCGCGAAGGCGCCGCGGACCAGCTCGACCTGGAGGGCACCATCGCGGCGACCGCGCGCAACGCGGGACTGCTCGACCTGAAGCTCGTGCCCGAGCGGCACAACGCGATCAAGGTGCTGCTGTTTCTCGACGTCGGCGGTTCGATGGAGGATCACGTGCGCCGGTGCGAGGAGCTCTTCTCGGCCGCCCGCAGCGAGTTCAAGCACCTGGAGCACTTCTACTTCCACAACTTCATCTACGAGAGCCTGTGGAAGGACAGCAGCCGGCGCTTTGCGCAGCTGATCCCCACCGAGCGCGTGCTGCGTACCTACGGGCACGACTACTGCGTCATCTTCGTGGGCGATGCCGCCATGAGCCCCTACGAGATCACCCAGCCCGGCGGCAGCATCGAGCACTGGAACAAGGAGCCGGGGGCGCTGTGGATGCAGCGCCTGTGCGCCACCTTCCCGCGCCTGGTGTGGCTGAACCCGGAACGGCGCGAGAGCTGGGACTACACCGCATCCGTGCGCATCACCCGCGAGCTGGTGCGCGAGCGCATGTTTGCGCTGACCATCAGCGGCCTGGATGAGGCGATCCGGGAGCTCAAGCGCCCCCTGGGGAGCCTCGGCCCCGCCTCGCGGCTGCACGCCGCGACGCCCGTCACACAGCGCCCGCCGCCGCAGGTTCCATAATCGGTGCCGGAGTTTATGTGCCGATGGATGGACTCAGTGAATCCGCCATTCGAGCCGGCCCGCGGGCGCCGGTCGGCCTCGTACTGACCGGCGGCGGGGCGCGCTCGGCCTACCAGATCGGGGTGCTGCTGGCGCTGGCGGAGCTCTTGCCGCGGGCGCGCAATCCCTTCCAGGTCATCGTCGGCACCTCCGCCGGGGCGGTGGCCGCGAGTGTGCTCGCGGCCGAGGCGCACCAGTGGCGGCGCGCGGTCGCAGGCCTTGAGCGGGTGTGGGCGAACTTCCGCTCGAGCCAGGTGTTTCACGTGGACGCGCACCACATGCTGCGCGCCGGCGCACACTGGGTGCTGGCGCTTCTCTCCGGGGGCCTGGTGCTCTCCCCGCCACGCTCGATGCTCGACAACAGCCCGCTGCGCGAGTTGCTCGGCGTGCACGTCGACTGCAGCGGCATCCGCCGCAGCATCGTGCGCGGGCACCTGCGCGCCTTCGCGCTGTGTGCGACGAGCTACGGCACGGGCAACTCCGTGGCGTTCTTCGACGGTATCGACTCGATCGGCGAATGGTCGCGCGTGCAGCGCATCGGCCACCGCACCGACCTTACCCTTGATCATCTGATGGCGAGCGCGGCCATCCCGCTGCTGTTCCCGCCCATCAGAATCGGCGATGAGTATTTCGGCGACGGCGCGATGCGCCAGTTGCACCCGCTGAGCCCGGCCATTCACCTGGGCGCCGATCGCCTGCTGATCATCGGCGTGCGCGCCCGCCGCGCGGCGGGCGTGAGCGTGAACCGTCTGCAGTCGCTCACCCCCAGCCCGGGGGAGATCTTCGGCTACATGCTCGATACGCTCTTCACCGACCAGATCTACGGCGACCTCGAGCAGCTCGGGCGCATCAACGAGCTGGTGCACAGCGCCCCCCAGGCCGCACACGGCGAGCGCACCATCGAGACACTGATGCTCGCCCCGAGCGTCGATCCGCGCGAGATCGCCGCGCGCCACGTGGCGCAGATGCCGCGCGGCCTGCGGGCGCTGCTGCGCGTGATCGGCGGCCGCGACACCTCAGGTTTCCAGCTGGCGAGTTACCTCATGTTCGAGGCCGGCTACACCCGCGCGCTCATCGAGCTTGGCTACCACGACGCCATGCAGGCGCGCACCGCGCTGGTGGCCTTCATGAGCGGGGAGAAGCTGCCGCAGGTGATCACCTCCCCGGGCGTGGCGCAGGCCAACTGACGCCCCCGCGCCGCCTTCAGGCGGGTGCGCCGCTGCGCGCCTCGGCCTGCGGCTGGAAGAGCTTCGCTCCGGGCAGGCCGCTGTGGCGCGCCGTCACGTCATCAAACTCGCGCGCGAACTGCTCGGCCAGGCGATCGACGATATAGACCGAGCGGTGCTGCCCGCCGGTGCAGCCGACGGCGATGGTGAGGTAGCCGCGGTTGCTCGACTGGTACTCGGGCACGCGGTTGCGCACGAAGGTGGCGATGTCGGCCACCAGCGCCTTCACGTGCGTATGGGTCTCCAGGAAGCGGATCACCTCCGGATCGCGGCCGTTCAGGTTGCGCAGGCCCGGCTCCCAGTAGGGATTCGGCAGGGCGCGCGCATCGAAGACGAAATCCGCATCCCCGGGAATGCCGCGCTTGAAGCCAAACGACTCGAAGGTGATCGACAGCCGTCCGGCGGTGCGCTGCTCGACGCGGCGGTGCACGATGTCGCGCAACGCGTGCACCGAGAGGCGCGAGGTGTCGATCAGCAGGTCGGCGATCGAGGCGATCGGCTCGAGCAGCTCGCGCTCGAGCGCCATCGCATCGCGCAGTCCGACGTCGCTGCGCGCCATCGGGTGCTTGCGCCGCGTCTCCGCGAAGCGGCGCAGCAGCTCATCGTCCGCCGCGGTCAGGAAGATCACCTCGCACTGTAGCCCCGAGCGCTTGAGCTCATCGATCAGCCGCGGCACGCTCGCCACCTCGGCGGCCGTGTTGCGGGCATCCAGGCCTATGGCAGTGCGCTCGTAGCGCGGCTCGGGGCTGCGCACCGTATAGGAAACGAAGGGCTTCAGCAGCGCTGCGGGAATGTTGTCGATACAGTAGAAGCCGAAGTCCTCGAGCATGTGCAGAGCCACGCTCTTGCCCGAACCGGACAGCCCGCTGAGGACGATGATGCGCACCGGCTAAATGGTATCCCTGCCGCGGGTCGTTGCAAGTTTCCCCGCTGCCGGGCCCTCAGGTGCGCAGCACGCGCGGTTGCGTGGTGCGATGCGCGATGCGTTTTTCCTTGTGCTTCTTCAGGCAGCGGTCGAGCTTATCGGCCAGTAAATCGATGGCGGCGTACATGTCCTCTTCGGTCGCATCGGCGTGGATCGCGCTGCCGCTCACGTGCAGGGTCGCTTCCGCCTTCTGTCGCAGCTTCTCCACCGTCAGCACGCAGTGCATGTCAATGACTTGGTCAAAGTGGCGCCCGATACGCTCGAACTTCTTCTGTACGTAGCTGCGCAGGGAACGCGTGACCTCGATGTGGTGACCGGTGACGTTAAGCTGCATGACCGTCTCCTGTTCGTTGTGTTGGCACTTCCAGCTGAATTGTGTTTCGAGCGCTACATCTGCTTCGATCCCGCGCGCCGCCGTTCGTTCGAGGCAGCGATGCCCAGGGCTTCGCGATACTTGGCCACCGTGCGCCGCGCGACCGGGATGCCCTCCCCGGAGAGCAGCTCCGCGATGCGGCCATCGCTCAAGGGCGCCTCCGGGTCCTCATCCTTCACCAGCTTGCGGATCTTGGCGCGGATGGCGGTCGAGGAGGTTCCCGAGCCGTCGACCCCCTCGACCTGGCTTGAGAAGAAATAGCGCAGTTCGAACACCCCGCGCGGGGTGTGCATGTACTTGCCGGAGGTGACACGCGAGATGGTGGATTCGTGCATGGCGACGGCCTCGGCGATGTCCTTGAGGATCATCGGCCGCATGTGCTCATCGCCCTGCTCGAGAAAGGCGGTCTGGCGCTCGACGATCGAGCGGGCGACCTTCATGAGCGTCTCGTGGCGGATCTCCAGGCTCTTGAGCAGCCAGCGCGCCTCCTGCAGCTGCGCGCGCATGCTCGCGTGGCTCGCGTTGCGGCCGATGAGGCTGGCGTAGCCCTGGTTGAGGCGTACGCGCGGCAGCGTCGCGGGGTTCAGCTCCACGCCCCAGCCGTGCTCGGTGCGGCGCACGAACACATCGGGCACGACATACTCGGCGCTGCCGGCGCTGACGGTCGAGCCGGGGCGCGGATGGCAGGAGCGCACCAGCGCCAGGGCGCTGGCGAGTTCCTCCTCCGAGGTGCGCAGTTCGCGCCTGAGCAGCGTCAGCTCACGCTCGGCGACCAGCTCCAGGTGATGGCGCGCGATCTCGATGGCGGTGGCGTAGCCGGGGGTGGCCGGATCCAGCTGCCGCAGCTGCAGCTCGAGGCACTCGCTCACCGAGCGCGCCCCGACGCCTGAGGGGTCGAGCGCCTGCACGATGCGCAGCACCGCGGTGACTTCCGCCGTCGAGCACTCCAGCTCCGGGCGCAGCGTCTGCGCGATCTCCTCGAGCGATTCGGTGAGGTAGCCGTCGTCGCTGATGGAGTCCACCAGGGCGCGCGCGATGGCCAGCTCCCGCGGGGCAAGGCTCGCCAGCTCCAGCTGCCACAGCAGGTGCTCCTGCAGCGACTGGCCGCTGTCGTCGGCGTACTCCTGCTGGCGCTCGTCCTCGTCCGCGTTCCAGGCGGTCTCGGCGGGACCGGCCCCATGCACGTCCCAGCCGTCATCGAGCACTTCCACGGTGCTGGTCGGCTCCGGTGTCTTGGGCTGCTCGGCGGCCGTCACGAGCGCTTCGAAGGTTCCGGTGGCCTCGAGCTCCTCCATGGGCTCGAGCATCACGTTGCTCTCCAGCAGCTCGCGGATATGCGCCTGGAGCTC
>DATIXW010000058.1:0-2058 GCA_035518135.1 Steroidobacteraceae bacterium
CGACGCCGAACGCGAGGAACATGGTGAGCGCGAAGTCGAGGTAGCTCGTGATGTCCGTCATCACCTCGACCCCGGGCGGTGCGGTGTTGGCGAAGAAGGCGAACATCAGCGGGAATACGGTGAAGTAGCAGAACGCGGCGCCCACGTAGAACAGCGCGATCGAGGTCGCGAGCAGCGGCACCGCGAACACTTTCTCGTGCCGGTACAGTCCCGGCGCGACGAACGCCCACAGCTGGTAGAGCACGTACGGCATCGCCACGAACAACGCCACGAAGAACGACAGTTTGAACGGCACCGTGAAGGGCGCCATCACGCCGGTCGCGATGAGATGCGCGCCCTTGGGCGCGAGCTTCATCTGGATCGGCCGCGCGACGAAGGTGAAGATCTTGTTGGCGTAGAGCATGCAGGGAATGAAGGCGATGAACACCCCGATGGCCGCGCGGATCAGTCGCGTCCGCAGCTCCAGCAGGTGGGAGATCAGCGTCCCTTCGGCGAGCTTCTCAGGTTCCTCGCTCATGCTCCGCAGTCCCGGTCTCCGAAGGCGCGCCGTGCGCCGGTGCAGCGCTGGCCGCAGGCGTCACGGCCGGTGCCGGCGCGGCGTGGCTCGGCGCCGCGGCAGGGCTTGGCGATGCGGCGTGGGCGAGGTCCGCGTGCGCAAGGTCGGCGTGCGCCGACGGGTTCATGGCCTGATGCTCGGGAGGCAGGATCTGCCCCTCGGCGTGCGTGTCAGGAGGGTATGGCGAGTCTGCGCCGGGAACCGGCGTCTGAGGGGTGTACGGCTGCGAGGGCTCGAACGGCGCACCCGGGGGCGCATGCGGGCGCTGCGTCGAGCCCATGTCGTCGACGTTGCGCACCTCTTCCTCGAGCTGCTCGCGGAACTGGCGCGCCATGGCCCGCGCCCGCCCCAGCATGCGCCCCAGGTTGGCTGCCGCTCCGGGCAGCTTCTTCGGTCCCAGCACCACCAGTGCCAGGCCGCAGATGATGACTATTTCAGAGAAATCGAACATGCGGGTCCGACGGATCCTTGCTGAGCGGCTCCCGCCTCAGGCGCGGCCGTGCGGATCGTGTGAGGCCGCCCCCCGGCGCTCCTCCGGAAACTCCGCATCCGGCAGGAGCGGGTCCGGCGAGGGCGCGGGCGCGTCGCGGCCCGCGACCCCACGCCGGAAGCCCTTGACCGCCTCGCCCAGGTCCGAGCCGATGGTGCGGAGCTTGCGGGAACCGAAGACCAGAAGCACGACGATCAGGATCACCAGCACATCGCGCATCGAGCCTATGACCCCGCCCGGCCGCCTGACGGGCGGCGCCTGCCCCCAATGATAGGCCAAACGGCCGTTTGCAGTGCGGAAAAAGCACTGCGGTCCGTCACGTTCCTGAGGCTTCCAGCCATAGGGTGACAGGGCCGTCGTTCACCAGGGCGACTTCCATGTGGGCACCGAATCGGCCCACGGCCACCGGCGCGTGGCGCTCGCGGGCGCGCTGCACCAGCACCTCGAACAGCGCCTGTGCACGCTCGGGCGCGGCCGCCGTGCTGAACCCCGGCCGCGTGCCCGTGCGCGTGTCGGCCGCGAGCGTGAACTGCGGGACGAGCAGCAGCCCTCCGGACACGTCGGTGAGACTGAGATTCATCCGCCCTTCGGCGTCCGGGAAGATGCGATACCCGAGCACGCGCGTGAGCAGGCGCTCGACCTGGGCGTCCTCGTCCGCGCGCTGCACTCCGATGAGCGCGAGCACGCCTCGCTCGATCTCTCCGATCACCGCGCCGGCCACCGCCACGTGCGCGCGGCTGACGCGCTGAAGCAGCGCGATCATGGCGCGCCCCCTCGCGCGTGGCGGCTCAGTGGCAAATACCGCCGCGGTTCCTTAAGATTCGGGGCCGTTTTTTGCAATCCGGGGATGATCATGGCGTGGCTCCGAGCGAGCATCGTGTCCGTTGCACTGTCCTGCGGGGCGCTGGCGAGCGGCAATGCCGTCGCACAGACCGCACCGCACGGGGATGCCGTGCGCGGCAAGGCGCTCTCCTACACCTGCCTCGGCTGCCACGGCATCGACGGCTATCGC
>DATIXW010000059.1:0-8243 GCA_035518135.1 Steroidobacteraceae bacterium
AGCGTGCGCCTCGAGCAGGCGGGAGCCGTGCAGGTGGCCAGCCGTGGCTAGCCAACCGCGGGCGCACGGCGGACGCGCGCCGCGGATGAGGTCCGCGGCGCACGTTCGCGCTAGAATTTCCTGGCATGACTACCTTTGCAGCACGGCCATGAGCAGTACTGCCATCGTGCGCCTCGAGGGCGCAGTGGAAGCGGACGTGTCCGAGCCGTCCGCGGAGCGCCTGCTCGCGGGCAGCCCGGAGCTCGAGGTGCGCAACTTCTTCACCGATGCCACGCAGCAGTTCTTCGCCGGCCGCTGGTCGGCGACGCGCGGCAAGTGGCGCGTGCGTTACACCGAGAACGAGCTGTGCGTCATGACCGCCGGCCGCGTCCTCATCGAGAGCGCGGCGGGCGAGCGGTACACATTCGGCGCGGGCGACGCGTTCGTGATTCCGGCCGGATTCGAGGGTACCTGGGAGGTGCTCGAGGATTGCTCCAAGATCTACGCCATCTTTGAAGGCCGCGGCTGAGTCACGGCCCCGGTTCCGGCCCTTCCCGAGCAGACATAACGCGACATTGCCTTGACGGCGGTCGCAGATTGACCGGCGTGCGCTTCACCGGAGGCGGGCGCAGTGTGAACCTAATCCTCTCTGGCTCGCAGTGCTTCGTGGAACCGGGAGGACGTCGTGCAAACCATCACAGTGACTGCCGCGCGTGGTAGCAGTATGTTCAGTTTGTCGGAAATGGAATTGCTGGTTGGCAGCGCCATGGTGGTCGTGGTGCTGGCATGGATGGTGATCTCGCACATCCGGCGCGACCGTCACGATCCGCACGCCCGCTAGCCACAGCGCCCCGGCTTCCCGGGACGCCGCAGCGCGTCCCCGTGCGTCAGCCGCCCTTTGCCGGCGGCGCACCTATTGCAGGCGCAAGACCTCGGCCAACGTACCGAACATCTGCTCGATCTGGGCCGGCTCCACGATAAGCGGCGGTGACAGCGCGAGGATGTCTGCGGTCTGACGGATCAGCAGGCCGCGCTCGAAGCACTGCGTGTACACCTCGAACGCCCGCTGGCCGGGCTTGCCGGCCGCAGGCTCAAGCTCAAGTCCCAGGATCAGGCCGTAGTTACGCACGTCGATGACGTGCGGCAGCCCGCGCAGCGCGTGTGCCGCGTCCTCCCACTGCCTGGCCAGCGTCTTGGCGCGCGTTAAGAGTCCCTCGCGCTGATAGATCTCCAGCGTCGCAAGCGCCGCCGCACAGGCGGTCGGGTGCGCCGAGTAGGTATAGCCGTGGAACAGCTCGATGCCGTCGGGGCCCTGCATGAATGCCTCGTAGATCGCCTTGCTCACGAGCACGGCGCCCATCGGCACGCAGCCGTTGGTGAGGCCCTTGGCAAGGGTGATCATGTCGGGCATGACGTCGAATTCCTGCGCCGCAAACGGTGCGCCCGTGCGCCCGAAGCCCGTGATCACCTCATCGAAGATCAGCAGAATCCCGTGGCGGTCGCAGATCTCACGAAGGCGCTTGAGGTAGCCGCGCGGCGGAATCAGCACGCCGGTCGAGCCGGCGATCGGCTCGACGATGACGGCGGCGATGTTGGAGGCATCATGCAGGGTCACCAGCCGTTCGAGTTCATCGGCGAGATGGGCACCGTGCTCAGGTATGCCGCGCGCAAAGGCATTCTTCGCCAGGTCGTGCGTATGAGGCAGGTGATCCACCCCCGGCAGGAGACTGGCCGACCAGACCTTGCGGTTTGGTGCGATGCCACCGACGGAGATGCCACCGAATCCCACCCCGTGATAGCCGCGCTCGCGTCCGATGAGACGCGTGCGCGTTCCCTGGCCACGCACCCGCTGGTAGGCGAGCGCGATCTTCAGCGCGGTATCCACCGATTCTGACCCGGAATTGGTGAAGAACACGTGGTCGAGTCCCTTGGGCGCGATCTTCACCAGCGCGTTGGCGAGCGCGAACGCCGGCGGGTGCCCCATCTGAAACGGCGGCGCGTAGTCCAGGGTCTCCAGCTGCGTGGCGACCGCCCGGGCGATCTCCGTGCGGCCGTGACCGGCATTGACGCACCACAGACCTGCGACCCCGTCGAGGACCTGACGCCCCTCGGGAGTCCAGTAGTACATGCCTTTCGCCCGCGACAGCAGGCGCGGCTTCGACTTGAACTGTCGGTTGGGTGTGAAGGGCAGCCAGAACGCTTCCATGTCGGAGCGGCTGAGGGGGGCGGTGGCATTCATGTCGCGGCTCGGAGGGTCGGGGGGAGGTCGCGGATGATAAATAAAGTGGACAATCCGGGCCACTGGGGAGACATTCCGGGGCAGGTTGTCTAAGATATTAAACAAGATGAACATCGATGTCGGAGCGCGCCTGCGCAGCGTGCGGACGAACTTCGGGCTTTCCCAGCGCGAGCTCGCGCGCCGTGCGGGAGTCACCAACGGCCTGATTTCCCTCATCGAGCAGAACCGCGTCAGCCCCTCGGTCAGCTCGCTGAAGAAAGTGCTCGACGGGGTGCCCATGTCGCTCGCGGAGTTCTTTACCCTGGACTTGAGCGCCGCGCCGCAGGCGTTCTTCGGAGCCGAGGAGCTGGTCGAGCTGGGTAATGCGGAGGTTTCGCTGCGCCTGATCGCGGCCCAGCGCCCCGCGCGGCAGCTCACCTTGCTGCACGAGCGCTACGCGCCCGGGGCCGCTACGGGGGAGGAAATGCTCGCCCACCGCGGCGAGGAGGGGGGCGTGGTCATCAAGGGGCGCATCGAACTTACCGTGGGGGGCGCGACGCGCGTACTCGGCCCCGGTGAAGCCTATTATTTCGCCAGCCAGCTGCCGCACCGCTTCCGCAACGTCGGACGTGAGGCGTGTGAGATCATCAGTGCCTGTACCCCACCGACTTTCTGAAGGTTCGCGCCCGATATGAACGCAAAACCCGAGACGATTTCCTGGCAGGAGCGCGCCCGCTCGCTCAACTTCCGCACGCAGGCCTTCATCGAGGGCCGCTACGTGGACGCCGCCTCCGGGCTCACCTTTGATTCGATCAATCCGGCGACCGGCAAGCTGCTGGCGCGCGTGGCCGCCGGGGACACCGAGGACATCAATCGTGCCGTGAGCTCGGCGCGCGCGGTATTTCGCAAGGGCAGCTGGGCAAACCTGCCACCGGCGAAGCGCAAGCGCGCATTGTTCCGCTTCGCTGAGCTGATCAGCAAGCACACCGAAGAGCTGGCGCTGCTTGAGACGCTTGATATGGGCAAGCCCATCTCCGACAGTCTCAAGGTCGACGTGCCAGGGGCGGCACGCTGCATCACCTGGTATGGCGAGGCGATCGACAAGGTGTATGACGAGGTCGCGCCGACCGGACCCGGCGCGCTCGCGACCATCACGCGCGAGCCGCTCGGGGTGGTTGGGGCGATCGTGCCCTGGAATTTCCCGCTACTCATGGCGGCCTGGAAGATTGCGCCCATCCTGGCCGCGGGCAACTCGCTGGTCCTCAAGCCGTCCGAGAAGTCGCCGCTGACCGCACTGAAAGTGGCGGAGCTCGCGGTCGAGGCGGGCATTCCGCCGGGCGTGCTGAACGTGGTGCCGGGATTCGGGCAGACGGCCGGCAAGGCGCTGGCGCTGCACATGGACGTCGACTGCGTGGCCTTCACCGGCTCGACGGCGACCGGCAAGACCATCATGCAGTACGCGGGCCAATCGAACCTCAAGCGTGTGTCGCTCGAGTGCGGCGGCAAGTCACCCAATATCGTGATGGCGGATTATCCGGATCTGGATAAGGCCGCGACCGCCGCCGCCTACGCCATCTTCTACAACCAGGGCGAAGTCTGTTCCGCCGGTTCGCGCCTGCTGTTGCAGGAGGATATCAAGGATGTGGTGCTCGAGAAGGTGCAGGCGATCGGGCGCTCCATGCAACCGGGCGATCCTCTCGACCCCAACACCCGCCTGGGCGCCATCGTCGATGAGACGCAGATGAAGCGCGTGCTCGGCTACATCGATTCCGGCCGCAGCGACGGCGCACACCTGCGCTTTGGCGGCCGGCGGGTGCGCGAGGACAGCGGCGGATTCTTCATCGAGCCGACCGTGTTCGAGGACGTGCGGCCGGCCATGGCGATTGCGCGCGAGGAGATCTTCGGGCCGGTACTGGCGGCGATCACCTTCAAGACCGTGGAAGAGGCGATCGAGATCGCCAATGACGTCGTGTACGGCCTGGCCTCCGCGGTGTGGACGCGCGATGTGACCACCGCGCACCGCGTGGCACGTGCCATTCGCGCCGGTACCGTGTACATCAACTGTTACGACGCCGATGACATCACCGTGCCCTTCGGTGGCTTCAAGCAGTCCGGGATGGGACGCGACAAGTCGCTGCACGCGCTGGAAAAGTACACGGAGCTGAAGACGACTTGGCTCGATCTGACCTGAGGACGCTGCCGCCTGCGGCAACTGCGTGAGCGCGGAGCTGCGCTTTCTCGCGAGCGCGCCCCGGGGGTTCGCGGATCTGCTGATCGCCGAGCTCACCGCGTGCGGTGCGCTCGGGGCGCGCGAGCGCGCCGGCGGCGTTGCGTTCTCCGGCACGCTCGAGTGCGCCTACCGCGCCTGTCTCTGGTCGCGCATCGCCAACCGGGTATTTCTCGAGGTCGCCCAGTTCGAGGCGCGCGACGCGGCCGAGTTCTACGATGGCATTACCCGCATCGACTGGAGCGCGCACTTCGGGCCGCAGGCGACGCTCGCCTGCGAGTTCAGCGGCCGCCATCCGGCGATTACCCACACGCACTTCGGGGCGCTCAAGCTCAAGGACGGCATCGTCGATGCGCTGCGCACGGTCACGGGGGCGCGGCCGGATATCGCGCCGGAACGTCCGAGCGTGCGCGTGCACGCGCACGCCCACGGAGTGCACCTCACCGTCTCCATCGACCTCTCCGGGGACAGCCTGCACCGGCGCGGCTACCGCGTGGCCGCCGGCGAGGCGCCGCTCAAGGAGAACGTCGCCGCCGGCGTGCTGATGCGCTGTCAGTGGCCGGAGCTTGCCAAGCAAAATGCTGAGTTCCTCGACCCGTTGTGCGGCTCGGGGACGTTCTGCATCGAGGCGGCGCTCATTGCCGCCGACCGGGCCCCGGGGCTCACACGGGACTACTTTGGCTTCCTCGGCTGGCGCGGTCACGATGCGAAGCTGTGGGCGCGGCTGCTTGCCGAAGCATCCGAGCGGGCGCAGGCGGGGGCCACGAGCGGCGTCAGCGTGCGCGGCCAGGATCGTGAGGGCGCCGCGGTGCGCAATGCGCGCGAGAACGCCGTGCGTGCCGGGGTAGAGCCGTGGGTCAGCTTCCGCGTCGCCTCGCTCGCTGAGGCAGCGCCCCTGCCGCAGCGGGGCACCGGGCGGCCGGGGCTGCTGTGCACCAATCCGCCCTACGGCCTGCGCCTGGAGGACCACGCCGGCGCGCGCGAGGTGCATCGTGAGCTCGGTGCGGTTCTGCGCGAACACTTCCGGGGCTGGAACGCGGCCGTGCTCACCGGCGCGCCCGAGCTCGGCAAGGAACTCGGGCTGCGCGCCTATCGCACGCATGCGATCTGGAACGGGGGCCTCGAGTGCCGGCTGCTGCGCATCCAGGTCGACGCCGACAGCACCCGCGCGGTGGGGGTGCTCGGGCGCGGCAACGCGCATCTGAAGGACACCCCCGGCGCCCGCATGTTCGCGAACCGCCTCGCCAAGAACATGAAGCGACTGCGCGCCTGGGCACAGCGCGAAGGGTTCAGCTGCTACCGCCTCTACGACGCCGACATGCCCGAGTACGCCTTCGCCATCGACCAGTACGCGACGCTCGAGCCTGCGCAGCAGTGGCTGTACGTGCAGGAATATGCCGCCCCGGCGGAGATCGAGCTGGAGGCGGTGCGGCGACGTCGGGGCGAGGTACTGGCGACGCTGCCGGAGGTCACCGGCGTTGCTGCGGAGCGCATCAGGGTGCGCATGCGCCGTCGCACCGCGCGCGGGGACCAGTACGAGAAGCTCGACGACAGCTCGCACTTTCACGTCATCGCCGAGGGTGGACTTAAGTTTCGCGTGAACTTCGAGGACTACCTGGATACCGGCATCTTCCTCGACCATCGCCTGACCCGCGCGCGCTTGCGCGCCGCGGCGCGCGGGGTACGCTTCCTGAACCTGTTCGCCTACACCGGCACTGCGAGCGTGTACGCCGCCTCGGGGGGTGCCCGCAGCACGACCAGCGTCGACATGTCGCGCACCTACCTGGAGTGGGCACAGCGCAATCTGGCCCTCAACGGCCTGCAGGCGAGCGTGCACCGCTGCGTGCAGGCCGAGTGTCGTGAGTGGCTCGCGAGCGCAGCCTCCGGCGCCGAGCGCTACGAGCTGATATTTCTGGATCCGCCGACGTTCTCAAACTCCAAGCGCATGGAAGGCGTGCTCGATGTCGAGCGCGATCACGCGCAGCTGATTGACGCCAGTGCGCGGCTGCTCAGCCCCGGCGGCCTGCTGGTGTTCTCCACCAACGCACAGAGATTTCGGCTTGATGAGGCCCTCAGCAGCCGCTACGTGGTGCGCGATATCTCGGCAGCGACGCTGCCGAAGGACTTCGAGCGCAATCCCCGCATCCACCGCTGCTACGAGATCCAGACGCGCGGCTAGTAGGCGGTCAGCGGTATGCCGGTGGCAGCCGTCACGGGCGCGCCACCGAGGCCTGCGAACTCAATCGGGACCGATACCTCGGCGCTGCCGGCGTTGCGCCAGACCGCAAAGTGCAGGTGTGGTCCGGAGGTGAAGCCGGTGTTGCCGGAGTCGGCGAGGTATTCCCCTCGCACCACGCGCTGACCGACGCGGACGCGGATCGAGTCCCAGTGCAGGTGGGCATAGCAGGCGATCGTGCCATCGCCATGGAGGATCTCGACCACGTTCGCCTGATCAAGGAGCGCGGGGTCCGCGGCGCCGACAAAGGCGTCGTGGCGCACGTTGATGACGAGGCCCTCGCGCGCCGCGTAGATCGGCGTGCCATCAGGCAGCGCGATGTCGATAGCGTAGCGGCTGTCGGGCGTTGTGTGGGTCAGGTGCGTCGGGAAAGCCTGCGACACCATGAAGGTTGCCCCCAGCGCAAAGGGTGCGCGGTAAGGACGCGGCGGCTGATGCACGGCCTGGGGTGAACCGAGCACGGCGGTCCAGCGGTAACGCAGGATCCTCGGGGCGTCCCCGCCGGGCGCCTGCAGCAGGGTGCGCGTCTCCCCCGGCTCCAGGGGGACCTCGTAGACCGAGCCCCTCGGCACGCCGCCAAGGTTCGACTCCGCCACGGTCGCACGCACCGTGATGCTGCACAGGCACCCATTGCTGGCGACGAGCCGCATCAGGGTGGGCGTTTCCTGGCGCGTCACGCTGATATGCAGCGCCGCGGCCTCGTGGCTCATGCTGATGGGTTCGCCGCCGGCGGCACTCGTGGCCTGGTCGGTGAAGATCCAGTGGCCCTCGGCGTCGCGGTACTTCACGGCAGACTGGGCCGGTAGCGGTGCGCCGGGCGCCCCGAGCAACAGTACCGCGACCACCGCTGGTGCCAGGGTTCGCAAGGCGCAGCGCACGGCTCTAACGCGGGCTAGCCGCGCCTCAGCTTCCGCAGCTGGAAACCATCGCGCGGCGCGCCTGCTCGCGCAGCGTGTCGGCTTGCTCGTCGCTGTAATAGACGCGATTGCCCTCGGCATCGCGCTGGTAGAGGCGCGGCGTGTCCTTGACCCGGTAGTACTTGTCGCGCGCCTTGTCGCAGGCCGCCTGCCGGCGCTGATCCGCGATGGCTCTGTTCTTGTCGTCGAGGGCCTGTTCCTTCTGGCGCTGACGCTCTACGGCGCTCAGGAGCTGCTGCTGCTTGGCGAGCCTGGCGACTTCGGCAGGATCCGGCTCAGTCACGTGGACGGTGGTGGTGGGGGCATTCTTGGTGGAGCCGCGGTCGGAATAGACGACGTTGCCCTGGGCGTCCACCGACTTGTAGACCTGCTGTGCGAACGAAGGGGCAGCGAACGCCAACAGCGCCGCGAACATGCCAGCAGCCCACAAAAACGCATGTGCCGAGCGTGATTCCTGCACCGGTCCCTCCGACGCAAGCAAGCATACGTTCGCCGACCCCCCGTACCGGTGAATTCCGTCACAGAAGAGCCGCCCGGGAGCGCGCCGCATACGCGGATTTGAAGCAATCCCCCACCGCGGGCACCCCGGGGGGACGGGGCCCCACCAAGGCCTTGAGTCTGCCGAGGACCTCATCCCACTGTGCGGACACGCGCTCGAGGTAGCTG
>DATIXW010000060.1:0-9629 GCA_035518135.1 Steroidobacteraceae bacterium
ATTCAGCGGCGCCTGAGGACTTGGCAGGCGCTGATCATAATGAGTCGCCTCCCGGGGTGCTGCGCCGGATAGGGGAACGGACTCATGGTTCAGGCCTCCCGCGCGGGTGCTGTACAGAACGACAGACTTGCCCCGGCAATCTTAAGATTCGTTGACACTGGTACAGGATACAGTGGGTGGATTGGATTTAACCGCGAGCCTAGAGTGGCGCTGCGGTGCCGAAGGTCGCTGTGCGCCGGCACGTAGCGCGACAAGCCCCATGAATGACGTCCACAGTCCACCGCCCGTGATATCGGACGACCAGGCCCGGCTAAGCCCGGGCACCTCCGTGCGCGGGTGGCGCCGTCTCCTGACACGGCGCTGGCTCATCCTGATCGGTGCGATCGCCGCGCTGCTCCTGCTCGCCTGGGCGCTGAAGCCGCATACGACCGGTGCCCCGGCGGGCCGCTTCGGACCCGCCGGCGCGCCGATGCCGGTGGCCACCGCGAGCGCGCAAAGCGGCACGATGCCGATCGTGGTCAACGGACTCGGCACGGTCACCCCCATCACCACGGTCACGGTACAGAGCCAGATCAGCGGCCAGATCACCCAGATTGCGTTCAAGGAAGGCCAGTCGGTGCGGAAGGGGGATCTGCTGATCCAGATCGACCCGCGGCCCTATCAGGTCGCGCTCGAGCAGGCCGAAGGGGCGCTCGCGCGCGACAAGGCGCTCCTGGCGAATGCCCGGGTTGACCTTGAGCGCTACACCACCCTCTTCGCGCAGGACTCGATCGCCGAGCAGCAGCTGTCGACGCAGAAGTCCCTCGTCGAGCAGGACGTTGGAATCGTGAAGACCGATCAGGCACAGATCGATGCCGCCAAGCTGAACCTGATCTACTGCCACATCACCTCCCCGGTCGACGGACGCGCCGGTCTGCAGCAGGTCACGCTCGGCAACTACGTGACGCCGGCCGAGCCCAACGGCCTCGTCGTGGTCACGCAGATCAAGCCGATCACCGTCGTGTTCGCGCTGCCCGAGGATGAGATCCCGCCGATCCTCGCGCAGATGCACGCCGGCCAGACGCTTTCCGTGACTGCGTTCGATCGCAGTCACACCACGCAGCTCGCCAGCGGGACCCTCCAGAGCGTCGACAGCCAGATCGACACCACCACCGGTACCGTGAAGCTTAAGGCCGCATTTCCCAACCAGGACGAGAAGCTCTTCCCGAACCAGTTCGTGAACGTGGACCTCCTGGTCAACACGCTCCAGGGCGCGACGCTGATCCCGCAGTCGGCAGTGCAGCGCGGCGCACCGGGCACGTACGTCTACGTCGTGAACGCCGATCAGACCGTGAGCGTGCGCAAGATCACCCTGGGTCCGGGCGATGCCAGCCGCATCGTCGTGACGTCGGGCCTGTCCGTCGGGGATGTCGTGGTCGTCGATGGCGCCGACCGGCTCAAGGAGGGCGCCAAGGTGCGGCTGCCGCAGCGCTCAGCCGCAGGCACGCCGGGATCAGCCCCCGGGTCTGCGCCGGGGCAGCAGCAGCACCGGCGCGGCAAGCGCGGCCCCGCGGCCGCTCAGGGCGGTCAGGCGCCAGCGCACTAGGGTCCCGGCGTGAATCCGTCCCGGATCTTCATCCTGCGGCCCGTCGGCACCTCGCTCCTGATGGTGGCGATCCTGCTCGTCGGGATCGTCGCCTTCGGTTTCCTGCCCTTATCCGCGCTGCCGGAAGTCGACTATCCCACGATCCAAGTGCAGACGTTCTATCCCGGCGCGAGCCCGGAGGTCATGACCTCCTCGGTGACCGCGCCCCTGGAGGTGCAGTTCGGGCAGATGCCGGGCCTGAACCAGATGTCCTCCACCAGCTCCGGCGGCGCCTCGGTGATCACGCTGCAGTTCAATCTGGACCTGAGCCTGGATATCGCCGAGCAGGAAGTGCAGGCGGCGATCAACGCGGCGGGGAACCTGCTGCCCTCGGACCTGCCCGCGCCGCCGATCTACGCCAAGGTCAACCCCGCGGATGCTCCGATCATCACCCTGGGGATCACGTCGCGGACGCTGCCGCTGACGCAGCTCGAGGACCTGGCGGACACGCGCATGGCGCAGAAGATCTCCCAGGTCGAGGGGGTGGGACTGGTCAGCGTGAGCGGCGGGCAGCGCCCGGCGGTGCGCGTGGTCGCGAACGTGCGCGCGCTCGCCGCTTACGGGCTCAACATCGATGACCTGCGCACCACGATCGCCAATGCCAACGTCAACTCCCCCAAGGGCACGCTCGATGGCCCGGCGCGCTCCTGGACGCTCAACGCCAACGACCAGATCCGGGATCCGGAGGCGTACAAGAACATCATCGTCGCCTACAAGAACGGCAACCCGGTGCGCCTGTCCGACGTCGCCGACGTGATCGCCGGCGCCGAGAACACGTACCTCGCCGGCTGGGTGAACAACAGCCCGGGCATCATCCTCAACATCCAGCGTCAGCCCGGCGCGAACGTAATCCAGGTCGTCGATCGCATCAAGGCGCTGCTGCCGAGTCTCACCGCGAGCCTGCCGGCGGCGGTGGACGTGGTGGTGCTCACGGACCGCACCACCACCATCCGCGCCTCGGTCCATGACGTCGAGTTCGAGCTCAGCCTCGCGGTCGCGCTGGTGGTGATGGTGATCTTCCTGTTCCTGCGCAGCATCCCGGCGACCATCATTCCCAGCACCAGCGTGCCGCTGTCGCTCATCGGCACGCTGGCGGCGATGTACCTGTTCGGCTTCAGCCTCGACAACCTCTCGCTAATGGCGCTCACCATCGCGACCGGCTTCGTGGTCGATGATGCGATCGTCATGATCGAGAACATCTCGCGTTACATCGAGCAGGGCGAGCCGCCGCTCAGGGCCGCGCTGCGGGGGGCGGGCGAGATCGGCTTCACCATCGTGTCGCTGACCGTCTCGCTCATCGCGGTGCTGATCCCGCTCCTCTTCATGGGGGACGTGGTCGGGCGGCTGTTCCACGAGTTCGCCATCACGCTCGCGGTCACGATCATCATCTCCGCGGTGGTCTCGCTCACGCTCGTGCCGATGATGTGCGCCAAGCTCCTGCACCGCACCGAGCCGGAGCACGAGTCGCGCATCGCGCGCTGGTCGAACGAGAAGTTCCAGGCGCTCATCGACCGCTATGGCCGGGCACTAAACTGGGTGCTCGCGCGCCAGCCGCTCACGCTCGCCGTGGCGGTGGGCACCCTTGCCCTCACCATCGCGCTCTACGCCTTCATCCCCAAGGGCTTCTTCCCGGTGCAGGACACGGGGGTGATCCAGGCGATCACCGAGGCGTCGCAGTCGGTCTCCTTCGCCGACATGTCGCGCCGCCAGGCGCAGCTCGCGGCCGCCATCCTGAAGGACCCGGACGTCGTCAGCCTGTCCTCGTTCATTGGCGTCGACGGCACCAACATCACCCTCAACAGCGGGCGCATGCTGATCAACCTCAAGCCCGTCAGCCAGCGCTCGCAGAACGCGAGCGCAATCATCCGCCGCCTGCAACGCCAGGCCGCGCAGGTGACCGGCATCAGCGTGTACATGCAGCCGATCCAGGACCTCTCGATCGCCGATACCGTCAGCCGCACGCAGTACCAGTTCGTGCTCGAGGACGCGAATCCCGAGGAATTCAACACCTGGGTCCCCAGGCTCGTGGCGAAGCTGCAGACGCTGCCGCAGCTCGAGGATGTCGCCAGCGACCAGGAGAACCAGGGGCTGTCGGCCTACCTGACCATCGACCGCGACACCGCCGGGCGCTTCGGCATCACGCCGGCGACGGTCGACAACGCGCTCTACGATGCCTTCGGCCAGCGCATCGTCTCCACCATCTTCACGCAGTCGAACCAGTACCGCGTCATCCTGCAGGCCGACGACTCGCTCATGGCCTCGCTGGATGCGCTCGGCACCATCTACCTGCCCTCCTCCACCGCGATCGGCGGGGAAGTGCCGCTGTCAGCCCTGGTGAAGGTCTCCGAGCGCACCGCGCCGCTTTCGATCGGCCACCTCGGGCAGTTCCCGGCCACGACGGTGTCGTTCAACCTTGCCCCGGGAGCCGCGCTCGGCAGTGCCGTGGATGCGATCACGCAGGCGGAGAAGGACATCCAGCTGCCCCCGAGCCTCATGACGAGCTTCCAGGGCGCCGCGCTCGCCTTCCAGGCGACACTCGGCAACGAGCTGTTCCTGATCCTCGCGGCTCTGGTCACCGTGTACATCGTGCTCGGCATCCTCTATGAGAGCTTCATCCACCCGATCACGATCCTCTCCACGCTCCCTTCCGCCGGCGTCGGGGCGCTGCTCGCGCTGCTGATCGCCGGCGATGACCTCGGCGTCATCGGCATCATCGGCATCGTGCTCCTGATCGGCATCGTGAAGAAGAACGCGATCATGATGATCGACTTCGCCCTGGTCGCCGAGCGCGAGCAGGGCATGGATCCGCGCTCGGCCATCTACCACGCCTCGCTCCTGCGCTTCCGGCCGATCCTCATGACCACCATGGCCGCGCTCCTGGGCGCGCTGCCGCTGATGCTCGGCACCGGCACGGGCTCGGAACTGCGCCATCCGCTCGGCATTACGATCGTGGGCGGGCTCATCGTGAGCCAGCTGCTGACGCTCTTCACCACCCCGGTGATCTATCTGTACTTCGACCGCCTGGAGCGGCGCGTCACCGGGCGCAGCGGTCCTGCGGCACTGCCCAGCGGAGCGGGCGCGGCATGAACCTGTCCGAACTCTTCATCCGCCGCCCGGTGGCAACGACGCTGTTGACCTTCGGCATCGCCCTCGCCGGCGCGCTCGCCTACTTCCGCCTGCCGGTATCGCCGCTCCCGCAGGTGGACTTTCCGACCATCTCGGTGATGGCGAGCATGGCGGGCGCGAGCCCGGATGTGATGGCGGCCACGGTGGCGACGCCCCTCGAGCGTCACCTTGGCCAGATTGCCGACGTCACCGAGATGACCTCCTCGAGCTCGACCGGCTCGAGCCACGTGACGCTGCAGTTCGGCCTCAACCGCAACATCGACGGCGCCGCGCGCGACGTCGAGGCCGCCATCAACGCCGCGCGCGCGGACCTCCCCACCGCGCTGCGCAGCAACCCGACCTACCACAAGATGAATCCGGCCGATGCGCCGATCATGGTGCTGACCCTGACCTCCGCGACGCTGCCTCCGGGGAAGCTCTACGATGCCGCCGACACGATCCTCGCGCAGAAGCTCTCGCAGGTGAGTGGCGTCGGCCAGGTGCAGATCGGCGGCAGCTCGCTCCCGGCGGTGCGCGTGGAGCTCAACCCGACCGCGCTCTTCAAGTACGGGATCGGGCTCGAGGACGTGCGTGCGGCGCTGGCCTCTGCGAACGCCAACACGCCGAAGGGCTCGATCGATGTCAGCGGGCTGCGTTACCAGATCTACACCAACGACCAGGCGAGCCGCGCCGCCGAGTATCGCCCGCTCATCATCGCCTACCGCAACGGCGCGGCGGTGCGCCTGGCCGACGTGGCCGACATCCAGGATTCGGTGGAGAACGTGCGCAACCTCGGCCTCGCCAACGGCAAGCCCGCGGTGCTCGTCATCCTCTACCGCCAGCCCGGCGCCAACATCATCGCCACCGTCGATCGGGTCAAGGCGCTGCTGCCGGCGCTACGGGTCTCGATCCCGAGCGACATCGACCTCAAGGTGGCCATCGATCGCACCACCACCATCCGTGCCTCGCTCCGCGACGTCGAGCGCACGCTCTTGATCGCGGTATGCCTCGTGGTGCTGGTGGTGTTCGTGTTCCTGCGCAACGGCCGCGCGACGCTCGTGCCGGCGGTGGCCGTCCCGATCTCGATCCTCGGTACCTTCGGCGGCATGTACCTGCTCGGCTACAGCCTCGACAACCTGTCGCTGATGGCCCTCATCATCGCCACCGGCTTCGTGGTCGATGATGCCATCGTGGTGCTGGAGAACATCACCCGCCACATGGAAGCGGGCATGCCGCGCTTCGAGGCCGCGCTCCTCGGGGCACGCGAGGTCGGCTTTACCGTGCTGTCGATGAGCCTGTCGCTGGTGGCGGTGTTCCTGCCGATCCTCCTGATGGGCGGGATCGTCGGGCGGCTGTTCCGGGAGTTCTCGGTCACGCTGTCGATGGCGGTGCTGATCTCGCTTTTGGTCTCCCTCACCACCACACCCATGCTGTGCTCGCGCTTCATCCGCAGCGTGCCCCCGGCCGAGCACGGGCGGCTGTATCGGCTGAGCGAACGCGCCTTCAGCCGCGTACTGCACGGCTACGAGCGCTCGCTGCGCTGGGCGCTCAAGAACGGGGCGCTCCTGATGGTGCTCCTGCTCGCGATCGTCGTCTTCAACGTCTACATGTACTGGTACATCCCCAAGGGCTTCTTCCCGCAGCAGGACACCGGGCGGCTGACCGGCGGGATCCAGGCCGACCAGTCGATCTCCTTCCAGGCCATGGAAAAGAAGCTGCGGCAGTTCATCCAGCTGCTGCAGTCCGACCCGGCGGTCGACACCGTGGTGGGCTTCACCGGCGGGGGCTCGCAGGGTGGCGGCCAGACCAACAGCGCCTTCGTGTTCATGTCGCTCAAGCCCAAGAGCGAGCGCAAGGCCTCGGCGGATGAGGTGATCGCCCGCTTACGGCCCAAGCTCGGGCAGGTGGCCGGCGCGCGCCTCTATCTGCAGGCGGTCCAGGACATCCGCGCCGGCGGCCGCCAGGCCAACGCCCAGTACCAGTACACGCTGCAGGGCAATGACGTGCAGGAGCTCTACCACTGGGCGCCGAAGCTGCTCGAGGCCCTCGCGCACGTGCCGCTGCTCACCGAGGTCAACTCGGACCAGCAGCAGAACGGACTGCAGATCGACCTCACGGTCGACCGCGACACCGCCTCGCGGCTGCAGCTGAACCCGGCCTCCATCGACAACACGCTGTACGATGCCTTCGGGCAGCGCGACGTTTCCACAATCTACAACCCCCTGAACCAGTATCACGTGGTCATGGAGGTGGCGCCGCAGTACTGGCAGAGCCCCGAGACGCTCAACAACCTGTGGATCAGCACCGCCGGCGGCACCGTGAACGGCACGCAGGCCACGAACGCGGTGGCGCGCACCGTGACCTCCGCCAAGACGGCAAGCAGCACGACCGCGGCGGCGATCGCGACCGACACGGCCATCAACCAGGCGACCAACGCGCTCGCCAACACCGGGCGCGGCGGGGTGTCCACGGGCGCCGCCGACAGTACCGCGTACGAGCCGATGGTGCCGCTCGCCTCCATCAGCGGCCACGCCCCAGGGAGCACGCCGCTTGCGGTGAATCACCACGGGACATTTGTCGCCACCACCATCTCCTTCAACCTGGCGGCGAACGCCTCACTCAGCCAGGCGGTCGCGGCGATCCGGGAGGCCTCCGCGCAGATCGGCATGCCGGCGGACATCCACGGCACCTTCGCCGGCACCGCGGCGACCTACCAGTCCTCGCTCAGCAACGAGCCACTGCTGATCCTCGCCGCCCTCATTGCGGTATACATCGTGCTCGGCGTGCTGTACGAGAGTTACATCCACCCCATCACCATCCTCTCCACGCTTCCCTCGGCCGGCACCGGGGCGGTGCTGGCGCTGCGGCTCTTTAACAAGGAGTTCAGCATCATCGCCCTCATCGGCGTCATCCTGCTGATCGGTATCGTGAAGAAGAACGCGATCATGATGATTGACGTGGCGCTGGAGCGTCAGCGCGAGGGCCGCGTGACGGCGCGCGAGGCGATCTTTCAGGCCTCGCTCCTGCGCTTCCGGCCGATCATGATGACGACGATGGCTGCCATGTTCGGCGCTCTGCCGCTCGCCTTCGGCAGCGGCGACGGCGCGGAGATCCGCCAGCCCCTCGGTGTCTCGATCGTCGGCGGTCTGATCGTGAGCCAGGCGCTGACGCTCTACACCACCCCGGTCATCTACGTGTACCTCGATCGCTTCGGCCACTGGTGCAGCGCCCTGTGGGCGCGGCTGCTGCGGCGCGCGCCCCGAGCGCCCCGGGGGCTGAGCCCCGCCACGGAGGTGCGCGGATGATCCCCCTGCGTAAAGCGCTGCTATGCCTCAGCGCCGCCACCCTCACCGCCTGCGCGGTGGGCCCGAACTACCACCGGCCGCCGGCGCCGGTGCCCTCCCAGTTCAAGGAGTCCGAGGGCTGGAAGCCTGCCGAACCGCGCGAGGCGGCGAGCGGCACCCCCTGGTGGTCGGTGTATGAGGATGCGCTGCTGGATTCCCTCGAGCAGCAGGTCGATGTCTCGAACCAGACGCTCAAGGCCTCGGAGGCTGCGTGGCGCGAGGCGGTGGCCGTGGCCCAGGCCGCCGGTGCCCAGCTCTACCCGAGCGCCGCGGTGAGCGCGAACGCGCAGCGCTCACGCGGCACCGCGAGCTCCTTCACCAACACCTCCACCGGCAGCACGAGTACCGGCGAGCGGCCCCCGGCGGTGAACGAATTTGCCCTCACCGGCAGCGCCTCATGGGAGCTGGACATCTGGGGCAAGATCCGCCGTACGGTGGAAGGCGACGTCGCGAGTGCCAAGGCGACGCAGGCCGAGCTCGCCGCCGCGCGCCTCTCGGCCCAGGCCACCCTCGCCATCGACTACCTCGAGCTGCGC
The DNA here is from genome assembly GCA_035518135.1 of Steroidobacteraceae bacterium. Classification (GTDB taxonomy): domain Bacteria; phylum Pseudomonadota; class Gammaproteobacteria; order Steroidobacterales; family Steroidobacteraceae; genus 13-2-20CM-66-19. The sequence continues at coordinate 8,610 of DATIXW010000060.1, forward strand.
GTCGCCGATGAGGAGCGCCAGCTCCTCGCCGACACGATCAAGGGCTACCAGCGCTCGCTCGAGATCACGCAGAACCAGTACAAGGTGGGCGTCGCCGCCAAGGCCGACGTGATCACCGCGCAGACCCAGCTCGATGGCGCGATGTCGCAGCGGATCGGGCTCGGGGTGACGCGCGCCCAGCTCGAGCACGCGATCGCAGTCCTCGTGGGCAAGCCCCCCGCGGACTTCTCCATCGCCCCCGCCCCCCTCGGCGCGAGCATTCCGGTCGTGCCGGTCGGGGTGCCCTCGGCACTGCTCGAGCGCCGCCCCGACATCGCCGACGCCGAGCGCAAGATGGCCGCGGCGAACGCCCAGATCGGGGTGGCGGTCGCGGCCTACTTCCCGGACCTGACGCTCAGCGGCACCTACGGATTTGCGAGCAACGTGAGCTCCGGGCTTCTGCACACGCCGAACAACGTGTGGTCGGTCGGCGCCACCGCGAGCGACCCGCTGCTCGACTTCGGTGCCCGTCGCTACCAGGTGCGCGCGGCGCGTGCCGCCTACGATGCGACCGTGGCCAACTACCGCCAGACGGTGCTGAACGCCTTCCAGCAGGTGGAGGATGAGCTCGCGGCGCTGCGCATCCTCGAGCAGCAGTACGCCGTGGCGGACCAGACCGTCAAGGAAGCCAACCTCGCCGTGACACTGACGCTGAACCAGTACAAGGCGGGGATCGTCGCCTACACCGCGGTGGTGACCGCGCAGGCCACCGCGCTCACGGATGCGCAGTCGCTCCTCAGCATCCGTCAGAGCCGCCTGGTGGCGAGCGCGACGCTCATCCAGGCCCTAGGCGGGGGCTGGAGCACGCAGGACCTGTCGGCCATCCACGTCGCCCTCCCAACACCGCTCTAAGGCACTCTCAGGCGCCCGGGTGCAGGTGCTCGTAGATGCTGCGGGCGAGCGTGGCGCCGATGCCGCCCACCTGGGTGAGGTCGGCGACGCCTGCGCGCATCACGCCCTGCAGACCGCCGAAGTGCTGCA
>DATIXW010000061.1:0-3222 GCA_035518135.1 Steroidobacteraceae bacterium
CCGGGTCGCGGCACAGGAGCACCACGCTGCGGCCGGCCCGGGCGAGCTCACGCGCGCTCACCCGGCCGATGCCGCGCGTAGCGCCGGTGATGACGGCGATCTGGCTCATGCGGGAGCGAGCCGCGCCAGCGGCTCGCCCATGCGGATGCGCTGGCCCGGTGCGAGGCCGTTCGCCAGCTGCATGCCGGGCGGCAGCAGCACGATGATGGTCGAGCCGTGCTCGAAGTAGCCCATCTCCTCGCCCTTCTCGAGGTGGGCGCGGCACGGCAGCTCGTGCGGCCCGCGATAGCGCAGGTTCAGTGCGCCCTCCAGGAAGTGCAGACGGATGCTCGCCACCAGGATCGCCGCCACCGCGACCAGCGTCACGGGCACTGCGCCCGCATCGAGCCGGCAGCGGATCACGGCGCGCTCGTTTTTGCAGAACAGCCGCTCGATGCGCGCGAGCGCGATGGGATTGACGTTCCAGGTGTCTCCCGAGATGTAGGTGACGTGATCCACCCGGCAGTCGTGGGGCGCATGAAAGCGGTGATACATCCCGGCGGTCAGCCGCAGCGTCACGTAGGAGCCCCCGGCATGCGCTCGTGCCCCATCCTCGCTCGAGAGCAGCTCGGCGAGGCGGTAGGGAAAGCCCTTGGCCTGCAGCACCATGCCCGCCTCGACCTGCCCGAGCGCCCCGACGATGCCGTCGCAGGGACTCACGACAGTGGCGGGGTCCGGATCGATGGGGCGTGCGCCCTCCTTGAGCTGCCGGGTGAACACCGCGTGCAGGCTCGCGAACTCGGTGCCGCGCGCCTCGGAGAGATCGAGATCGGAGAACAGCCGCCACAGCGCGAGCCCGAGCGCGCGCACCCAGGGATGCTCGAGCCGGCTCACCCGTCCGGCCAGCAGCGTGAGCCAGCGCCGGGGCAGGCGGTTGGTGATGAGGAAGTTCACATCCTCCTGCATCACGATTCTGAGCAGGGCCGCGCGCGGCGTCATGTCACTGTCACCGAATCGCAATACGTTCCCCGGCCAACCTGGTCGCGGACGTGCCCATGCTCTACCTGCTCATTGCCCTGGTGACGGCCCTTGCGGTGTGGCTCGCGAGCCGCCTCGCGCAGCGCCTGAGGCTCTCGCGCGCCAAGCACCGCTCGCTGGCCGGCCACGGCCGGATCGCGCGGCGCCTCGCCGCGCTGGTGCCGGCCTACGAATACGACGTGCAGCAGTTCTTTGCCGCCGACGGCGCGCCCCCCGCGGTCGCGGCCCAGCGCCGGGGCGGGTTCGAGCGCCTGGCGGGGCTCTTCCGCGAGCGCTTCGCGAGGACCGCGGCGGCCACCGAGGCGGTCGCGCCGGCACTGTCGGACCTGCAGTTCACGGCGCGCTACCGGGTGCCGTTCCCCTTCAGCCACCTGGTGCGCGAGCAGCTGCGCGCGGGCGCCTTCGTCGCCTCCTCGAGCGGGGTCACCCTGACCGATCTCGACGGCAACGTGTTCTACGACCTCACCGGCTCCTACGGCGTGAACCTCCTCGGCTACGACTTCTATAAGGAGTGCATCGCTGCGGGCAGCGAGCGCGTACGCGCCCTCGGACCGGTGCTCGGACCGTACCATCCGGTGCTCGCCGAGAATGTGCGCCGGCTGTGCGAGATCTCCGGGCTCGACGAGGTGTCCTTCCACATGTCGGGGACCGAGGCGGTGATGCAGGCGGTGCGGCTCGCGCGCTATCACACCCGTAAGCGCTATCTGGTGCGCTTCTGCGGTGCCTACCACGGCTGGTGGGGCGACGTGCAGCCCGGGGTGGGCAACCCGCTTCCCGCGCGCGACACCTTCACACTGAAGGACATGCACGAGGCCTCGCTCGCGGTGCTGCGCTCGCGCCGCGACATCGCCTGCGTGCTGGTGAACCCGCTGCAGGCGCTGCACGTCAACCGCAGCGCGCCCGCCGACTCGGATCTCATCGCCGCACGTGCGGGCGCGGGCGTGGACCGCGAGGCCTACGCCCGCTGGCTGCAGCGGCTGCGCGCCGTGTGCAGCGCGCGCGGCATCGTGCTCATCTTCGATGAGATCTTCGTGGGCTTTCGCCTGGCGCGCGGCGGCGCGCAGGAGTACTTCGGCGTTCGCGCCGACCTCGTCACCTACGGCAAGACTCTGGGTGGAGGGCTGCCGGTGGGCGTGCTGTGCGGCCGCGCGGCTTACATGCGGCGCTTCCGCGAGGAGCGCCCGGCCGATGTCTGCCTCGCGCGCGGCACCTTCAACTCCCACCCCTACGTCATGGGCGCGATGTGTGAGTTCCTCGAGCGCTTCGACACCGAGCCCGTGCGCTCGCTCTACCGCGACCTCGACGCCACCTGGGCGCGCCGTGCACGCACGCTCAACGAGCGGCTCGCCGCGGCCCAGCTGCCACTCGAGGTGGCGCAGCTGTCCTCCATCTGGACGGTGAATTTCCTGAAACCCTCGCGTTATCACTGGATGCTGCAGTACTACCTGCGCGCCGAAGGCCTCGCGCTCTCCTGGGTGGGCACCGGGCGGCTCATCTTCAGCCTCAACTACAGCGAGCAGGACTTCGAGGCGGTGGCGGGGCGCTTCCTCGCCGCCGCCCGCGCCATGCAGGCCGACGGCTGGTGGTGGGAGACCCCCGCGCTCACCGCCCCTTCGATCCGGCGGCGCCTGCTGCGCGAGCTGCTTCAGGCCCGCTGGGGAGCCTCCTCGAGCACGTCATCCATGGGGTCGATGAGCTCGCCGCGCGCGAGGTGAAGCGGCGCGCGCCAGTACAGCATCACGTCGTGGAACGGGTCGGTCACGATCTTCGTGAGCCATACCAGCCCGGTCTGCACGCTCTGTTGCACCGACAGCTGCGCCACGCGGAACGCGAGCGCGCCGACCCCGATCGCGAGCCACAGCTGACCGAGATGGCGGAAGAAATCCGCACGGCCCGCGGCGTTCGGGAAAAGACCGAACAGGGTGGGATCGGCCCACAGCGCCAGCGGCGAGATCCCCCACAGGCTAAGCAGCACGACCTTGCGGCGCAGGTTGTAGCCGACCTTGATCGCCTCCTTGTGCTCGTGGCTGGCGCGGTTCACCTGGTCGTAGCCCTTGGGCTCGAAGAAGAAGTGGCCGAGCTGCCGGCTCACCATCGCCCCCAGCCAGCCGATCATGGCCGCGGCCGTGGGGCTTCTGAAGATCGTCACGTACGTGGTCAGGAAACACAGTGCGCTCAGCAGGTGCAGAGACTGGTTGATCCGGC
>DATIXW010000062.1:0-8968 GCA_035518135.1 Steroidobacteraceae bacterium
GGGCGCCGATCGGCTGCCGGTGACGCTCGAGCGGCGCCGTCTGTACATCCTGCCCACCCGCGGCGGCCTGGCGTTCGCGGCGCTGGTGTTCGTGATGCTGCTCGCCGGGCTCAACTACGGCAACAGCCTGGCGCTGTTCCTCACCTTCCTGCTGACCGCATTCGGGCTGGTCGCGATGCAGCAGTGCCACCGCAACCTGCTCGGGGTCGTGGTCATCGCCGCCGAGGCGCCGGCGGTGTTCGCCGGCCGCGCCGCCACCGTCATCGTGAGACTCGGCAATCCCACGGACCTGCCGCGCCCCGGACTCGAGGCCGCGCTCGAGGGGCCCGCGCTCACGCGCGCCGATCTGAGCGCGCTCGGACGCGCGCGCCTCGCCGTGGCGCTGCCGCCGCAGCGGCGCGGCGTCGTGCCCATTGCGCGCGTGCGCATTGCCACGGCGCATCCATTCGCGCTCTTTCGGGCCTGGACCTGGGTGCACACGCCGCTGGAGCTGATCGTTTATCCGGCCCCCGCGGGCACGGTGCCGATGCCGGTGCAGGGGGGCCGTCCGGGCGGCACGCGTACGCACACCGGCGCCGGACTCGATGAGTGGGTCGGGCTGCGCGCCTTTCGCGATGGCGACTCGCCGCGCCAGGTGGACTGGAAGGCGTACGCGCGCGAGGCGCCGCTGCTGGTGAAGGAGTACCGCGCGCTCGGCTCGGAGCTGCGGGTGTTTGATTTCGCACAGGTGCCGCTCGAGGGCGCCGAGGCACGCCTGGCGCAGCTCGCGCGCTGGGTGGTCGACGCGGAGGCGCGCGGCGAGCGCTACGCGCTGCGGCTGCCGGGCGCGGCGCCCGTGGCGGCCGATCGCGGCCCCGAGCACCGCCATCGCTGCCTCGCGCTGCTGGCGCGCTTCGGCACCGACGCCGCCGGCGGCGCGCCATGAACGCGTCCCCAGGTGCGACACCGGCGGCGTTGCGGCCGCTCAGCTGGGCGTGCGCTGCGCTCGCCGGCGGGGTGTTGCTGCACGTCGACCGGATACCCGCGTGGGCGAGCATCGCCTGCGCGGCGCTCATCGCGTGGCGCCTCGCGTCCGCGCCGCGCGGCCGCTGGCAACCCGGTCGCCTGGCCCGCGCCCTGCTCGCGCTCACGATGGCCGCGGTGGTGCTCGCGCGCTTCCACACGCTCAACGGACTCGCCGCCGGCACCACGCTCCTGGTACTCATGGCGGCGCTGAAACTGCTGGAGACCCGCAGCACCCGCGACCTGCTGGTGCTCACCGGCACGGGGCTGTTCCTGCTCCTGGCGGCCTGCCTCGACCGCCAGGACCTCGCGCGCGCGCCGCTGTATGCGCTGCAGGCGTGGCTGTGCTGCGCGGCCATTGCCGCGATCGCCACCCCGACGCTGCCCTCGCGCGACGCGCTGCGCCTGGCCGCGCGCGCCCTGCTGCTCGCCCTGCCGCTCGCGCTGGCGCTGTTCCTGTTCTTCCCGCGCCTGGCCGGCTCGTTCTGGGCGATCCCGCGCGGCAACACCGCCCTCACCGGGCTCTCCGACACGATGACCCCGGGCAGCATCGCGCGGCTGGTCGCCGACTACGACGTCGCCATGCACGTGCGCTTTGAGGGTGCGCGCCCGAACGGCGCCCTCTACTGGCGCGGCCCGGTGCTGCACGACTTCGACGGGCACACGTGGAAGCGCTCGGAGACCTCCTTCCAGCCTGCGCCGACTGAGTTCCTCGGCACGCCGGTGCGCTACCACGTACTGCTCGAGCCCACGCACCGGCACTTCTGGTTCGCGCTCGATACGCCCGCGCAGGCCCCCGCGGCGCGCGTGTTCCTCACCTACGACTATCAACTCATCGCCGCGGAAGCGGTCAACGAGCCGGCCAGCTACGCGGCGATCTCCTACCTCGGCATGCGCACGCGCGCCCCGCTTGCCGCGCTCAGCCGCCGCGAGGACACCGCGCTGCCGCAGGATGCCAACCCACGCACCCGCGAGCTCGCGCAGGCGCTGTACCGGAGGGCCGGCTCGGACGGCGCCTTCGTTGCCGCTGCGCTTGATTACCTGCGCAGCGGCGGCTTCGTGTACTCGCTGGACCCGCAGCCGCTCGGGCGCGATGCGGTCGATGACCTCCTGTTCCGGACCCGCGAGGGGTTCTGCGGCCACTACGCTTCGGCGTTCGTGACGCTGATGCGCGCCGCGCACGTGCCGGCGCGCGTCGTGACGGGCTACCTGGGCGGTGAATGGAATCCGATCGGGGAGTTCATCGAAGTGCGCCAGGCCGACGCGCACGCCTGGGCGGAAGTGTGGCTCGAGGGCCGCGGCTGGACCCGCGTCGATCCCACCGCGGTCGTGGCGCCCGAGCGCCTCAGCCGCGGCATGCTCGAGCTGATGCCCGGGGCATTTTCCGCCGCCGACCGGCTGCTGTATCACTCGGCATGGCTCGCCGGGCTGCTGCAGCGCTGGGACGCGGCGAACGCCTGGTGGAGCGATCACCTGGTGAAATACAGCTACGACAGCCAGCTCAGCCTCCTCGGCCGCCTCGGCGTGCGCACGCCGGATGCGCGCGATCTCGGGTGGGCGTTCGCGGCGGCGCTTCTGCTGTGGCTCGGCTTCACCGCCTGGCACCTCGGGCGCCGTGCACCGCGCGGGCGCCCTGACGCTCTGGCACGGGCGTATCTGCGGCTGTGCCGCAAGCTCGCACGCGCCGGGGCGCCCCGCGCGGCGCACCTCGGGCCGCTCGACTACGCCACCGCGGTGAGCCTGCAGCGCCCCGACCTCGGCGCGCCGGTGCACGCGCTGTGTGCACGCTACGCGCAGCTGCGCTACGGGCGCGAAGCGGGCACCCCGCAGGAGCTCGAGCGCTTCGGGCGCGACGTCGCGCGGCTGCGCGTCACGCGCGCGCCGGGCTAGCTGCGCGCGCTTCAGGGGCTGGCGTGTTCGCGGGTCTCGAGGAAGCGGATGTCGGGCCAGCGCTCGAGCGTCAGCTGCAGGTTGACGCGTGAGGGCGCCAGGTACACCAGCGCCCCGGCGTGATCGAGCGCGAGATGCTCGTGGGCGCGGGCGCGGAACTCCTCGAGCTTGCGCGGGTCTGCGGCCTCGATCCAGCGCGCGGTGTGCACCGTCACGGGATCAAAGACGCACTGCACGCTGTACTCGTCGGCGAGGCGGAAGGCGACGACCTCGAACTGCAGCTGCCCGACGGCGCCGAGGATCAGGTCATTGTTGCGCAGCGGCCTGAACAGCTGCGTCGCGCCCTCCTCGCACAGCTGCGACAGCCCCTTCTGCAGCGCCTTCATCTTCAGCGGGTCCTTGAGTACCGCGCGCCGGAAGATCTCCGGCGCGAAGTTCGGCACCCCGGTGAAGGCGAGGCGCTCCCCCTGGGTGAAGGTGTCGCCGATGTTGATGGTGCCGTGGTTGTGCAGGCCGATGATGTCGCCCGCATAGGCCTCCTCGGCCTGCGCGCGGTCGGATGCCATGAAGGTGAGCGCATCGGCCACGCGCACCTCCTTGCCGAGGCGCACATGGAACAGCCGCATGCCGCGGTTGTAGCGCCCCGCGCACAGGCGCAGGAACGCGATGCGGTCGCGGTGCGCCGGGTCCATGTTGGCCTGGATCTTGAAGACGAATCCGGCGAGGGCCGCCTCGCAGGGCTCGACCAGGCGTTCGCGCGCGGTGCGCGGCAGCGGCGGCGGCGCGTAGCTGGCAAAGGCGGCCAGCAGTTCCTCGACCCCGAAGTTGTTGACCGCCGAGCCGAAGAACACCGGCGTCTGACGCCCGCCCAGGTAGTCCCCGGGTTCGAAGGCCTGGGTGGCGCCGCGCACCAGCGCGATCTCCTCATCGAAGGCGGCGGCGTGCTCGCCGAGGAACTCGCGCCCGGCCGCACTGTGCAGGCCGGCGATCGTGCGATTCTCACCCACGCGCCCGCGCTCACCGGCGCTGTAGCAGTAGATGCGGTCTTCGCTCAGGTGGTAGATGCCGCGCAGCTCGCGCCCCATGCCGATCGGCCAGGTGATCGGGGCAGTGGCGATCTTAAGCACGCTCTCGATCTCATCGAGCAGCTCGATCGGCGCGCGCCCATCGCGGTCGAGCTTGTTAATGAAGGTCATGATCGGCGTATCGCGCAGGCGGCACACCTCCATGAGCTTGATGGTGCGCTCCTCCACGCCCTTGGCACAGTCGATCACCATGAGCGCGGAGTCCACCGCGGTGAGCGTGCGGTAGGTGTCCTCGGAGAAGTCCTCGTGCCCGGGCGTGTCGAGCAGGTTCATGATGCAGTCGCGATAGGGGAACTGCATCACCGAGGAGGTCACGGAGATCCCGCGCTGCTGCTCGAGGCGCATCCAGTCCGAGGTCGCATGGCGGGCCGCCTTGCGACCCTTGACCGCGCCCGCCATCTGGATGGCGCCGCCGAAGAGCAGCAGCTTCTCGGTGAGCGTGGTCTTGCCCGCATCCGGGTGCGAGATGATTGCGAACGTGCGTCGCCGAGCGATCTCGGCAGCCAGGTCAGTCATGGCGGCAGCGTCAGACGGCCGGAGACGCCGGACGTCGCAGGCTGAGCTTGAGGACCGCGGCATCCTCGCGGCCGTTGAGCGCCTGGTAGTAGCCGCGCCGCGTACCGACCTGCTCGAAGCCGATCGACTGATACAGCCGGATCGCGGTGGTGTTCGTGGGGCGCACCTCGAGGAAGGCCTCCGCCATGCCGGCCGCGTGCGCCCGCTCGAGCAGGCACAGCAGGAGCTTGCGGCCGGCGCCGCGGCAGCGAAAGCTTTCCGCGACACACAAGTTCAGCACGTGCGCCTCGCCGGCGCCGACGCTCATGACGCCGTAACCCATCACCTCGCCGTCCACGCTCACCACGCGGCAGATATAGCCGACCCGCAGGCAGTCGCGAAAGATTCCCTCGCTCCAGGGAAACTGGTACGAGGCGCGCTCGATCGCGACGACCTCGCCGACGTCGGCACCGCGCATGGGACGGATGAGAACCTCGGCATTTGCGCCCAGAAGCTCAGGTGCGGTGGCCATCGAGCGCTCGGCCCTGGATGAGTTGCTGGTACACGCTGCGGGCAAACTTCAGGTCCTCCCACGCCTTGCGCTTCTCCGCGGGCGTACGCAGGAGGTAAGCCGGATGATACGTCACGACCAGGGGCGTATCACCGAAGCGGTGCACCTCACCGCGCAGCCGCCCGAGCGGTGCGTCCGTGCCGAGCAGGCTCTGGGCGGCGATGCGCCCCACCGCCAGCATGAGTTTTGGCCGCAGCAGCTCGATCTGGGCTTGCAGGTACGGCAGGCACGCCGCCACCTCCTCGGGCTTGGGATCGCGGTTACCCGGCGGGCGGCTCTTCAGTACGTTGGCGATGTAAACGTTGCTCTTCCGATCGAGCCCGATGGCGCGCAGCATCGCATCCAGGAGCTGGCCGGCGGCTCCCACGAAGGGCTCCCCGCGCCGGTCCTCCTCCGCCCCCGGGGCCTCCCCGATGACGAGCCAGTCGACGCGCTCGGGGCCGACCCCGAACACCCCCTGGGTGCGCGTCTGGTGCAGCGCACAGCGCGTGCACGTCGCCACCTGCGTGCGCAGAGCCTCCCAGCGGGCTGCCAGATCGCACGCAGGTCCCGCCGCGGCACGCGGCACCGGCGCTGCGGCTGCCAGCGGTGCCGGCGGCACGGCGGGCGAGGGCGCCGGCGGTGCTGCGGCGGCCGCCGGCGCGCCGCCACCGTGCGCGCGTGGCACCCAGCGATCGATGCCGAGCGCCTGCAGATACGCGTCGCGCCGCGAGCCGGCCGCGCTCATGGGACTCCACGGGTGGGCGCTCCGCGCACCAGCCGGCGCGCGCGCCGCCCGAGCCACAGCACGGGGGCCGAGAGCGCGTAGGTGCCGAACATCGCCAGAAGCATGGTCGGCGGGTCCACCGCGATCAGGATGATGGTGAGTGGCACGAGCAGCATGTAGACGAAGCGGATGCGCCGGTCGAGGTCAAACTGCTTGAAGCTCGGGTAGCCGAAGCTTGAGACCATGAGGGCGCCGGCGCTCGCCGTGACCACGAAGGCGGCGATGAGTCCGGTGAGGCGCGGCTCGCGCCAGTCGCTGCAGAACCAGACGAAGGCGGCCACGATCGCCGCCGCGGAAGGACTCGGCAGCCCCTCGAAGTAGCGCTTGTCGGCGGTCGCCGAGCGCGCGTTGAAGCGCGCGAGGCGCAGCGCCGCCGCCACGGCGTAAAAGAAGCACGCCAGCCAGCCGAAACGCCCCCAGTGGCGTCCGTACTCCATGATGCGCACCACGCCCCACTGGTAGGCGACGATCGCGGGGGCGAGACCGAAGGCGACCATGTCGGCAAGGCTGTCGTACTCCTTGCCGAAGGCACTCTCGGTGCGCGTCAGGCGTGCGATGCGCCCGTCCAGGGTGTCGAAGATCATGGCCGCGAAGACTGCGATGCCGGCGTTCTCGAAGTGCTTGTCGATCGCCGCCACCACCGCATAGAAGCCCGAGAACAGGCAGCCCGTGGTGAGCAGGTTCGGCAGCAGGTAGATACCCTTGCGGCGCGGCCTGAGCGGTTCCGGAAGCTCGTTTGTCACGTGCGCCATCTTATCAGGGGCCTCCTGCTAAGATGCCAGCTTCCCTGCGACTGTTGAAGGCAATCAGCGAAAGCGCGCGACGATGAGGCTGTCCCGGTACCCGATCAACACCATGAAGGAGACCCCCGCTGAGGCGGAGGTCGTGAGCCACCAGCTGATGCTGCGCGCGGGCCTGATCCGCCGCGAGGCCGCCGGACTCTACAGCTGGCTGCCGTTCGGGCTGCGGGTGCTGAAGAAAGTCGAGCGCATCATCCGCGAGGAGATGGATCGCGCCGGGGCGCTCGAGCTCGTGATGCCCGTGGTACAGCCGGCGGAGCTATGGCAGGAGTCGGGCCGCTGGAGCATGTACGGGCCGGAGCTGCTGCGCATCAAGGACCGCCACGAGCGCGACTTCGTCGCCGGTCCTACGCACGAGGAGGTGATCACCGACATCGCGCGGCGCGAGCTGAAGAGCTACCGCCAGCTGCCGGTGAACTTCTACCAGATCCAGACCAAGTTCCGCGACGAGGTGCGTCCGCGCTTCGGCGTCATGCGCGCGCGTGAATTCATCATGAAGGACGCCTACTCCTTCCACCTCGACCAGGCCTCCCTCACCGCCGGCTACCGCGCGATGTTCGACGCCTACACGCGCATCTTCACCCGCACCGGCCTCACCTTTCGCGCGGTGCGCGCAGACTCCGGCGCGATCGGCGGGGACGTCTCGCAGGAGTTCATGGTGCTCGCCTCCTCGGGCGAGGATGCGATCGTGTTCTCCGACGGCGACGACTACGCCGCCAATCTCGAGGCCGCCGCCGCCGTGCCGCCGGCCACGCCGCGCCCGGCCCCGGCCGAGCCGCTGCGCAAGGTCGCCACCCCCGGCGCACGCACCATCGCCGACGTCGCCGCCTTCCTCAAGGTGGCCCCCGAGCGCTGCCTGAAGACCCTGATCGTCCAGGGCACCGAAGGCGCGGTCGTCGCGCTCGTGCTGCGCGGGGATCACGAACTGAACGCTGTCAAGGCGCAGAAACTGCCCGGGGTGGCGAGCCCGCTGCAGCTGGCGACGCCGCAGCAGGTGCTCGCGGTCAGCGGCACCGAGCCGGGCTACGTCGGCGTGGCCGGCCTCAGGTGCCGCGTGTATGCCGATCACGCCGCGCTCGCGCTGGCGGACTTCGTCTGCGGTGCGAACGAGAAGGACATGCACCTCACCGGCGTCAACTGGGAGCGCGACGTGGGCGAGGTCACCGCGGCGGACCTGCGCAACGTGGTCGCCGGGGACCCGAGTCCCTCGGGCAAGGGTACGCTGCAGATCGCGCGCGGTATCGAGGTCGGCCACGTGTTCCAGCTCGGGGACAAGTACAGCCGGCCGATGAAGGCGCTGGTGCTCGATGAGTCGGGCCAGGAGGTCACGCTCCTCATGGGTTGTTACGGCATAGGTGTGACGCGCGTCGTGGCCGCCGCCATCGAACAGAATCACGATGAGCGCGGTATCATCTGGCCGGCGCCCATCGCGCCGTTCCAGGTGGTCCTGGTACCCCTGAATCTGCAAAAATCCGCCCGTGTCCGCGAGCTCACCGATCAGCTGTACACCGAGTTCACCGCCGCCGGCATCGAAGTGCTCTACGACGACCGCGATGCGCGCCCGGGGGTCAAGTTCGCCGACGCGGAGCTGCTCGGCATACCGCACCGCCTGGTCGTGGCTGAGCGCGGCCTGGAGGCGGGCAAGCTCGAGTACCGCGGCCGGCGCGACAGCGCGAGTACCGACTTCCCGCTCGGCGAGGCCCTCGCCTTCATGCGCGCGCGCCTGGCCGGCTAGCCGCGCGCACCTGGCGGCGTGGCTGCTCGCCGCGGCGCTGCTGCCGGCGGCGCACGCCGACCAGCAGCGCGACCCCGAGCTTCGGGGCGTCATCGAGAAGGCCATCGCCCAGGCGCAGTGCTTCACCGATCAGTACGACTCGGCGGTGTGGTACACGCTGATGGAGCCGCGGCTGCGCACGCTGGTGAAGGAGCGCGAGGAGCGCATCGACATCCTCAAGCAGGTGTACTGCGAGACGCACCGCTACGGCGAGGCGCGCCTGCCGCCGGGGCTGGTAATGGCGCTGATCGATGTGGAGAGTCGCTTCGATCGCTGGGCGGTCTCCAACGCCGGCGCAGTCGGGCTCATGCAGGTGATGCCCTTCTGGCCCGAGAAGCTCGGCTTACACCGCTACGAGCTGGTGCACGTCGCGCCCAACATCCGCATGGGCTGCGCCATCCTGCGCTTCTATCTCACCTACGAGCACAACGACGTGCGCCGCGCACTGGCGCGCTACAACGGCAGCATCGGCCACCGCGACTACCCGGACCTGGTGATCGGTCACTGGACGCGCTGGGCCGGCGCGGACGATCTGGGCTTTCCGAAGATGCCGGCAGCGCGCTAGCGGCGCGTGGCAACGGCTGC
>DATIXW010000063.1:0-19187 GCA_035518135.1 Steroidobacteraceae bacterium
CGGATGCACGCGACCCTCGAAATTGCGGTTGCCGGAAAGCACCGCGCAGGCGGTGAGGTCGCCGGCCTTCACTGCCGCGGAAATCTCCGGCTTCAGGGGGCCGGAGTTACCGATGCAATTGTGAACGCAGACGCCCGCGGCCACGAAGGCATGCAGGTCATTGACGGCGAGGTCGAACACGGGACGCTTACCCGCGGCGCGCCGCTCGGCCACCGCCAGGGTGAAGGTCGGGAGCGCCAGGGCGCCCTTCGCCGCGCAGTAACGCTTGGGATCTTCCACGGCATCAGGCGACGCCGGGGCGGCAAACCACTCGCGGACCCCCATGCGCTCGAATAACTCCGCCGGAGAAGGAAATTCGCAACTGTCGCGGTGCAGCGGCCGGAAGGGGCGCCCGCTGGCGTCAGGCAGACGCGAGAAACACTCGTGTCCCTCGAGCAGGGCGGAGTGCGTAAACACAGGCGTCTCAAGCTCGGCCCACTCCGCCGCCGCGAGCGCGCGGGTCCTGGAGAAGGATAACTGGGGACGCGCCCGCTGCAGCTCCTCGAGCCGGTCCGCCATCCACAGGCGCTGACGATTGATCGTGTCCACGGTGCGCCAGTAGACCGCCGCCGCGCTGGCGCGCATCCACTTGTCGACGCAATAACGGAACCCCACGCGCTCGATAAAAGACAGCCCCTCGGGCAATTCGAGCCGGATCTCGTGACGAACGACGCCGTCGCGCGCCGCCGGGTAGGACGATGCAGAGTGGCGCGCGAGGTACTCGCGGATCGCGGCCCCGCGAGCCTTGACGCCGCAGCGCACCAGCAGCCGGATGATCTCGCCCATCAGCTGCCTGGTTTGCTCCACGAATTCTGGCTTGCTGCTCTGGGAGTACGCCGGGGGCATCAGGCAGGCGGCGTACTCCTTGTTGTGGTTAGAGCGGTGCAGCGTCGGTCCGTGGCCGTCTGCCCCGAAGAGCCCGCCGAGAAACTCCCGAACGACGGCCACCGGGCAATTGCCCCGAGTGATGAATGCCGGCAAAGACGGTGCCTGCTCGATGCCGACCCGAACGCCCGGGAGCGCGACCACGACCCGAGTCAGCTCCAGGGGCAGCGCGATCGAGCACTTACGCTCGTCGTACTGCGCGGCTGCCGGGCGCTTGCCCGTCAGCAGTTCGATGTCGTTCAGGACCATCGCCCGATCGATAGCCTGCCCGACGTTCATGCGCGCGTGGCCCATGACGCTGATGGAGCCGTCACTTAGCAGGTGTCCGAGCAGCCGGGCGAACGCGAGCGTGCACAGGCGTTCGTGCTCGTCGTCCATCGAGAAGATCCGGCTGCCGGCTACGAGCCGGTAACCGGCTTCGTCCGTGCCGCGCTCATCGAGCGGAGCCTCCAGGCCCATGACGACGCGGTCCGTGCCCAGCGCGAGCTGGTCGGCGCGTATCCAGCGGCCGTCCGCGCGGAGAACCTTGTGATCCGGGGTGCAGGTCAGCTGGCGGCCATCCTGCAGCACAAGGGTTACGCACTCGCGCTCGCCTTGCACCATCATTTCACTCTGAACCGCGAGCGCCAACTGACGCTGCGCATCCGGTCCAAATACGCGCGTGCCGCCGCAGTCGGGCATCTGCTCGATGCGACGCGTGGTGCCGTTTCCGAGTAGCACCGGTGTGCCTTCGGCGAGGCAGGTGGTGCAGCCATAGCCGACCAGGTCAAAGCCCACGGCGGCGAGATCCTCCAGGACGCCCGCCTTGGTGAAGTAATCCGTCACCACGCGTGAGCCTGGTGCGAGGCTGGTTTTCACCCACGGCTGGGAATTCAGTCCCCGTGCGCGCGCCTTGCGGGCCAGGAGCCCGGCGCCCAACATCACGGAAGGGTTCGACGTGTTGGTGCAGCTCGTGATCGCCGCGATCAGCACCGCGCCGTCCTTGAGCTCGAGCTGCTTGCCATTGAGCGTGACGGGGGCGCTGCCGCGGCCGCCGCCGCTGTGTGTGGCGCGCTCCGTGGCCGTCTTCCTGGCATCGGTTTCGTACACCGTCTTGGCCGACTTCAGGGGCACGCGGTCCTGGGGCCGGCGCGGACCGGCGAGGCTCGGTTCCACCTTTCCGAGGTCGAGTTCGAGCTCATCGGTGTAACGGGCGGGCCTCGCGCCCTGGTTGCGCCACATGCCCTGGGCCTTCGCGTAGGCGCTGACGAGCTCGATGCGCTCGCGCGGGCGGCCCGAGAGCTCCAGATACCTCACGGTCTCGGTATCGATCGGGAAGAGCCCGCAGGTGCTGCCGTACTCGGGCGCCATGTTGGCAATCGTCGCGCGATCGGCGAGCGGCAGATTGGCGAGCCCGTCGCCGAAGAACTCCACGAACTTATCCACCACGCCCTTCTTGCGCAGCATCTCGGTGACGGTCAGGACCAGGTCGGTTGCGGTGGCACCGGGCTGCAGCTTGCCCTCCAGGCGAAAGCCGATGACCTGGGGGATGAGCATGGTGACCGGCTGACCGAGCATCGCGGCCTCGGCCTCGATGCCGCCGACGCCCCAGCCGAGGACCCCGAGACCGTTGATCATGGTGGTGTGCGAGTCCGTGCCCACCAGGGTATCGGGGTAGGCGCGGCGCACACCGCCGGACTCGGCATCGAAGATCACCCGCCCCAGGTATTCGAGGTTCACCTGGTGCACGATGCCGGTGTTGGGGGGCACCACGGCGAAGTTGCGGAACGCGGTCTGGCCCCAGCGCAGGAAGGCATAGCGTTCCTTGTTGCGCGCGAACTCGATGGCGGTATTGGCCGCGAGCGCCCCCGGGAAGCCGTACTCATCGACCTGCACCGAGTGATCGATCACGAGCTCTGCGGGGTTCAGCGGATTGACGCGCTCGGCGTTACCGCCGAGCCTGACGATGGCATCGCGCATGGCCGCGAGATCGACCACGCAGGGGACGCCGGTGAAGTCCTGCAGGATGACGCGCGCGGGGGTGAAGGCGATCTCGTGCGAGGGGGTGGCCTGCGGATCCCACTCGAGCAGCGCCTCGATGTCCGCACGGGTGACGGTGACGCCGTCCTCAAAACGCAGCAGGTTCTCGAGCAGGACCTTCAGCGAGTACGGCAGGCGGGCCAGTTTGTCCTGCGGCAACGCCGCGAGGCTCCAGATCTCGTAGGAACGGTCCCCGGCAGTCAGTGTCGAGCGCGCCCGAAAGGTGTTCGTCATGCGTATCTCCGCTGTGAACCTCTAATTATATCGGGCGCACCCGCGGGATGCTGCTTGGTTCAGGCGGCGGAGGCGTGCTCCAGGGGACGCTCGACGCGCTCGATCACGGCACCCCCGAGGCAGCGCTCGCCCTCGTAGGCGACCGCGTACTGCCCCGGCGTCACGGCCCGCTGCGCGTCCTCGAA
Source organism: Steroidobacteraceae bacterium (assembly GCA_035518135.1). Classification (GTDB taxonomy): domain Bacteria; phylum Pseudomonadota; class Gammaproteobacteria; order Steroidobacterales; family Steroidobacteraceae; genus 13-2-20CM-66-19. The sequence goes on from DATIXW010000063.1 coordinate 3,363, forward strand.
GGCGACGTGCATCGAGCCATCGGCGCGCGGCTGCAGCCGCGCGGCCTGGTCCGCCTGGCGGTAACGCACCTTCACCCCGGCGCTGAAGGGGGTGTGGCGCGGGGTGCTCAGCCAGTGCCACGGGCCACTCTCGAGCCCGTGACTCGAGAGGCGCGCATGATCATGACCCTGCACCACGATGAGGACGTTGCGCGTGGCATCCTTCTCCGCGACGTACCAGGGCTCCTCGGGCCGCCCGGCGCGGCCGCCGATGTTGAGCCCGGTGCGCTGCCCGAGGGTGTAGAAGGCCAGTCCTTCGTGGGTCCCGAGGTTCTCGCCCTCGGCGGACTCGATGGTCCCCGGCGTGCGGGCGAGGTAGCGCGCGAGGAACTCCCGGAACGGTCGCTCGCCGATGAAGCAGATGCCGGTGCTGTCGGGCTTGTCGTAGACCGGCAGCCCGGCGCGCCGGGCGCGCTCGCGCACCTCGGCTTTGTGCAGCTCCCCGAGTGGCATCAGCAGTGCACCGAGCTCCTGGGGCGGCATGGCGCTGAGGAAGTAGCTCTGGTCCTTGGCGGCATCGCGCGCCTTGAAGAGGCCGGTGCCGTCGGCGGTGGGCTCGAGGCGCGCGTAGTGCCCGGTCGCGAAATGCGTCGCGCCCAGGCGGCGCGCCCATCTCAGTGCGACCCCGAACTTGATCTCGCGGTTGCACAGCACGTCCGGGTTGGGCGTGCGCCCGGCCGCGTGCTCGGTGAGGAAGTGCGCGAAGACCCGCTCGCGATACTCGCGCGCGAAGCTCGCCCGGTGCAGGGGGATCGCGAGCTCGGCGGCCACCGCGCGCGCATCCTGGTAGTCCTGCGCGGCCGTGCAGTACTGATCGTCCTCCTCGTCCCAGTTGCTCATGAAGAGCCCCTGCACCTCCCAGCCGGCCTCCTTTAACAGGAGCGCTGCGACGGCCGAATCCACCCCGCCGGAGAGGCCGACGAGCACGCAGGCGCCGGGGGTGGGGAGGGTGAGGGCCGACATGGCACGAATTCTAGCCGCCGGCGGCGCGCGGCGCCCTACAGCCGGGCGGTGGGCTCGACCGCGGCGGCGGAGGACAGGTCGAGCTGTGCGATCCCCTCGAGAGGGTGCGTGTGGCCGGCGAGGTAGTCCTCGACGCAGCGCAGGACCAGGGGGCTGCGCAGGCGCGGCGCCTGCGCCTCGATCTCATCGGCCGACAACCACAGGGTGCGCACGATGCCGCGATCGAGGCGTCGCGTCGCGTCGTGCTCGCTCACCGTGCCGGTGAAGGCAAAACGCAGTGTCGGGCGTCGTGAGCTCGGCCGTCGCCACAGGTACACCCCCAGGAGCGCGTGCGGCTCGAAGCGCCAGGCGCTTTCCTCGCGCACCTCGCGGATCACCGCCGCCAGCAGCGACTCGCCCGGCTCGACGTGGCCTGCGGGCTGGTTGATGACCAGCCGCTGGTTGATGCGTTCCTCGACGAACAGGAAACGGCCGGCCGTGGCGGCCACGGCAGCCACCGTGATTTCGGGCGTGCGGGTCATGCGCGGGATTGTAACTGCCGGCGCGCCGCCGGCTTGCCGGAGCTGATCAGCCGCGACGGGCGGCGCGCAGTCCGTGCTCGGCTGCGCTGGCGTTCCACACCTGATCGAACTCCTGTAAGTACAAGCGGGCGGCGACCGGATTGTTGATGTCGGCGACGCCGTCCCAGGTATCGGCGCGCATGCGGTAGACGATCGCGCGATCGTCCGCGATCAGGTAGGTGGAGGCGCGCTGGGGGGCCTGCGCCGCTACATAACGGATGTCGATGCAGCTCGAGAGGCGCCGTCCCATAGCGACGAAGCGGTTGCTGTCACGCATGACGCGGGTCGGCTCGGCCAGCAGCACCCGCACCTTGGCGAAGCTGCGCGTGAGCACGAAGTGCTTGATGACCTCGAGGAAAGCGCTCTGGTCGTAGAGGTCCGGCTCGAGGTCGGGGGTATAGATAGAGATGAGGCGCTGCGCGGTCGCGGCCACCTCATTCACCGCCGCGCGCACCTCGGCGAGGGAGGTCAGCACGGCCAGCGTCTCGTTGCCCTGGCGGCTCAGGCCCGGGTTGCTGCTGCCGACGGACTCGGAGGCATACCGGGCGTTGGCGAGCTGCGCCAAGGCACTGTTGATGTCGATTTCCCCGCTTATTGCCACGCGTGGGCGCCCCGAATTGCCGGCACGAAAGGCAGGCTGCGGAGGATCTTAGTGAGGAAAGCTCGAAGATCAGTGCGCAGCGGTTCACGGTTTATGTCCCCCGGTACCGCCCGGCAGGTCAAAAGCGCGGTGCAGTTCGCACTTTCGGGGACCCCCGGCGGGCTTTTTCGGCCATCTCGAGCGCGGCCGGGCGGCTTAGGGGGCGCAGATCCCCTCAGGCGCCCCGCGCGAGCTGTGCGGCGAGCCCGGTATAGCCCTCTGGCCTGAGGCTGCGCAGTCGTGCCTTCTCGGGCGCCGGCAGCGGCAGGTCATCGATGAAAGCGGCGAGCGTCGGCCCGTCGATCGCGCGGCCGCGGGTGAATTCCTTCAGCCGCTCATAGCCGTCGGCGATCCCGGCCGCGCGCAGCACCGTCTGCACCGCCTCGCCCAGGACCTCCCAGGCGCCCTCGAGTTCGCGGGCGATGCGCTGCGGGTCCGCCTCGACCTTGGCCAGTCCGCGCCCGAGGGACTTCCAGGCGATGAGCGTGTGGGCGAGGGCGACGCCGAGGTTGCGCAGCACGGTCGAGTCGGTGAGGTCGCGCTGCCAGCGCGACAGCGGCAGCTTCTCGGAGAAGTGCCGCAGCAGCGCGTTGGCGATGCCGCAGTTGCCTTCGGCATTCTCGAAGTCGATGGGGTTCACCTTGTGTGGCATGGTCGAGGAGCCGACCTCGCCGGCCACGGTGCGCTGGCGCAGGTAACCCAGGGAGATATAGCCCCAGAAGTCGCGGCACACATCGACGACGATGACGTTGATCGCGGCCAGCGCATCGCAGTACTCGGCGATCCAGTCGTGCGGCTCGATCTGCGTCGTCAGGGGGTTGTACTCCAGCTGCAGCGAGCGCACAAACGTCGCGGCCAGCTGTGGCCAGTTAAGCTCGGGGAGCGCTGCCACGTGGGCATTGAAGTTGCCCACCGCGCCGTTCCACTTGCCCAGGATCGCGACCGCGCTGAAGCGGCGGGCGGCGCGCTCCAGGCGGGCACTGAAATTCGCGCACTCCTTGCCGAGCGTCGTCGGGCTCGCCGGCTGGCCGTGGGTGCGGGCTAGCATCGCCACCTCGGCGTAGCGCTGCGCGAGGGCCGTGAGCTCGCCGATGCGTGCCTGCAGTGTTTCTTGCAGGATGACGCGCGCCGCGCTCAACAGCTGCGCGTAGCTGAGGTTGTTGATGTCCTCGGAGGTGCAGCCGAAGTGCACCAGCTCCAGCGTTGCGGCCGAGGCGCCCGCGGCACGCAGCTGCTCGCGCACGTAGTATTCGACGGCCTTCACGTCGTGGTTGATGCGCGCTTCGATGGCCTTAACCGCGGCGGCGGCAGCGGCGTCGGGGGAGCGCGCGAGCGTCGCCGCCCGCTCACGGACGGCGGGGCTGAGCTGTGCGCCGGGCAGGCGCGGGGCTGCGCTCGCCAGGTGCAGCAGCCACTGCGCCTCGATGCGGATGCGCTCGCGAATGAGTGCGGCCTCCGAGAGCGATGCGCGCAGCGGGGCGCTGCTCGCGCGGTAGCGGCCATCGACGGGGGAGAGCGCGTCCAGCGCGGAAAGTGGCTCGTCGGGGGACCCAGACATGCGTTGCGCAGGCCCTTGAAGTGCTAGGATTTACATCATAACGCATACGGTCGGCCGGCCGGGCGTACTCAGTATTCTTGCGCGGAGTGCCTGCATGACGAGTTCCTTCCGGGTCGAGCGCGACAGCATGGGCGAGCTGCAGGTGCCGGCGGACGCGCTCTGGGGGGCGCAGACGCAGCGCGCGGTGGAGAACTTCCCCATCAGCAGCCTGAAGCTGCCGCGGGCCTTCATCAGCGCCCTCGCCCTGGTGAAGCAGGCCGCGGCTCGCGCCAATACGGCGCTCGGGCTGCTCGATCCGCAGCTCTCCCAGGCGATCCAGAGCGCTGCCGCCGAGGTGGCCGCCGGGCAGCACGACCGGCACTTCCCCATCGACGTGTTTCAGACCGGCTCGGGCACGAGCACTAACATGAACGCGAACGAGGTGATCGCCGCGCTCGCCAGCCGCCGCAGCGGCACCCCGGTGCACCCGAACGATCACGTCAACATGGGCCAGAGCAGCAACGACTCCATTCCGACCGCGGTGCACCTGAGCGCAGCGCTCGCCGTGCAGCAGCGCCTCTTGCCCGCGCTCGAGCGGCTGCGCGAGGCGCTTAAGGCGAAGGAGCAGGAGGTGGCCGGTATCGTGAAAACCGGGCGCACCCACCTCATGGATGCGATGCCGGTGACGCTGTCGCAGGAACTCTCCGGCTGGCGCACGCAGATCGAGAATGGCATCGCGCGGGTGCAGTCCGTGCAGCCGCGCCTGCACGAGCTCGCCCAGGGCGGCACCGCGGTGGGCACCGGCATCAATGCCCACCCGCAGTTCGGGCAGCGCTTCTGCGCGGAGCTCTCCGGGATCACCGGGCTTGAGTTCCAGCCGGCGCGCAACTACTTCGAGGCCATGTCGGCGCAGGACACGGCGGTGGAGCTGTCCGGGCAGTTGAAGGTGCTCGCCGTCAGCCTGATGAAGATCGCGAACGATCTGCGCTGGATGAACAGCGGGCCGCTCGCGGGCTTGGGCGAGATTGCCCTGCCGGCGCTGCAGCCGGGCAGCAGCATCATGCCCGGCAAGGTGAACCCGGTGATCCCGGAATCCACGGCCATGGTCGCAGCCCAGGTCATCGGCAACGATGCCGCGATCACGGTGGCCGGGCAGTCGGGCAACTTCCAGCTGAACGTGATGCTGCCGCTGATCGCGTACAACCTGCTGTACAGCATCGAGATCCTGAGCAACGCCGCGCGCGCGCTCGCCGACCGCGCGATCGCGGGCTTCACCGTCAACCGGGCGCGCCTCGCCGAGGCGCTCGACAGAAACCCGATCCTCGTCACCGCGCTCAACCCGGTGATCGGTTACGAGAAGGGCGCCGCGATCGCCAAGAAGGCCTACGCGGAAGGGCGGCCCATCCTGGAGGTGGCCCAGAAGATGACCGACCTGCCGCGCGAGGAGCTCAAGAAGCTGCTCGACCCGGCCGAGCTCACCCGCGGCGGGATCAAGGGCGGCACCAGCGGCGGAGGCTGAGGGGCATTGGCGGGCGAGGAAGCAACAGCTGGCCGTGCGCCCCCGGGCGTGCCGCGGCGCGACTGGGCCGCCGTCATCCGTGCACGGCTCGCCGGCACACGCCCGCAGCACCGCGTGGAGGAGTGGCGCGTGCCGGGCCTGTCGGCGCAGGAGAGCCAGCGCTTCCGGCAGCACTTCCCGGTCAATCCGCGTCCCGCGGCGGTGCTGGTGCCCCTGGTCGAGCGCCCGCAGCTGAGCGTGCTGCTGACGCAGCGCGCCACGCAGCTGCGCAATCATGCCGGCCAGATCAGCTTCCCCGGCGGTCGTATCGAGCCGCAGGACGAGGGCGCGACACAGGCAGCGCTGCGCGAGGCGCACGAGGAGATCGGCCTTGAGAGCCGGTTCGTGTCCATCGTCGGCTACCTGCCCGATCACGTGGTGATGACGGGCTTTCGGGTGACGCCGGTGGTGGCCTTTGTGCGCCCGGGGTTTGAGCTCCTGATCGATTCCGAGGAGGTCGAGGACACCTTCGAGGTGCCGCTGGATTTCATCTTCGATCCGGCCAACCACAAGGTGCGCATGCGCCGCTCCGGCTTCACCGGGGAGGAGGTCGAGTTCTGCGACATCCCGTACGGGGAGCGCAACATCTGGGGAGCCACCGCGGGCATGCTCTTGACGCTGTACCGGCTGTGCATCGCCGAGGCCCCCGGATGAGCGCCGCCGCGGCCGAGCTCACCCGGCTGCTTGAGTTGATGGCGCGTCTGCGCGATCCCGAGCACGGCTGCCCCTGGGATCTGAAGCAGTCCTTCGCCACCATCGCCCCCTACACCATCGAGGAAGCCTACGAGGTCGCCGACGCCATCGAGCGCAACGACCACGAGCACCTGCGCGATGAGCTCGGCGACCTGCTGTTCCAGGTGGTCTTTCACGCCCGCATGGCGCAGGAGCAAGGCTGGTTCGATTTCGCCGCTGTGGCCGCGGGCATCACCGACAAGCTGACGCGCCGCCACCCGCACATCTTCGCAGGCGCTGCGCTTGCACCCGAGGACCTGGTGCGGGTGTGGGAGGAGCAGAAGGCGCAGGAGCGCGCCGCGGCGGCGGGTGGCAAGCCGGCGGCCGGGGGCGAGGTGCTCGCCGGCGTGCCCCGGGCGCTGCCCGCGCTGACGCGCGCCCTGAAGCTCGGGCGCCGCGCCGCGCGCGTGGGCTTTGACTGGCCGGATGTGCGCGAGGTGCGCGCCAAGGTGATCGAGGAACTGCACGAGCTGGATCACGCGCTCGGTAGCGCTGCGGGTACCGGCGCTGCCAGCGAGGCCGTGAGCGAGGAGCTCGGGGACCTCCTGTTCTCGATCGTGAACTGGAGCCGGCACCTGCAGGTGGACCCGGAGGAGGCACTGCGCCGGGCGAACGCTAAGTTCGTGCGCCGCTTCGAGCGCATGGAGGCGCTGGCGCGCGAGCGGCAACTGGATCTGCCGGCGCTCAAGCCCGCCGAGTGGGATGCGCTGTGGTGCGAGGCGAAACTGAACGGCAGCTGAAAGCCTGCGGCGGCGCGAAGTCGCAACCTAACACATGGATACGCTACCCTTAGTGCGTCATGAACGCCCCGAGCCGCGTGCTGCTGGTTGTGTGCCTCACCGTGCTCGCCGCGGCCACCGCACGTGCCGCCGCACCCCCGCCTGAAGTGCCCATGGACCAGGCGGTCAGGAACGTCGAGCGCCAGTACCATGCGCGCGTCGTCAAGGCGGAGACGCAGCACAGCGAGGGGCGCACCACCTATGTCCTGAAGCTGCTCAACGACGCCGGCAAGGTCTGGACCGTGCGCGTGGATGCCGCCAGCGGCGCGGTGCAGTAAGGAGGTACGGGGCAGCATGCGGATCCTGGTGGTGGAGGACGAGGCTACGCTGCGCGAGATGCTGAAACTGCGCTTCGGAGAGGCCGGCTTCACGGTGGACGTGGCACGCGATGGCGATGAGGGGCTGTTCGCAGCGCTCGAGTACCCGCTGGACGTTGCGATCGTGGACCTGGGCCTCCCGGGTGTGCCGGGGATGGAGCTGATCCGCCGCGTGCGCGCGGCCGCCAAGACCTACCCGATCCTGATCCTCACCGCGCGCGATAACTGGCAGGAGAAGGTGGAGGGGCTGCAGGCGGGCGCGGACGATTATGTCGCCAAGCCCTTCCAGTTCGAGGAGGTGCTGGCGCGGGTGCAGGCGCTGCTGCGCCGCGCGGGCGGCTGGGCGAGCCCGCAGCTCAAGTGCGGACCCGTCGTGCTCGATACGCGCGCGCAGACGGTTGCGGTGCGCGGCGCGCCGGTCGAGCTCACCACCTTCGAATACCGCATCCTCGAGCACCTGATGCTGCGCGCCGGGGAGGTCATCTCCAAGGGTGAGCTCACCGAGCGCCTGTACGACCAGGACTTCGAGCGCGACAGCAACGTCATCGAGGTGCTCATCGGGCGCCTGCGCCGCAAGCTCGACCCCGAGGACGCGCTGCAGCCGATCGAGACGCTGCGCGGCCGCGGCTACCGCTTCTCGCTTCCGCGCGACGCGGGTCCCTAGGCGCGGGGGCGCGCACGCTCGTGCACTCCCTCAGCCGGCGGTTGCTGATCTCGGTCGCGCTGCCGCTGGTACTGTTCTCCGCGATCACGATGCTGGTACTCGATCGCGGCTTTCGCACCCTCTCGGAGCGCTCGCTCCAGGAGCTGCTCGATGCGGAGATGGTGGCGCTCATCGCGGCCGCCGACCCGCTGCCCGGCGGCGGTTACGCGCCCGCGGCGCAGGCGCTCGAGCCGCGCCTGGAGACGCCGCAGTCGGGCGTGTACGCACAGATCCGCTCGCGCGCGCACGCCTGGCGCTCGCCCTCGACCGCCGGCGTCACGGGCGACTTCGGGCCGCCCTTGCGGCACGGGGAGCGCAGCCTCACGTACGCGGACTTCGACCACGAGCGTGTGGCGATCGAAAGCCGCGCCATCCAGTTCGAGGAGGGCGCCGCGGAGTCCGGGACTTACACCTTCAGTGTGGCGGTGTCATTGGCACCCTACGAGCAGCAGCTGTGGCAGTTCCGGCGCCAGCTCCTGGGCTGGTTCAGCGGGCTGCTGCTTGCCCTGCTCGTGACGCTCGCAGCTCTGTTGCGCTGGGTGCTCGCGCCGCTGCGGCGCATGGAGCGCGAGATCCACGCGGTGGAAGAGGGCCGCAGCGATACCCTCGGCGCCGGCTACCCGCGCGAGCTCGCCGGGGTGGCGGGCAACCTGAACGCGCTGCTCACCGGAGAGCGCAAGCGCGTCGGCCGCTACCGTGACACTCTCGGCAACCTCGCCCACAGCCTGAAGACCCCGCTCGCGGTGATGCGCGCGAGCCTGCCGGCGGATGCCTCCGCGGTGACCCTGGGCGGGGAGATCGATCGCATGAAGGGCATCATCGAGCACCAGTTGAAGCGCGCGGCCGCCACGGGCGGGGCACTCCTGGGCGCCGCCCCGGTGGAGGTGGCCCAGGTGGCCGCGGAACTGCGCGGGGCGCTCCTCAAGGTCTATGCCGACAAGGACCTCGCCCTGGAGCTGGCCATCGCCCCCGGCAGTGCCTTCATCGGCGACCGCGGCGATCTGCTGGAGATGCTCGGGAACTTGCTCGACAACGCCTGCAAGTGGTGCCGCAGCCGCGTGCGTCTGACCGCCTCGGCCGACCCGCAGGCCCCGGCGCGGCAGCGCCTGCTGCTCACCGTCGAGGATGACGGACCGGGGATCGATGCGGGCGATCGCGACCGCGTGCTCGGACGCGGCGTGCGCGCGGATGAGAACGTTCCCGGCCACGGGATCGGACTGGCGATGGTGCGCGACACCATCGAGCTCTACGGCGGCGCGCTCGCCATCGAGGCATCCGGCCTCGGTGGCGCGCGCTTCAGCGTGCAGCTGCCGGGGCGCTAGCTAAGGCGCGACATTGAACTCGATGCCCTGGGCGAGCGGCAGCGAGCGGCTCCAGTTGAGCGTGTTGGTCTGGCGGCGCATGTAGGCCTTCCAGGCGTCCGAGCCGGATTCGCGTCCGCCGCCGGTGTCCTTCTCCCCGCCGAACGCCCCGCCGATCTCCGCGCCCGAGGTGCCGAGATTTACATTGGCGAGTCCGCAGTCGCTGCCCGCAGCCGACAGGAACAGCTCCGCACTCTGCAGGCGGTCGGTGAAGAGCGAGGACGAGAGGCCGTGGTGCGAGGCGTTCTGGGCCGCGATCGCCTCTTCCAGCGAGTCGACCGGGATGAGGTAGAGGATGGGCGCGAAGGTTTCCGTCTGCACGATCGGCCACTCGTTGCGCGCGCGCACGATGGCCGGCTCGACGAAGTGGCCGGCGCGCTTGAGCGCGGTGCCGCCGGTGAGGAGCTCGCCCCCGGCCTGCTGCGCGAGGTTGACGGCCGTCAGGTAGCGCTCGACGGCCCCGGCATCGATCAGCGGTCCCATGAGCGTGCCGCTCTCGAGCGGGTCGCCGATGCGCACCTGGCGGTAGGCGTGCAGCAGCCGGCGCTCGAGTTCGGCGGCGATCGCCTTGTGGGCGAAGACGCGCCGGGTGGTGGTGCAGCGCTGGCCGGCAGTGCCGACCGCGCCGAACACGATCGCGGGCACTGCCAGGTCGAGGTTGGCGCTCTCATCGACGATCACCGCGTTGTTGCCGCCGAGTTCGAGCAGGCTCTTGCCGAGGCGGGCGGCGACGCGCTCCCCGACCCGGCGGCCGACCTCGGTCGAGCCGGTGAAGGACACGAGCGCGACGCGCCGGTCCTCCACGAAGCGTGTGGCGAGATCGGTGCCGACATCGATGAACAGCTGGAAGATCGGCGGCAGGTGCTCGCGCTCCATGACCTTGTTGCACAGCATCTGTACGGCGAGCGCGCTCAGGGGGGTCTTGGGCGAGGGCTTCCACACGCAGGCATTGCCGCACACCGCGCCGAGAAAGGCGTTCCAGGACCACACCGCGACGGGGAAGTTGAAGGCCGAGATGATCCCGACGACGCCCAGCGGGTGCCACTGCTCGAACATGCGGTGCTGGGGGCGCTCGGAGTGCATGCTCAGGCCGTACAGCATGCGCGACTGGCCGAGGGCGAAGTCGGCGATGTCGATCATCTCCTGCACTTCCCCGAGGCCCTCGGCGAGGATCTTGCCGTTCTCGAGGGAGACCAGGGTGCCCAGGTCGTGCTTGTGGCGGCGCAGCTCCTCGCCGAGCTGGCGGATTGCCTCACCGCGCTTGGGCGCCGGCACCTCGCGCCACGCGTGCGCCGCCGTCACCGCGCTCGCCATCACCGCTTCATAGTCGTGTGCGTTCGCCGGCCGCACCTGCGCAATCAGCGCCCCGTCGGCCGGATTGCGCACGTTGATGAGGGCATCGGCGGTGCTCCTGGACCAGCCGGCCGAGCCGGACCAGGCGCCCGCGTTCATCGCGCTCAGGCCCAGCCGGGCGAGCACGGCATTGAGGTCGACCTGGCTCATGCGCTGGCCGCCTTCTTGCGGCGCTGGTGGCCGGTCTTGCCCGCGACCACGACCTCGCCGGAGAGGTGCTTGGTGCCCCCGGAGGCGTAGTGGCGCCCGAAGCGGTTGGCGAGAATGTCGGTGAGGCGGAACTGCTCCTGCGCGACGAAGCCGTGATAGCGGCCCTTGTGCTCGAGCACCAGATCGACGACGGCGGTGATCCCGGCGGCGGTCGAGACCTGGATCGCGGACCACAACCGTCCGGCGATGACCTGCGGGTAGATCTTGTTGACGTAGTTCTCCTCGCGCAGCTCCCCGTCCTGCTTGCCGGTCACCGCGGCATAGACGATGACGACGTCCTGCAGCGTCTGCGGGACGGCGTTCTCCAGGATGCGCTTGAGCGTCGCGCGGTCGTGGTTGAGCTTCAGGTCGTTCATGAGCAGGCGCATCTGCTCGCAGTGACCGGGGTAACGGATGGTCTTGTAGTTCATCGACTCGATGTGCGCCCCGTGCGTCTCGGCGAGCGAGCCCAGGCCCCCGGAGGTGTTGAAGGCCTCGTACAGCGTGCCGTCGAGCTCGATCTCCTCGAGCCCCTCGAGCGGGGCGAGCTCGATCAGGCGGCCCTCGCTGATCGCCTGGCAGGGGTTGCCGTACTCGTTGATCAGCCCGTCGGTCGACCAGGTGAGGGAGTACTTCAGTACGTTGTTCGGATGCTGGGGCAGGGCGCCGACGCGCAGCTTCACGGCGCGCAGTTCATCGAAGTGCGTGATGAGCTCTGCGGCGGCGATGCTGATGAACCCCGGCGCGAGCCCGCACTGCGGCACGAAGGCCTGCTCGGCGCCGACCGCGATGGTGCGCACCGCGCGGGTCACTTCCACGTCCTCGGTCAGGTCAAAGTAATGCGTGCGTGCCTTGCGGGCGGCCTCGGCGACCGCGACGTTGCAATAGAAGGGCAGGCTCGAGATCACCGCGTCCACGGGATGCTCGGCGAGGTGGCGGGCGAGGGCCGTTGCCTGGCTCGCGTCGAAGGCGAAACCAGTGAGGTTCCCGGTGCCGTGCGCCCGTACCACTCCCTCCGCCGCGGCGCCATCGACGTCCGCGAGATGGACTCTGTAACTGCCGGATTCGGCTAGCAATCCTGAGATCAGTGCGCCGATCTTGCCGGCGCCGAGAATTAACACGCGATGCATACGGTCCCCTCGAAAAGTGGCGCATTCTGCCCTCGAAGTGCCCCCGGCGCCAGCGGCCACCGCAGCGCCCCGCCGCCGGGCCGTTCCGGGGCTGAAAAAAAGCGCGCGGTGGCGCGTGCTAGGATTCCGGGCACCTATGCGCTCCCCCGAGACCACTTCCTGGCACAGCGCCAGCTGGCAGAGCCGGCCGGCCCAGCAGCAGCCGGTGTATGCCGACCCGAAGGCGCTCGAGCGCGTCGTGGCCCAGATCGCACGCCTGCCGCCGATCGTGGTGTCGTGGGAGATCGAGGCGCTGCGCGCGCGCCTGGCGGCGGCCCAGCGCGGGGAAGCCTTCGTGCTGCAGGGGGGTGACTGCGCGGAGGTGTTCGCCGACTGCGAATCGGACTTCATCACCAAGAAGCTCAAGATCCTCCTGCAGATGAGCCTGGTGCTGCTGCATGGACTGAAGAAACCGATCGTGCGCATCGGACGCATGGCCGGGCAGTACGCCAAGCCCCGCTCGACCGACACCGAGACGCGCGGCGGGGTGACGCTGCCGAGCTACCGCGGTGATCTCGTCAACCGCCCCGAGTTCACCGCCGAGGCACGCGCCCCGGACCCGGAGCTGCTGCTGCGCGGGTACGAGCGCGCGGCCCTCACGCTCAACTTCGTTCGCGCGCTGGTGGAGGGGGGCTTCGCCGACCTGCACCACCCGGAGTACTGGGACTTGGGCTTCGTGCACCACGCACCGCTCAAGGATGCCTATGAGCGCATCGTGAGCTCGATCGGGGACGCGCTCGATTTCTTCGAGGGCATCAGCGGACGCCAGGTGCATGAGGCGACGCTGGTGGATTTCTACGCGAGCCACGAGGGGCTGCACCTGCACTACGAGCAGGCACAGACGCGCTTCATCCCGCGCCAGAACCGCTGGTACAACCTCTCGACGCACATGCCCTGGATCGGCATGCGCACCGCCGCGCTCGAGGGGGCGCACGTGGAGTACTTCCGCGGAATCTCCAACCCCGTGGCGGTCAAGGTCGGCTCGGCGATGGATGCCGCGTGGCTGCAGGGCCTGGTGGCCACCTTGAACCCGCAGAACCAGCCCGGGCGGCTGACCTTCATCCACCGCTTCGGCGCGAAGGACGTGGCCAGCGCGCTGCCGAAGGCGATCGAGGCCGTTCGCCAGACCGGACAGACGGTGCTGTGGATGTGCGACCCGATGCATGGCAACACCGAGACCACGACCGGGGGACTGAAGACGCGGCGCTTCGAGAACATCCTGAAGGAACTCGACCTGGCCTTCCGCATCCACGCCGACCTGGGATCGACCCTCGGGGGCGTGCACATCGAGCTCACCGGCGATGACGTGACCGAGTGCACCGGGGGTGCGCGCGGACTCACCGACCAGGACCTGCAGCGTGCCTACCGCTCGAGCGTCGACCCGCGCCTGAACCATGAGCAGGCGCTCGAGCTGGCCATGCTGATCGCCGAGCGCAGCCAGACCCGCCGCGCGGACAAGCGCGCCGCAGCCGCGGCCGCAGCCGCGGCGCCGAAGCCCTGAAGCGCCGGCGGCGCGGGGCTGGCGCGCCCTCATCCGGTGGCCGCGTGAGCCGGGAATCCTACGACCCGGACTGCACGCGCTGCGCGCGCCTGGCGGGGTTCCTCGAGGAAACCCGGGCGCGTTATGCGGATTACTGGGCGCACCCGGTGCCCTCCTTCGGCGATCCAGGCGCGCGCCTGCTCATCGTCGGGCTCGCTCCGGGCATGCACGGGGCGAACCGCACGGGGCGGCCCTTCACCGGGGATCACGCCGGGATCCTCCTCTACCGCAGTCTCTTCGAGGCGGGGCTTGCGAGCGCACCGGACTCCCTCAGCAGCGAAGATGGGCTTGAGCTCAGGCGGGCGCGCATCGCCAACGCCGTCAAGTGCGTGCCGCCGCAGAACAAGCCCCTGCCGGCGGAGGTGCGCACCTGCAACGCCTACCTGGCGGCGGAGATGCGCGAGCTGAGCTCGGTGCGCGTGTTTCTCGCGCTCGGGCGCGTGGCCCACGAGGCGGTGCTTCTGGCGCAGGGGCTGCCGCGCGCGCGCTATGCTTTCGCGCACGCGCGTGAACACCGCCTGAGCGATGCCCACACGATGATCGATTCCTATCACTGCAGCCGCTACAACACCCAGACGCGGCGCCTGACCGCGCCCATGTTCCGCGCGGTGCTGGCGCGCGCCTGCGAGCTCGCCGGGCTCGCGGTGCCCGCGGCGCTCAGGAGCTGAAGGAGCCCTGCGCGCGTGAAGGCAAGCGGGTTCGATCACAAGTCCTACCTTGCGGCGCTGCCGAAGCGGCCGGGCGTCTACCGCATGTTCGGGGCTGAGCAGGAACTGCTGTACGTCGGTAAGGCACGCAGCCTGCGCGACCGCGTCAGCACCTACTTCGCAGCGAGCAACGTCGACCCCAAGGTGCAGGCGCTGGTGCAGCAGGTGAGCGCGATCGAGGTCACGGTCACAAACTCGGAGACCGAGGCGCTACTGCTCGAGTACAACCTCATCAAGGCGCACAAGCCGCGCTTCAACATCGTGCTGCGCGACGACAAGAGCTTCCCCTACATCCAGCTCTGCGACGAGCACCGCTTCCCACGGCTCGCCTTCTACCGCGGGCCGCGTGCCCAGGGCCGGCGTTACTTCGGTCCGTTCCCGAACGCCGGCGCGGTGCGCGACACCCTCGGGCAACTGCAGAAGCTGTTCCACATCCGCAACTGCCGCGACAGCTTCTTCGCCAACCGCAGCCGCCCGTGCCTGCAGCACCAGATCGGGCGCTGCTCAGCCCCCTGCGTCGGCCTGATCACGCCCGAGGCTTACGCGCAGGACATGGCCGCGGCGATCAAGGTGCTCGAGGGCCGCAGCGAAGAGGTGACGGCGGAGCTGCAGGCGCGGATGGAGCAGGCCGCAGGACGGCTCGAGTTCGAGCGCGCCGCACAGATCCGCGACCAGCTCGCCGCCCTGCAGCGCATCCAGTCACAGCAGTTCATCACCGCCGAGGGCGAGCGCGACGTCGATATCTTCGCCATCGCAGGGGATGCGGGGGAGTTCTCCGTCAGCGTGATGCTGGTGCGCGGCGGCCGCAACCTCGGCACCACCGGCTACTTCCCGCGCGCGGCACTGGCCGAGCGGCACGAGGCACTCGCCTCCTTCGTCATGCAGTACTACGAGCAGGAGGTGCCGCCGGAGGTGCTGCTCGGCAGCCGCATCGAGGAGGCCGGGTCGCTGGCGGAGGCACTGAGTGCGCGCAGCGGGCACGCGGTGCAGGTGCGCCGCCCCGCGCGCGGGCTCGCCCTGCGCTGGGTGGAGCTCACGCAGGAGAACGCCACCCAGGCGCTGCGCATGCGTTTTGCGCAGCGGCAGGGGATGGACGAGATGCTCGCGGACCTGGCGCGCGAGCTCGACCTGCCGGAGAGCCCGCAGCGCCTGGAGTGCTTTGACATCAGCCACACCGGCGGGGAGGGCACCGTCGCCTCCTGCGTGGTGTTCGGCCCGGAAGGGCCGCTGAAGAAGGAGTACCGGCGCTTCAACATCACCGGCATCACTCCGGGGGATGACTACGCGGCGCTGCGCCAGGCGCTCGAGCGGCGCTACCAGCGCGTGCGCGACGGGGAGGTGCCGGCGCCTGAGGTGCTGCTGATCGATGGCGGCCTCGGCCAGATCAGCGAAGTGCACGCCGTACTCGCCGGGCTCGGCTTCGCCGACCTCACGCTCGTGGGCGTGGCCAAGGGACCGGAGCGGCGCGCCGGCCAGGAGCGCCTGTTCGTCTACGGGCTCGAGCGCGCGGTCGTGCCGGCCGCGCATGGACCGGCCTCGCGACTCATCCAGCGCATCCGCGACGAGGCCCACCGCTTTGCGATCACGGGCCATCGCAGGCGCCGTGCGCGCCGTTACAACGAATCGGTGCTCGAGGCAATCCCGGGCCTGGGCCCCGCCAAGCGACGCGCGCTGCTGC
>DATIXW010000064.1:0-2268 GCA_035518135.1 Steroidobacteraceae bacterium
GAGGTACCTCGAGAGTGTGACACCGCAGGACGTCCAGACGGCCGCGCAGACCTACCTGCGCGAAGACGCCAGCTGGAGAGTCGTCATTCGGAGTGACCCGAGGAGCGCACGCGGCAGCGACTAGATCATCTCTGCGAGCGCATGTGCACCTCACCGGCACACCTCGGCGGGAGCGCCGTTGACGGTCAACCCAGGCGAATCCTCAGCGCGCGTCCGCGGCGCAAGCGAAGTTCTTGGCCTCGTCCGTGCTGCCGCTGCCCGTGTAGACCGCCTGCTGCGGATAGGGGCACAGCGGCCGCGTGCGCGGCGGTGCGCCCGGGGGATTGCTCGCGATGAGGCGATCGGGGGCATGTCCGGTTTGAACCCACCGATCGATTGTGCCGATCACGTCGATCACGAACGGCCCGTCGCCGCCGGCGCAGTGACTCATGCCCGGCGCCATGAACAGGCGCACCTGATCGGCCCTGCGGGCGGGCAGGTGATGAGTGAGCGCGGCGTAGAACTGCACCGTGCTGCGCGAGGGGATGAGCCCGTCGGCCCAGCCGTGTGAGAGCAGGAGTTTGCGCCCCTGCGCGAAGAAGGCATCGAGCCCCTGCGGCGGGACATCGAGCACGGCACTGCCGGCCTTCAGGGCGCGGGTCACGTCGGCGTCGTAATCGAAGCGCCTGAAGTTCCACGTTGGGTCCTTGAACACCAGGGCGCGCATGTAGGTGAGGGACGCGCCGAAGGGCTCGGGGCCGGCGGTCTGCGCCGGAAAGAGCGCTTCGCTCCCGGGCTCGAATCCCGGGAAGATCTGCGCGCCGGTCCGTGGGTTGCGTGGGCCCTGGTAGATCGCACGCGCCGCTGCCACCTGAGCGGGGGTCAAACAGTCCGGAGCATCTGCGCCCTTGCAGCTGAGAACCGCAGGATCGAAGTTGCAGCGATCGGGTGCGCTGATGATGCCGTCCTTGACCCCGTCGGCTGCATCGCAGGCCTGTACCGCAGCCTGATGGATCACGGCGAACTTCGCGGGCGGGATATGGCTGTCCGCGTCCTTGAGGGTCGCGTTGCCCGTCCACAGCGAGCTCACCATGAGCGGCACCATGGGATTGGCCGGGGCCATCGCGGAGATGCCGTCATAGTCGGCCGGGTAGCGGTAGGCCTCCATCAGTGCCTGCCGTCCGCCCGTCGAGCAGCTCGCAAAGAGCGAGCGCTCGGGAGCGCGGCCGTAATAGGCCGCAACGGTCGCCTTCGCGGCCAGCGTCATTTCGTGCGGTGCGCGGTAGCCGAAGTCGACGAGCTTCTCCGGGTGCCCGGCGGCGAAGCTCGCATCGAGCGGGTTGCCCTGGTGGCCGTCGTCGGTGGCCGCCGTGGCGTAGCCGCGCGAGAGCGGCCCGACCATCTCGAAGTACGAGATCGCGCCCGCCCACACGCCGTTGCCGACGCCGACGAACTTCCCGTTCCAGTCCGACTCGGGCATCCACACCTCGAAGCGGATATCGGAGTCGGGCGTCGGATGCATGCTGCCCGCGACCCGGCAGAAGGCCGGCAGATGCGCATACGCGACCGCGGGAACGCCGGGCCCAGAGGGCAGGGGTGGCTTGAACTCACCGGGTCCCACGCGTTCGGCCAGGCGGATGGTGGTGTTCGGCAGAGTCAGGGAGGCGAGTTGAGCACAATCCGCAGCGCGCGCGCTGCCCGCAACTGCCCACGACATTGCCGCCAGCGTCGCCGCGATGACGCGCATCCCCATACGAATACCCATCGCACACCTTCCTTCATTCTTACTTATGACCTGCCGGGCTGCGAAAGGATAGCAGCAGGGCCTTACGGTAGTGCGTGTGCGCGGAAGAATCCCCACAGGGCTTCGTTCGCATCCAGTGCGTGGCTCGTGCGCCCGACGAGCCATGCAGGCAAATACTGCAGGCCGCCCGGCCAGGTGTGTCCAGCACCCTGAAGGGTGTACCCCCTCACCTCCGTCCCCTGCGCGCAGGCGGCGGTGCGCTCGAGCAGTGAGGTGCCATCGGACCGCGAGGGTTCGGCCGGCGGGCTCACCGCGCGCAGCTGCGAGCACTGATCGAGCTCGAGCCAGCGACCGAGCGTCTGCGCCGTGGACAGCACCTCGCCGCGTGAGCTCCAGAGCACGCGGACGGGACCACCCTGCCAGGGCATGATGGGGTCGTCGGTACCTTCGAGCACGGCGATCGCGATCGGCCGACCCGGGTGGCAGCGCGCGGCGAGCTCCACGCCCATGTTGGCGGCGACTGCGCCGGCGGCGGCGAATACATC
>DATIXW010000065.1:0-13633 GCA_035518135.1 Steroidobacteraceae bacterium
CCGGCCGAGCTCGAGGCCTCGCGCAACGCGATGAACCTCACCACGCTCAAGGCCAAGCCGATCCACGAGCTGGTGAAGATGGCCGAGTCGATGGGGCTCGAGAGCCTCGCCCGCTCGCGCAAGCAGGACATTATCTTCTCGATCCTGAAGGCGCACGCGCGCAACGGCGAGAACATCTACGGGGACGGCGTGCTGGAGATCCTGCAGGACGGCTTTGGCTTCCTGCGCTCCGCCGACGGCTCCTATCTCGCAGGGCCCGACGACATCTACGTCAGTCCGAGCCAGATCCGCCGCTTCAACCTGCGCACCGGCGACACGATCTCCGGGCTCATCCGCCCGCCGAAGGACGGCGAGCGCTACTTCGCGCTGCTGAAGGTCGGCGAGATCAACTTCGACTCCCCTGACAGCTCGCGCAGCAAGGTGCTGTTCGAGAACCTGACGCCGTTTCACCCGACCAAGCGCCTGAAGCTCGAGCGCGGGAACGGGTCCACCGAGGACCTGACCGCGCGCACGATCGATCTGGTGGCGCCGATCGGCAAGGGCCAGCGCGGACTCATCGTATCCCCGCCGAAGGCCGGCAAGACGATGCTGCTGCAGAACATCGCCACCGCCATCACCTCCAATCACCCCGAGGTCTACCTCATCGTGCTGCTGATCGATGAGCGGCCCGAGGAAGTCACCGAGATGCAGCGCACGGTGAAGGGTGAGGTGGTGTCGAGCACCTTCGATGAACCGGCGGCCCGCCATGTGCAGGTAGCCGAGATGGTGATCGAGAAAGCCAAGCGCCTGGTCGAGCACAAGAAGGACGTCGTGATCCTGCTCGATTCGATCACCCGCCTGGCGCGCGCCTACAACACCGTGGTCCCGTCTTCGGGCAAGGTGCTGACCGGCGGCGTGGACGCGAATGCGCTGCAGCGCCCGAAGCGCTTCTTCGGCGCGGCGCGCAACATCGAGGAGGGTGGCAGCCTTACGATCCTCGCCACCGCCCTCATCGACACCGGCTCCAAGATGGATGACGTGATTTACGAGGAGTTCAAGGGCACCGGCAACAGCGAGATCCATCTCGACCGGCGCGTCTCCGAGAAGCGCGTGTTCCCGGCGGTCAACATCAACCGCTCCGGCACGCGCAAGGAAGAGCTGATCACCGATCAGGGCGAACTCGCCAAGATGTGGATCCTGCGCAAGCTCCTGCACCCGATGGATGAGCTGGCGGCGATCGAATTCCTGCTCGACAAGATGAAGGACACCAAGTCGAACAGCGAGTTCTTCGAGGCAATGAAGCGCTAGAAGCGCGCGATGACGGCCCCGGGTCCTAACAGGAACGTCAGGACCCGGTAACCGCCCCGCCCCCCGTTTTAACCTGTGCCGTGGGCCGCCGTTAGGTCGCCGGTGTGCTTCGCGTCACGTCGGCAGTCGGCGACGCTGGCACCGCCAGCCTCGCGGTCAGTAAGATCATGCGCATGCGCATGCGCCCTTACTGCACGGCCGCCGCGGCGTTGCTGGCCCTCCACGCTGCCCCGGCGCTGGCCGACCGCGACCCCCAGTCAGGGGCGCCCCTGCCACCGAAGAAACACGAGAACTCCAGCCCCATCACCGATCACTTCGCGGCGAGCGTTGCCTACTTCCCCTCGAAGCTGAACACCACGCTGCGCGCTGACCCGACCCTAGGAGCGGCGGGTGTGACGGGGACCACGGTGAACGCCGAACAGGACCTGGGGCTGCCCGATTCCCTGCACAAGGGCACGGTCGAGTTCATGTTCCGCCTGGGCACTCGCAACAAGGTGCGCATGGCGTACCTGGAGCAGGACCGCTCCGGGGATCAGGTGCTCGCAAACGACATCGTGTTCAAGAACTCGGTGTTCCTCGCAGGTCTGCCAGCCTCGAGCTCCCTCGACTACAAGCAGTTCAACATCACCTACACCTATTCCTTCATCCGCAATGAGCGCTTCGAGGTCGGTACGGGGCTCGGCGTGTACTTCCTGCAGGTGGACGGGAGCATGACGCAGGCGCAGCCGTTTACGATCGCGCTGCACGAGGAAGTCTCCGGCGCCTCACCCTTCCCGGCGCTGCCCTTTGATCTGACCTGGTGCTTCTCGAGCCGCTGGTCGGCGAACGCGCACGGCGCCTTTCTCAAGGCGACGATCAGCGGCACCCAGGGCTGGTACGCGGATGAGCACGCCGACATCCAGTACCGCTGGAATCGCAATCTCGTCCTCGGCCTCGGTTACTCCGAGACGCGCACCTCGCTCAGCAACGACGGCAGCTCCTCCTTCCGGGGCTATCTGAACATCAGCATCAAGGGTCCGCAGGCGTTCCTGCGCTTCAGCTTCTGAAGCCGCCCCGCGGCCACCGTGACTACACCTGCGGCGCCGCGGCAGGCGCATGGGCCGTGATCACGTAGGCGCGCGTGAAGGGCTCCGGCATGCGCACCGCCCGCCCCGAATCGAGGTTGATGCACACGTACTCGACGCTGGCGCGCGCGAGCGTCTGCCGGTCCCGCGGCCGCCACACCTGGAAGCGCCGGCTGCAGCGCAGGCGCCCGTCGCTGTGCAGGATCCAGGTGCCCACCTCGAGCTCATCGTGCGCGAGCGCAGCGCGCAGGTAATCGATCTCGATGCGCTGCGCGGCCATGCCGCGCCGCAGGCGCGTGCATTCCGCGAGCGGGATGCCGAGCGCGGCGGAGTGCGACCACGCGCAGCGGTCGAGCCAGGTGAGGTAGACGGAGTTGTTGACGTGCCCGTAGGCGTCGATGTCGGGCGCGCGCACGGCGAGCTCCACGACGTGCGGCTGCGGGAAGTCCCAGTGGGTCACGGGCGCTGCGCGGTGAGTTCGCGCTCGATCGCGCGGTAGCCGATGTCGCGCCGGTACTGCATGCCCGCAAAGCGCACCGCCCGGGCGAGGGCGTAGGCCTCGCGCTGCGCCGCCGCGACGCTGGCACCCAGGCCGACCGCACACAGCACGCGCCCGCCGCTCGTGAGCACCCGCTCGCCTTCGAGGCGCGTGCCGGCGTGGAAGATCTTGCCGGGCAGCCGTGCGGCGGCATCCAGTCCCTCGATCGGGTCGCCCTTGCGGACGGCGTCCGGGTAGCCCGCCGCAGCGAGTACCACCCCGAGCGCGGGGCGCGGATCCCACTGCGCCGGCTCGCGATCCAGCCGCCCGGCGAGCGCCGCCTCGCACAGCCGGGTCAGGTCCGAGGTGAGGCGCATCAGCACCGGCTGGGTCTCCGGGTCGCCGAGGCGGCAGTTGAACTCGAGCACGTTGGGGGTGCCGTCGGGGGCGACCATGATGCCGGCGTACAGGAACCCGGTGTAGGGCAGACCGTCGCTGGCGAGCCCGCGGATCGCAGGCTCGATCACCTCGCGCATGATGCGCGCGTGCTGGGCGGGGGTGACGACCGGGGCGGGGGAGTAGGCGCCCATGCCGCCGGTGTTGGGCCCGCGGTCACCGTCGGCGAGGCGCTTGTGGTCCTGGGAGGTGGCCAGCGGCAGGATGTGCGTGCCGTCGGCCATGACGATGAAGCTCGCCTCTTCGCCCTCGAGGAACTCCTCGATCACCACCTGCTCGCCGGCATCGCCGAACTGGCCGGCAAACATCGCCTGCGCCGCGGCGAGCGCCGCGGTGCTGCTCGGGGCGATGACGACCCCCTTGCCGGCCGCAAGCCCGCTCGCCTTGACCACCAGCGGCGCGCGCTGCGCGCGCACCCAGTCGGCATCGAAGCTTGCGCGCGTGAAGGTCATCGAGCGCGCGGTGGGGATGCCGTGACGGCGCAGGAACTCCTTGCTGAAGGCCTTCGAGCCCTCGAGCTGCGCCGGCGCGCGCCGCGGCCCGAAGCAGGCGAGCCCGCGCTCCTGGAACGCATCCACCACGCCGGCCACGAGCGGGCCCTCCGGCCCGATGATCGTGAGGTCGACCCGCTCGCGCACCGCCAGCTCGATAAGTCCCGGGATGTCCTCGGCGGGCACCGCGGCGTTGCGCACCTTCGGCTCGCGCGCCGTGCCGGCGTTGCCGGGGGCGACCAGCACCTCCTGCACGCGCGCGGCGCTCGCGCATTTCCAGGCGAGCGCATGCTCGCGACCGCCGCCGCCGACGATCAGGACCTTCATCAGTGCCTGAAGTGGCGCATGCCGGTGAACACCATCGCCATGTCGTGTTCGTCGGCCGCCGCGATCACCTCGGCATCCCGCAGGCTGCCGCCGGGCTGGATCACGGCGCGGATGCCGTAGCCGGCGGCGACGTCGAGGTTGTCGCGAAACGGAAAGAAGGCATCGGAGGCCATGACGGCCCCGGCTACCACGAGCTTCTCGTCGCTCGCCTTCATGGCAGCGATGCGCGTCGAGTACACCCGGCTCATCTGTCCGGCGCCGATGCCGATGGTGGCGCCGCCGCGCGCAAAGACGATGGCGTTGGACTTGACGTACTTGCACACCCGCCAGGCAAAACGCAGGTCCGTGAGTTCCGCCGCCGTGGGCTTACGCCGCGTGGGCACCTTGAGCTCGCTCTCCTCGAGATCGGCCAGGTCGCGCGTCTGCAGCAGCAATCCCCCCGTCACGCTGCGCAGCTCGAGCGCCGTGCCGTCCGCGGGCGCGAGGTTTCCCAGCCCGAGCACGCGCACGTTGGGTCGCGCGGCGAGCGCGCGCGCCGCTGCCGCGGACACTCCCGGCGCCGCCAGGACCTCGACGAACTGCCGTTCGAGGATCGCCGCGGCGGTGGCGGCGTCGAGCTCGCGGTTGAAGGCGATGATGCCGCCGTACGCCGAGGTGGGGTCGGTGCGGTAGGCGGCCTCGTAGGCCTCGCGCACCGAGGCCGCCGTGGCTACGCCGCAGGGATTGGCGTGCTTGACGATGACGCAGGCCGGCGCGGGGAACTGCCGTACGCATTCGATGGCGGTGTCCGCATCGGCGATGTTGTTGAAGGAGAGCTCCTTCCCCTGCAGCACCTCGGCGCTGGCGACCCCGGCGCCGCGCGCGCCGGGGTCGCGGTAGAAGGCGGCGCGCTGGTGGGGGTTCTCCCCGTAGCGCAGGTCCTGCAGCTTCTGGTAGCTGAGCGGCAGGGTGGCGGGGAAGGGCGTTCGCGCGTCCGGGTGTCGTGCCGCGAGGTAGGCGGCGACCATGGTGTCGTAGGCGGCGGTGTGGGCAAAGGCCTTGGCCGCCAGGCGCGCACGCGTGGTGAACTCGCTCGCGCCGCCGTGCGCATCGAGCTCGGCGAGCAGTGCGCCGTAGTCGGCCGGGTCCACGACCACCAGCACCGCGGCGTGGTTCTTGGCCGCGGCGCGCAGCATGGCAGGTCCGCCGATGTCGATGTTCTCGACGGCCTCCTCGTAGCTGCAGTCGGCACGGGCGATGGTGGCGGCGAAGGGGTAGAGGTTCACCACCAGGAGGTCGATCGGTGCGATGCCGTGCTCGGCCATGACCGCATCATCGATGCCACGGCGCCCGAGCAGTCCCCCGTGGATCTTCGGGTGCAGCGTCTTCACGCGCCCGTCCATGATCTCGGGGAAGCCGGTGTGGCGCGCAACCTCGGTGGCGGGGATGCCCTGCGCGGCGAGCACGGCGGCGGTGCCACCGGTGGAGAGGATCTCGATCCTGCGCTGCACGAGCGCGCGCGCCAGCTCGATGAGCCCGCTCTTGTCGGAGACAGAAAGGAGTGCGCGGCGAACCGGCAGCGGCATGGCCTCTAGTTCCTCGGGCGGCCCTGCAGGTTCGGGGCCGCGGGTGCGGCCTCAGGCGCCCCCAAGTCCGAACTGCTTGAGTTTCTTGCGCAGCGTACCGCGATTGATGCCGAGGATTCCCGCGGCGCGGCTCTGGTTGCCCTCGGCGTAGTCGAGCACCACGCGAAACAGCGGTTCCTCGACCT
Source organism: Steroidobacteraceae bacterium (assembly GCA_035518135.1). Taxonomy (GTDB): domain Bacteria; phylum Pseudomonadota; class Gammaproteobacteria; order Steroidobacterales; family Steroidobacteraceae; genus 13-2-20CM-66-19. The sequence continues at coordinate 5,854 of DATIXW010000065.1, forward strand.
CGCGCAGGACCAGGTCGTACAGATGCGCCGGCCGGTGGCCGTTCAGGCTGGTGAAATAATCGCTGAGCGCGCGCTCAGCGTGGTTGCGCAGCGGCAGATCCCGTCCGTGGACTCTGGCGGCGCCGGCTTCGCGAGTGCGAGTCTTCTTCTTTGCCGTCATGCGACACCCCCCGGGGAGACCCTCTATCAGGCTGCCGCGGCAGCCTCGTTCGCCCAGTCGTCAAAATGCTTCACCGCGTGCGCGAACTGTGCGGCGGTGTCGGCCGCTGCCATCAGTTCCCGCCGCGCCTGCGTCGGAACCCGCAGCAGCCGCTCGCAATACCAGCCGAGATGCTTGCGCGCTATCCGGACGCCGCTCTGTTCACCGTAGAACAGATACAAGGAGTCGAGATGTCCGAGAATAATATCACGCGCCTCGGCGCGCAGAAGTGGCGCCGATGTATTTCCTTCATGCACGCGGGCGTTGACAGCGCGAAATATCCATGGTGAGCCGTGGCTGGCGCGGCCGATCATTACTCCGTCGGCGCCGGTGAAATCAAGTACCTCGCGCGCTTTTTGCGCCGACGTGACGTCGCCGTTCGCGAACACCGGGATGCGCACGCGCGCCTTGATCGCGCGGATCGTGTCGTACTCCGCCGCGCCGCTATAGAAATCCGCGCGGGTGCGGCCGTGCACCGCGAGGGCTGCGATGCCGGACTGCTGCGCGAGCCATGCAATGTTCACACCGTTCCGGTGCTCGCGATCCCAACCGGTGCGGATTTTTAGCGTCACCGGTACCTGCACCGACTGCACCACCGCTTCGAGGATGCGCGCGACGAGGGGCTCATCGGTGAGCAGCGCCGAGCCGCACAGGCGCCCGCAGACCTTCTTCGCGGGACATCCCATATTCAGATCAATGATCTGCGCGCCGAGTGCGACGTTGATGCGCGCGGCTTCCGCGAGCGCCGCCGGGTCGGACCCGGCGAGCTGCACGACGCGCGGTTCAGGTTCCCCGGCGTGGTCCATGCGGTGCCGGGACTTGCTCGTATGCCACAGGCGCGTGTCGGCACTGATCATCTCCGAGGCTGCAAGCCCCGCTCCGAGGCTGCGGCACAGCACGCGGAACGGGCGGTCGGTGACGCCTGCCATCGGTGCCAGCACGACCCTTGAGGGCAGCACATAACTTCCGATCTGCACGCTCACCGGTGTCTTACCGCAGCGCGGCGTCGTTGGCGCAGCTGACCCCGCCGCGCGCCGGCAGGCAGGCGTCGATCTCGAAGCCCACCGCCTCCGCCCCCGGATCGGCAAAGTCCAGCTCGGCGTCGATGCGCTGGCCGGCGGCCAGGAACGAGGAGGCGGGAATCGTCGGCGGTAGATAGGACTTGGGCGCCACGTCGCGCATGGCGATGCGGTTGCCGAAGCGGTCCTGCAGCGTCACCCGCAGCAGCGGCAGCGGCTGGGGCTGAGCGGCGCCGTTCTTGATGCTCGCGCGCACCGTGATCAGGGCGGGACCGGATGACTCGGCCGAGGCACCGAGCTGGCGTACCTCGTAGGCGTGCAGATCCCAGTGCGGAAAGAGCTTGACGCCGAGGCGCGCATAGAGCGCCGTCAGCGGCCGGTTGAAGCGCGCGCTCGCGGCGAGCTCGTCACGGTCGTGGTTCACCACCTGCGCGGCGAGCAGCACGAGTGCCGCCAGCGCGCCCAGTGACCAGCCATGCTCGCGCAGGCGTGCGAGCGGGGCGAGCCGCGTTGCGGTCTGGGTTTCGGTGATCTCATCCCCGGGTTCCCCTTCACCGACGGTTTTCTCGAAGGACTCCTCCTTGAGCAGGACACCGTCGCCATCGGCATCGGCGCGCTCGAATACGGGTGCGGGGGCCTTGCGCGGCGGGGCGGCCGCGGCGCTGAGCGCGCGCGCGGGTGCGCGCGCCGGGGCCGGTGCGGTGCGCGGCGCCGCTGTTGCCGGCCGCACCGCCGCCGACTCCTGCGGCTCACTCTTGATTGCCGGTGCGGGTGCGGGCTGGGAAACCTTCGGGGCGCTCTCCGCGCTCAGCATCGAGGCGAAGAAGGCGGCGTCGATCTCCACGTCCACCGCCTCACCCGCGAGCGGCTCCTGCGGTGCCGGCTCGTCGTTGGCTGCGATCAGTGCCTTGAACGAGCCCGTGGCCGCGGTCCACTGCGGATCCGGTGGCGGCTGCACGAACACCGCGTTCACATCCGTGGTCGCGGGATTGAACTCGAGTGCCTCATCGGGGGGTGACTCTTCCTCGGCGGCCGTGCCGGGTGCGACGGTGTCCTCGGCCGGGACCTCGTTGAGCTCAAGCGCCGGCTCCTCCGTCGCGGCGGGGGCCGCGTCGGCCTGCGCCGCTGCGCGTTCGAGCGCCGCGGCCGCCTCGGCCGCCGGCAGACTCGCGCCGCCGCGCTCCTCGGTGAGTCGCGCGAGCGCGTTGAACACGCTCGAGCAGCGGCCGCAGCGCACGTAGCCCTGCGCAACGCGCAGGTCTGCCGCCGTGACGACGAGGGTGAGGGCACATTTTGGGCAGACGGTGAACATGACGGACGCGCCCCGGTCAGCGGCGTCGGGCGCTGAGCGCCACCCAGCCATCACGCGCCGCCCAGTGGGCCACATCAAAGCACGGCGCGTAAGCGGCTGTCACCTCCGCAGCCTCGTGCTCGAGAATCCCGGCCAGCACGGCGGTGCCCTGCGGGCGCACCAGCCGGGCGAAGCGCGGCGCCAGCGCGCACAACGTGCCGCACAGGATGTTGGCCAGCAGCAGCTCCACACCCTCAGGGAGCGCGGCCTGCTGGGCGTACACGTGCACCCGATCCCCGAGCGCGTTGGCCGCGGCGTTCTCGCGCGTGGCGAGCAGCGCCTGGGGATCGATGTCGAAGCAGTGCACGGCGCGCGCACCGAGCTTGGCGGCCGCGAGCGCCAGCACCCCCGAGCCGCAGCCATAGTCGATGACGCGCGCGCCACTGGCGCCGTGGGCATCGAGCCAGGTGAGGCACAGCGCGGTGCTCGCGTGCGTGCCGGTACCGAAGGCGAGCCCCGGGTCGAGCGCGACCACGACCGCCTGCGGGTCCCCCACCGGCTCATGGTGCGGGCTCACCCACAGCCGCGCACCGAAGCGCATGGCATGGAAGTCCTTCAGCCATTCGCGTTCCCAGGCGCGATCCTCGATCACCCGCACCGCGATCTGCCGCGGCTCGAGGCCCAGGTGCGAAGCGAGCGCGGCGGCGAGCGCGGCACCCGCGGCGGGCGCAGCAAACAGGGCCTTCAGGCGCGTGTGGGGCCACAGCCGCAGCTCCCCCGGCAGGGGCTCGAGCACCGGGTGGTCCGCGTCATCCTCGAGGGTGACGGCACTCGCACCGCAGGCAAAGCAGGCGTCCTCGGCGTGCTGCGCATCGAGTGCGCCGAGGGCAAACGACAACTCGAGGAAGGCGGCCAGGGGGAGCCTCAGCGCAGACCGAGTCGGCGCTCCAGGTAGTGGATGTCGGTGCCGCCCTTCTGGAAGGCCGCGTGGTTGCAGATTTCCTGGTGCAGCGCCACGTTGGTCTTGATGCCCTCGATGACCATTTCGGCGAGGGCGTTCTTCATGCGCGCGATGGCCGTATCCCGCGTGTCGCCGTGCGCGATCAGCTTGCCGACGAGGGAGTCGTAGTAGGGCGGTACGTTGTAACCGGAGTACACGTGACTGTCGACGCGGATCCCCGGGCCGCCGGGTGCGTGCCACAGCCGTACCGGTCCGGGGGAGGGCATGAAGGTCTTGGGGTCCTCCGCGTTGATGCGGCATTCCATCGCATGCCCGCGGAACTGTACATCGCCCTGGGCGTACTGCAGGGGCTCCCCGGCGGCGATCAGCAGCTGCGCCTTCACCAGGTCGATGCCGGTGATGAGTTCCGTCACCGGATGCTCGACCTGGATGCGGGTGTTCATCTCGATGAAGTAGAACTCGCCGTCCTGGTAAAGAAACTCCATGGTCCCGGCGCTGCGGTAGCCGACCGCGCGGCAGGCCTCCACGCAGCGCTCGCCCATGAAGCGGCGCTGGCGGATCGTGATCCCGGGGGCGGGGGCCTCCTCGATGACCTTCTGGTGGCGGCGCTGCATGGAGCAGTCGCGCTCGCCCAGGTGGATGACGTTGCCGAAGCCGTCCGCCAGCACCTGAAACTCGATGTGCCGCGGCTTCTCCAGGAATTTCTCCATGTACACCTGGTCGTTGCCGAAGGCGGCGCGCGCTTCCGCGCGCGTGATGCCGATGGCATTCAGCAGCGCCGCTTCGGCGTGCACCACGCGCATGCCGCGCCCGCCCCCGCCGCCGGAGGCCTTGATGATCACCGGGTAGCCGAGGTCGCGCGCGACGCGCAGGTTCTCATCCGCGTCCTCCCCCAGCGGGCCGTCGGAGCCGGGCACGCACGGCACGCCGTGCGACTTCATCACCTTGATGGCGGAGACCTTGTCGCCCATCGTGCGAATGGTCTCGGCCTTCGGTCCCACGAAGACGAAGCCGCTCTTCTCCACGCGCTCGGCGAAGTCGGCGTTTTCGGACAGGAAGCCGTAGCCGGGGTGGATGGCCACCGAGTCGGTGACTTCGGCGGCCGAGATGATGGCCGGCATGTTGAGGTAGCTCTGCGAGGAGGGCGGGGGCCCGATGCACACCGACTCATCCGCCAGCAGCACGTGCTTGAGGCTGTAGTCGGCGGTCGAGTGCACCGCGACGGTCTTGATGCCAAGCTCCCGACAGGCTCGCAGGATGCGCAGCGCGATCTCGCCGCGGTTCGCGATGACGATCTTCTCCAGCATGCGACGGACTTATTCGACCACGAACAGTGGCTGGCCGAACTCGACCGGGTCGCCGTTGCGCGCCATGATCGAGGCGATGCGCCCGGATTTGTCGGCCTCGATCTGGTTCATCATCTTCATGGCCTCGATGATGCACAGCACCTGCCCGACCTTGATCTCATCGCCGATCTCGACGAAGGCCTTCGCGCCGGGTGAGGGGCAGGCATAGAACGTCCCCACCATCGGTGCCGTGATGACGTGCTCGTTGCTCTTGGGCTTCGGCGCGGGCGCCTCCGCCACCGGCGCGGGGGCTGCGGCGAGCGGCATCACCGCCGCCGCCGGCTGCGGGGCCATCGGCGTCGCTGTACCTACGGGCATGCGGCTGATGCGCACCGCTTCCTCCCCCTCCTTGATCTCGATCTCCGCGATGCCGGATTCCTCCAGCAGCTCGATCAGTTTCTTGATTTTGCGAATATCCATGCCGGGCCTGCCCCCATCTCGAAGCGAATGTGTGTTCGTGCGCCCTCAGGCGGCCCGGGCGAGCCGTAGGGCGGCGGCGCGGATCGCCGCCTCGTAGCCGAAGGACCCCAGGCCGCAGATGACGCCCACGGCGATGTCGGAGAAGTACGAGTGCCGCCGGAAGGCCTCGCGCGCGTGCGTGTTAGAGAGGTGTACCTCGATGAATGCGAGCCCGGTGCCCAGGAGCGCATCGCGCAGCGCGATGCTGGTGTGCGTGAAGCCCCCGGGGTTGATGACGGCAAACGCCACTGCCTCGGTCCTGGCGCGGTGGATCCGCTCGATCAGCTCATGTTCCGCGTTGCTTTGAAACACGAGCAGCTCGTGCCCCAGTTCGCGCGCCACGGCAACCGCGCGCGTCTCAATGGCTTGCAGCGAGTCCGTGCCGTAAACGGCCGGTTCGCGGGTGCCGAGCAGATTGAGGTTCGGGCCGTTCAGCAACAGCAGGCGGGCCATGGGCCTTTCGGTCTCTTATAGTGTCGTACGGCAAGCAGCGCGTCGCGAATGTAGCGCAGTCCGCGCCCATTTGGCACCCTCTGGCGCCGAATGGCCGGAATCTGGTCAGAAACGGTCTAATTCGGCCGCGAGCCCGCGGCGGCGGCGCGGCCGGCGCTGAGCTGGGCGATTCCGGCCGAGATCTGCTCGCGGGCGGCGGCCAGTCCGAGTCGTCCCTGGTCGAGATCTGCCATCCGCGCGAGGATGAACTCGGCCTCTTCGGAGTGCAGCTCCCCGATCTTGAGCGTGACAATGTGGCCGCTACGGTCCGCGAATACCGAGAAGGGCAGCACCGTGTCCATCCCGAGCGCGGTGACCATTTCCAGGCCGCCCTGCTCGCCGACGAGGATCGGATAGGCGATATGCGCCCCGGCGGCATACTTCGCCACATCTTTGGGATGATCGACGGCGATACCGACTATTTCGACCCCGTCTTTCGCATGTTCGCGCCCGAGCTTCTGCAGCAGCGGGATCTCACGCCGGCAGGGCGCGCACCAGGTCGCCCAGAAATTGACGACCAGCAGCTTTCCGCGGAAGGCCTGGAGCGTCGTGGGGGCCCCGCCGAGGGCCGGCAGCGCGATCGGGGGCAGCTCCTCGGGGATCGTGCGGGTGGGGACGGCCGGGCCGTCCCGTTGTGCGGGCAGCGCCGCGGCCGGGTCCGGATACAGAACGGGCCGCTCCGGGCGTGTCAGACGGTAGGCCAGGAAGCCACCCCCCGCGCACAGCGCCACCAGGGCCGCCCCGAGCAGGGCGCCGGGGGCACGGCGCGGCGCCGGGGCACTCACGTGCTGGGGTTGACCGCCGCCCGGGTGCGCGCCGCGAACGCGTCGGGCTTCATATAACCGACGACGCGGTACTGGGCGCGCTCGTCGCCGTTGCTGCCGTAGAAGGCAATCGTCGGCGGCCCGAAGATCCCAAAGTGCTTCAGCAGCGCCTGGTCATCGGCGTTGTTCTCCGTGACGTCGGCACGCAGCAGCACCGTGCCCTTGAGCGCCTGCTGGACGGACGGATCGGTGAAGGTGTAGCGCTCCATCTCCTTGCAGGAGGTGCACCAGGCGGCCGAGAAGTCGAGCAGCACGCTCTTGCCCTGTGCCTTGGCCTGGGAGACTTCACGGTCGAGGTCCGCAAGCGAGCGCACGGCACGGAAGCGCAGCTCGTGCGTCTTCGAGGCAAACAGCGGCAGCGGGGCGAGCGGATCGCTCGCCCCGAGGGCAGCTCCGGCAAGCAGCGTCACGCCGTACACAGCGGCGAGCGCCCCGAGGCTCTTCAGGCCCCAGGCGATGGGGGTGCGCGAGCGCAGCTCGCTCCACAGCAGCCACGCCAAGACCAGCGCCGGCACGGCCCACAGGATGAGCGTGAGCCGCTCGGGCACCACGCGCGCGAGCATCCACACCGCGACCGCGAGCATCATGACGCCGAAGACCTTCTTCACCAGGTCCATCCACGGGCCCGCCTTCGGCAGGAACTTGCCCGCCGAGGCGCCCACGAGCAGCAGCGGCGTCCCCATGCCGATGCTCATGGCGAACAGCGCCGCACCGCCGCGCACCATCTGACCGGTCTGGCTGATGAACAGCAGCGCCCCGACCAGCGCCGGACCCACACAGGTGGTCACGATGAGCGCCGACAGCGCCCCCATGACGGCCACCCCGCCGTAGCTGCCGGCGGACTGGCGGTTGCTGATGTTGGCGAGCCGCGTCTGCAGCACCACCGGCATCTGCAGCGTGAACAGGCCGAACATCGACAGCGCGAGCGCTATGAACAGCGCGGCGAACAGCGCGAGCACCCACCACTGCTGGAAGAGCGCCTGCACCTGCTTGCCTGCGGCCGCGCAGGCGATGCCGGCGGCGGTGTAGGTCACGGCCATCCCGAGCACATAGGTGAGCGAGAGGGTGAAGGCGCGCGCGGTGGTGATCGGGTGCCCGCCGCCGAAGATGATCCCGGAGAGTATCGGCACCATCGGCAGCACGCAGGGGGTGAAGGCGAGGGCGAGGCCGGCGAGGTAGAACAGCCCGA
>DATIXW010000066.1:0-6621 GCA_035518135.1 Steroidobacteraceae bacterium
GCATGCTCGGGCTGGTGAAAGGCGCGGCCGTAGCCGATGCCGAGGCGGTAGTTCACCGACAGCACCACGAAGCCGTGCGCCGCCAGATACTGATTGACCGCGTACGCATTGCTGTAATAGCGCATGTAGTGCCAGCCGAGCAGCATCTGCCGCGGTGGCCCGCCGTGCACGAAGATGACCGCCGGCCGGGGCGCTCCCGCTGCTCCCGCATCGAACAGCTGTCCGTGCGCCGTCGTGCCGTCCTGCGCCTGGAAGCTCACGGACCTCGGCGTCACGAGCTGCGAGAGCGGGAAATCCGCGGCCAGGGCACCGGCAGGGAGCTCGCGCCGCTCGGTGCCATCCAGCCCCACGACGGACACGGCGGGCGGGCGCGCGGCCGTTGCGGACACGAACGCGACGCGCTCGGGCGCGGCGGCCACGGGTGTCCACTCGAGCCCGTCGCCGGAGGTGAGCGGTACCGGGTGCGGCTGATCGACCGGCACGCGGAACAGATGGCGGCGATCCGCATCGCCGGCATGACCCCCGGTGTTGGCGTCGAAGATCATGTAACGGTGATCGCGGCTCTGGGCTACGTGCTCCACCATGTAGGCGCCGGGGGTGAGGAGGAGCGGTGACCCGCCGGAGAGAGGCAGCGAGTACAGGTGCGGCCAGTCGTCGAGATACGCCACGAACACCAGGCGATCATCGGCGGCCCAGTACAGATTCGCCTCGCCCTCCACTTCGGGGTAGGAGCCGGCGAGCGTCTCCGGGCTGTGCCACAGCGCATGCCCGCTGCCGTCGGTTGCGCTGGCGACCCAGATGGCCCAGGGATGGGGGATCTGATGCAACAGCGGCTCAGGCGGTCCGCCGGCGCCGGGACGGCGCACGAAGGCGATGCGCGCGCCATCGAAGGACCAGCGCGGGGACGAATCCAAACCGGTGGAAGGCGCCAGATACAGTATCGGTTGCGGGTTCGAGTTGGGCTGTGCGCTCGGGGTGAATACGCCGATCAGCGCGTGATCCCCGCGTGCGGACACGAAGGCGAGGCGCCGGCCATCGGGCGACCAGTGCAGATCCGAATCCTTGCCGCGATCGAACAGCAGCCGCTCGGGTTTGCCGCCCGCCAGCGGCACGCTCCAGATCTGATCGTCCCTGATGTAGGCCAGCGTGTCGCGCGCGGAGATCGCCGGCGCATCCCCCGGCGCGAGCTTGCGCGGCGTGCCGCCCGTGACCGGCACGCTCCAGATGGTCATCACGGGCTGCTCGGGTGAGGAGGTCGGGTCGGGCTGCAGATGGCCCTCGGCCGGCCAGTTGGCATCGTGATCCCCGCCGCGCACGTACACCAGCGTGCGGCCGTCGGGCGAGAAGGTCAGATGCGTGAGCTCCTGCCCGTCGTCCTCGGCGTAGCGGGTGAGCTGCAGCGGCGCGAACCCCGGTGCGCGGGCCAGCCAGATGTTGCGCACGCCGTGGACGATCCGTACCCAGGCGATGACATCGCCGTGCTCGGCGGCGGTGAGCTCGCTCGCGTACGGAAACTCCAGTACCTGCGAGAGCGTAAAGGAGCGCGGCGCCGCGGTCGCGGCGTGCGGAGCAAGCAACGCAAGCGACCCGGGCAGAGCGAGGCACGCGAGCAAGCGGAGCCATGGACGAGTGCTCATGGGAGGTGAAGACCTGACAGGGCGATTGCCGCAAGTATAGACTTCCAGCCATGAGCGAGACCCCCTCATCGCCGCGGCGGCGCGAGCGCGGTCGCGCGCCGCGTTCCACCGGTCCCTCCCTCGCGCCGCTTCCGCGGCTGGTGAATCCCTGGCCACCGCTCGAGATCCTGACCGCCGAACAGGTGGAGCGGATTCTGCTCGCCGCGTTCCGGGTACTCGAGGAGGCCGGACTCGAGATCCGCTCTGCCGCTGCCCGCGAGGTGTACCGCCGCGCCGGCGCGCTCGTGGACGAGGAGACGCAGATCGCGCGCCTCGGGCGGGAGCTCGTCGAAGCCCAGCTCGCACGCGCCCCCGAGCGCTTCGTGCTCCACGCCCGCAACCCCGAGCGGCACCTGCACGTAGGTGACCACGTGGTGAACTTCGGCCCCGTGACCGGAGCCCCCCACATCAGCGATCGCGAACACGGCCGGCGTTACGGCGACATCGAGTCCTTCCGCAACATCCTGCGCCTGATCCACATGCTGGGCGTGGTGCACTGGCAGGGCGGCATCGTGGTGGAGCCGGTCGATGTGCCGGTACCGGTGCGCCACCTCGCCACCTATCAGGCGCACATCGAGTGTGCGGACATCGTGTGGGCGGCCCGCGGCATCGGTGGGGTGCAGGCGCGCGATGCGATTGCGCTGTCGGCGATCGAGCACGGCTGCAGCATCGAGGCGCTGGCCCAGCGGCCCACGCTCTTGACCGTCACCAACGTCAACTCCCCGCGGCGGGTCGACGAGGAGATCCTGGACAACATCCTGATCATGGCCGAGCACGGGCAATGCGTGGTGATCACGCCGTTCACGCTGATGGGCGCCATGGCGCCCGTCACGCTCGCCGGCGCGCTGGTGCAGCAGACCGCCGAGGCACTCGGTATCGTGGCGCTCTGTCAGCTGGTGCGGCCGGGTACGCCGTGCGTGCTCGGCGGCTTCACCTCCAACGTGGACATGCGCACGGGCTCGCCCGCGTTCGGCACTCCCGAGTACGTGCACGCGGTGATCGCCGGGGCGCAGCTCGGCCGCCGCCTGAAGCTTCCCGTGCGCACCAGCGCGGTGAACGCCTCGCCCGTGGTGGATGCGCAGTCCACCTACGAGACTGCCTTCTCGCTGCAGGCGGCGGTCCTGAGCCACAGCCATCTGGTGCAGCACGCGGCCGGCTGGCTCGAGGGCGGACTGTCGGCCTCGCTCGAGAAGATCGTGGTGGACGCGGAGCTGCTGCGCAACTGGGCGCACATCCTCAGGCCCGTCAGCTTCAGCGACGATGATCTCGCGGTGGAGGCCATCAAGGGCGTCGCCGCCGGTGGTCACTTCTTCGGTGAGTCGCACACGCTCGCGCGCTATGAGTCCGCGTTCTACCGGCCGCTGCTCTCGGACTGGTCGAACTTCGAGAACTGGACGGAGGCGGGCGCGCGCAACGCCACCGAGCGGGCAACCACGTTGTGGAAGAAGCTGCTCGCCGAGTACGCCCCGCCGCCGCTGGATCCGGCGGTGCGCGAGGCGGTCGGCGACTACGTGCGCCGGCGCAGCGCCGAGCTCAACGCGTAGCAGCGCATGGGCGGCTGGGTGATGAACGCCCGCATGTACGCGGTCACCCCGGCGGTGGAGGCGCTCTGGCGCGCGCTGCTCGGGCATGTGACGCGCGATGCCGGCGTGCCGCTCGAGTACGTGAGCTATCCCGCCCCCCAGCCGCTCGAGGCGCTGTGGTCGCGGCGCGATCTGGGAGCTGCATTCATGTGCGGCTTCCCGATCGCACTCGGGCTCGCGCCCGTTCAGGTGATCGCCGCGCCGGTGCCGCGCGCGCCCTGGGCGGCCGGTCGGCCGCTTTTCCGCACCGACCTGATCGTGCGCGCGGATGCCCCGTATCAGCGCCTCGAGGATACCTTCGGCGCGCGCTCGGGCTGGACGGTCGCGCACTCGCACTCCGGCTTCAATGCCTGGCGGCATCACCTGCTCGGCTATCGCCAGGCGCAGCGCCCGCGGCTCTACGGGCAGATGCGCCGCGAGCTGATCACCGCACGGGCCGTGCTCGATGCCGTGCGCGAGGGTGCGATCGATGTCGGCCCGCTCGATGCCTACTGGCATCTGCTCATCGCGCGGCACGCGCCCGAGCTCACCGCAGGAATCCGGGTGCTCGGTGCGACGGCGACCGCGCCGATCCCGCCGCTCGTTGCGGCGGCGGGTGCGCCGGCGTCCATGGTGCAGGCGCTGCGCGGGGCGTTCCTGGCAGCGGCCGGACGGCCGTGGTTCGCGCCGTTCGGCGAGGAGCTCCTGCTCGAGCGCTTCAGTGAAGCGAATGGCGAGCGCTACGCGCCGCTCCTCGAGTGGGACCGGCAGGCGAGGGCGGCGGGCTACCCCGAGCCGGCTTGAGAGTCTCGCCGGGCCGGGTACGGACCGTACCGGTGACAGTCCCCGCAGCGTGAGACGGGTCCGTGATCCGCGGGCCGCACCCGGCCGGTGTACACCTGGAAGTCGATCTCACCGCGCGGGCGCGGGACGGGTGGGTTCGACGGATCGCGGTGGCAGCCCATGCACAAGCTGTGGAAGCGGGCTTCGGCGCTCAGCTGCAGGTCGATCCGAGCGCTTCTGTGACACGGGATGCAGCTGTCGCGGCCGGTGCGATCCACGAAATTGTGATGACATGCGATGCAGTTGATTGCGACATGGCGCTCGTGCGGGAATGTAAGGGGCGGAGGCTGGTGAGCGGGCAACACTGTCGTGAGCATTTCCCGTGCTCGCAGTCCATCGCTCAGAGCCGCGAGCAGCAGCACGCCCGCAATCGCGACGCCGACCACCGCCGCCGTCCCGAGCGCGTTCCCGCCGAAGCCGCTCGTCGATCTCGCCCGGGGTTGCAGGATCGAGGCCAGGCAAGCCGCGGCGGCGGCGGCCCACAGCCATCGGGCCCAACCGCCCGTGTAACGGTTGCTCGCGATGACGTGCACTGTGAGCATCACCACGATGACGGCGGCGGCGCCGACGTGCGCGAACTGGAACGCGCCGGTATTGCGCCACAACCATCGCCGCACGTTGCCGCCGGCGCTGACCGAGACGAGCAGGAGCAGCAGGGCACACGCCATGCCGGCGAGCGGATAGACAGGTGCCGAGGGCCTGAGATACTCGACCGCCACCGGGTCGGCCAGCACGGCGCCGGCAATGTGCAGCGTAGCGAGCGCCACGGTGAGCCAGGCAATCCATCGGTGCCGTGCGGGCGTCAGGATGGTGGCGGGCTGTGCGACTCGTGGCCGCAGCGGCGCCCCCGTGAGGATGAGACAACATACGGCCGCGAGCAGCCCGGCGAGCTGCACGAGCTCCCAGGGCCACTCGTCGTGATGCACGCGCAGCGGTAAGAGGAGAATCAGCGCGAGTGCAGCGGCGCCCAGCCGATAGCGCCAGCTCACGGCAGGACGCTGTGCGGCCTACACCGGCCCCGTGGGCACGCGCCCGGTGGGGTGCTCCAGCGCATCGTGGGTGCGGAAGAGGTAGCGGCGCGCCACAGCGAAGTAAGTGCGATAGACGAGGCCGCCATTCTCGGCGATCAAGCGCTCGCGAATCTGCCGGTAGCGGGCGTTGTACTCGTACCAGGGGATGCCCGGCGCCTCGTGATGCAGGGCGTGCAGGTTGTTGAACAGGAACAGAGGCCCGAGCAGCCAGGAGCTCTCCACGATCGCGATGCGCTCGCGCACTTCGGCGCGCGCGCGATGCTCGGCGAACGAACGGATCAACAGGATGCCGTTGGCCGGGATCACCATCGCGAGGAAGTACAGCCACAGCGGGATGCCGCAGATGAACTGCACCCACAGCACCACGGGCACACACCACAGCAGGTGCTCCAGCCACGCTGCGCGCACGCCGTCCTCGTTGCGGCGCAGGGCACCGAACTCCCGGATCCAGAATGCGCCGATCTGCCAGAACGCGCCGATCAGCATGCGTCCGGCCAGGGTCTGCTGGGCCTGCAGCAGCCTGCGGCTCACGGGATGCAGACGCACCGCGTCCTCGGGCCGCCAGTAGAACGACTCCGGGTCATCGAGCGGATCGGTCAGTCGGGCATCGATGTGATGCAGCAGATGGGTGTGGCGGTAGCGCTCGTACGGCAGCCACAGGGTGAGCGGCACGATGCCGAAGAGCCGGTTCACCCCGTTCCAGCGCGTGGGATGCCGGTGGACGATCTCGTGCTGGACCGATCCGTGCAGCGTGAGGATCACGGCGGTGAGCGCTGCGACCAGCCACAGCGGCCAGCGGCCGTACTGGGCAGTGGCTGTCAGCCAGGAGCCATAAGTTGCGAGGATCAGAACGAGCGTCGGCACCTCCACGGCGCGACGCGCGCTGCGCAAGGCGCTAGCGGTGCCCTCGGCAGCCGGTGGGTACAGAGGAACGAGACGCTCGGGTGCGAGAGGTGCCTCGCTGCGCTTGGCGACTTCGGACTCCGTCAGTACCGCATCGCCCGGCAGGGAACGATTCGGCGGCATGACATCACTCATGGACTTACGTTATCACGTTTTTCGCATGCCGAAAGGCAGCGGAAATTGATCTACGTCGCGGTTCAAAGTCTGCAAGCTCGGCAAGCCCGGGCCCATCCGTACAAACCACCCCGGCGTGCGCGGTTTTCACCCGGGCGAGCGGGCAACCTCAGGTATGACGCGCCGCTCCAACGCCGCCAGGCCATCGTAGAGCAGGATGGCCATGAGCCCCGTCAGCAGCCCCCCCTGCAGGATGAAGGCGTCGTTGTTGGACAACAGTCCAGCAATGATTACCTCGCCCAGTCCCTTGGCCGCCACCGTGGAGCCGATGGTCGCCGTCCCGACGTTGATGACCAGCGATACCCGTACCCCCTCCAGGATCAAGGGCATGGCGATCGGCAGCTCCACCGACCACAGCCGCTGCCGGGGACTCATGCCCATGCCGCTGGCGGCTTCCAGCACCACCGGCGGGACGGTGCGCAGCCCCACCAG
>DATIXW010000067.1:0-3539 GCA_035518135.1 Steroidobacteraceae bacterium
TGGTGGGTGCTCAACATCGCCATCGTGCTCATCGCCGCTCTGGCGATCTCGCGGCGTACCTCCTGAGGAGGTGCCCGCGGAGGCCGCTGCACGAAGCGGCCCCGCTACGGCGAGGCGATCGCCTTGAGGTAGCGATAGAAGAACGTGTTCCCCGTGTAGAACGCGGCAACGCCGACGCGCTCATCGCGCCCGTGTGCGCGCACATCATCGACGTCGATCGCAATCCCGCTGATGCCGTAGGTCGGCATGCCGGCCGCGTTGGTGTAGATGGCATCGGAGGCACCGGCGGACATGGACGGGAACACCGGGATGTGCGGCCACAGGGACGCCACGATGCGGTCGAGGGGTTCGAGGACCTCGGGCCTGAGCGGCGGCGGCGCAAAGCTCCTGTAGCCGGGATCCTGCTCGGTGACCTTGCCCGCGTAGGTGACGAAGCGCACCGAGACCTGCGGATCGTTGATGACCTTGATCAGCTGCTCGCGTACCTCCTGCAGGGAGTGCCCCGGCAGGATGCGGCAGTTCACGATGGCGTGGGCGGCCTGCGGCAGGGCATTGGGTGCATGGCCGCCCCCGAGCATAGTGGCGACGCAATTGGTGCGCATGACGGCATTGTCGCTGGGTTCGCGCGACAGCCGTGCAACCGCGGCGGCATCGGGCGGGGTCTGCAGGATGCCGCGGATGTCTGCCGCGCGCTGCGGCGCGGCCAGGGCCGCCAGGCGCTCGAAGTAAGGCCGGGAGACGTTGTTCAGCTCGAAGGGAAACTGGTACTTGGAGAGGTTCAGCAGCGCCTGCGAAAGTTCGTAGATGGCATTGTCCGCGCGCGGCTCGGAGCTGTGGCCGCCGCGGTTGATGACCGACAGGTAGTAGTCACCGTAGAGCTTCTCGGTGGCTCCGAGCTCGAACATGATCGGCACGCCCTTCTCCGAGCGAACCGACCAGCCGTCGGTATTGATCACGAAGTCCGCATCGATGAGTTCGCGGCGGTTCTTGAGCAGCCAGTCAACCCCGTTGCAGCAGCCGCCCTCCTCGTCCGCGGTCAGCGCCAGGATGATGTCGCGGTCGGGCCTGAAGCCCTCCTGCTTCATGCGCAGGAGCGCGGCCACCATGATCGCATCGTTTTCCTTGGTGTCAGAGGCGCCGCGGCCGTAGAAATAGCCGTCCCTCTCGACGAACCTGTAGGGATCGGTGGTCCAGTCTTCCCGACGCGCCTCGACCACATCGAGATGGCCGAGCAGCAGCACGGGCTTGTGCTGCCCGGAGCCGTGGACCCGCACGACCAGGTTCTTCTTCTTCTCGTTCGGGCCGCCGGCGATGACCACATCTGCGGCGGGAAATCCGGCATTGCGGAAGCGCCGCGCCATCGCTTCGGAGGCGGCGGTGACGCTGCCGAGGGAGTCCGATGTGTTGATCTCGGTGAGTTCCCTGAAGATCTCGCGTGCGAGGCGGTTCGACGCCGTGTCGGCCGCAGAATCCCCCGCGGCGGCGTTCCCCGCAGCCCAGGCGCCGAGCGCGAGGGCCGCGCACACCGTCAAGTTACCTAGCCTCATGAGTACGATCCTGAAGTGAGATCTCGGGGTTCGCCGGGCGGGGGAGTGCCGCGAGCTCAGTGCGCGGTGATCGCCCGCAGGTAACGATTCACCAGTTCGTTCTCCTTGTAGAACGCATCGACCGCAAGGCGCTCGTCGCGACCGTGCGCCCGGGCATCGTCCGGGTTGTAGGTGACCGCCCCGAAGGTGTACGTGGGTACGCCTCCGGCCATCGCGTACACCGCGTCCGAGGCGCCGATCGCCATGAATGGTATGACGGCAATCTGCGGCCATATCTGCTGCGCGATCTTCTGCAGCGGGTCGAGCACTTCGGGCAGCACGCGCGCGGGCGGCAGCGCGCCGGCCGCCGGTGCCGTGGGCAGGACCTTGCCGTCGGCGGCGATGTAGCGCACCTGGATCTGGGGATTGGCGAGCGCCGTGATGAGCTGCTGGCGCACCTCTTCGGGGGAATGCCCGGGAAGGATGCGGCAGTTGATCACCGCCTCGGCGCGCTGCGGCAGCGCGTTGTTGGCGTGCCCCGCCGCCAGGCGGGTGGGAATGCAGGTCGTGTGCGTAATCCAGCGGTCCTGCGCGTTCTGCGTCAGTCGCCGGATCGCCTGCGGATCGGGAGATTCCTCGAGCACCGCGCGCATGTCGGCGGCCCGCTGCCCGGTTTCGACGGTGGCGCGACGTTGGTAATAGGCGCGCGTCACGGCGTTCAGTTCGAACGGAAACTCGTAAGCGGCGAACCGATTCAGCCCCGTCGTCAGGGTGTAAATGGCGTTATCGGCGACCGGTTCGGAACTGTGACCGCCGGGATTGGTGACCGCGAGCTGATAGTCGGCATAGAGCTTCTCCGTCGCGTCCAGGTTGAGCACCAGCGCCTTGCCGTTCACCATCGGGATCGACCAGTCATCGAGGTTGATCGCGAACTCCGCCGCGACCAGCTCCGGGTGGTTCCTGAACAGCCACTGCACGCCGTTGGCCGTCCCGGCCTCCTCATCGGCGGTGAGCGCCAGGATGAGGTCGCGCGATGGTTGATAACCCTCCTGCTTCATCTGCAAGAGCGTCGCCACCATGATGGCGTCACCATTCTTCATGTCGATCGTGCCGCGCCCATAGAAGTAGCCGTCCTTCTCCACGAGCCTGAACGGGTCGGTCGCCCAGTCCTCACGGGGGGCCTCGACGACATCCAGGTGTCCGAGCAGCAGCACGGGCTTGTGCGCTCCGCTGCCGCGCAGGCGCACCACCAGGTTCTTCTTGTTCTCGCGCGGCCCCAGCAGCTGCACGTCCGCGGCCGGAAAGCCGGCCGCGCGGAAGCGCTTGGCCATTGCCTCGGCGGCGGTCGTGACATTGCCGACTGAATCCGTCGTATTGATCTCGATGAGCTGCGCGTAGATCTCGCGCGCGAGCCGGTTCGACGCCTCCTGGCTGGCCGCGTCCGCATGAACTGCCGTCGTCGCGAGCACCACGGACACGGTGGCGACACTGCGCCAGAAACTTACCATCATGGATTTCTTCCCTCTGCGCTGTTCGTGATCTTCTCCGCGAATCGTCCCACCACCAGCAGCCGGAACGTTCCCGGCACGATCGACCTGCGCGGATGCGGATGCTCGGGGGTCGGTACCGGTGCGTCGCCGAAGTCCGAGGTCACGAGGAAGATCCGATGCGTGCGCTCATCGAGGGCCATCGTGCGCGCACCCGGTTGCGTCGGCAGCGATTGCGCCACCCTGGGCACCCCGGAAGGCTCCTGGGTGATCGCCATCAGCACGCCCTCCCCGCAGGAGGCAAACGCCAGGCGTGCCCCGGGATCGTAGCCGGCGCCGTCGGCGCCACCGCCGATCGGAGCCGTCCCCACGACGCGGCCTGAGGCGGCGTCCACCACCGCCATCACGTGGTTGGCGCACGCGGCGTAGAGCTGCTTGCCGGCCGCGTTCAGTGCCAGGCCGGAGGGCTCCTCGCAGCCGCTGATCGGCCATACGGCGACGACGCTCAGGGTGCGCGAGTCGATCA
>DATIXW010000068.1:0-19525 GCA_035518135.1 Steroidobacteraceae bacterium
TGCAGGAGGCCGGGTACGCGCGCATCTTCACCATGGGAACCGATACGCGCGAGATCGTCGCCTACCTGCGCGACTGGTGGGTGCAGCGGCTGGCCGCCGAAGCGGCGCACCCCTGATGGATGTGGCCGCGGAGCTGCTCGCCGGAAGCGTTGCCGCCGGCGCCCGTGCCATTCGCTGGCTGGACGACGGCGATCCGCGCGGGCGTGAGGTCCTGCAGAGGATATTTCCCGCAACCGGGCGCGCGCACATCGTGGGGATCACCGGGCCGCCCGGGGCGGGCAAGTCCACGCTCGTGGATCTGATGGTGACCGAGGCGCGCCGCGCGGGTCGCAGGGTCGGGGTGCTGGCGGTGGACCCGACCAGCCCCTTCACCGGCGGCGCACTCCTGGGCGATCGCCTGCGCATGGGCCGCCATGCAGTCGATCCCGGGGTCTTCATCCGTTCCATGGGGACGCGGGGAGAAAGCGGGGGGCTGTCGCGCGCGACCTACGATGCCTGTGCCGTGCTCGATGCCATGGGGTTCGAGCTCATCCTGGTCGAAACCGTGGGGGTCGGCCAGGAGGAGATCGACGTGGTCGCCCTGGCGCACTCGACCGTCATCGTCGCGGTGCCCGGGCTCGGGGACGAGGTGCAGGCGATCAAGGCCGGTCTTATGGAGGCGGGCGACATCCTGGTGATCAACAAGGCCGATCGCGAGGGTTTCGAGCAGACGCGGCGGCATCTGGAGATGCTGTTGCACCTGCGCAGCGGCGCACGGGCCGCTGCGGGCTGGGAAACCCCGCTCCTGACAGCCGTGGCGACCCGCGGGGAGGGGGCCGAGGCGCTGCTGAGAGCCCTCGGTGCGCACCGTGCGTGGCTGGAGGCGCAGGGCGAGTTTGCGCGCCAGAGCGCCCGGCGCAGCGAACAGCAGTTCCTGCGTCTCACCCGCGCAGGCGCGCTGCCACGGCTCATGCAGGGCGCGGAGGACCTGTTGCAGCAGGTACGCGCGCAACAGCTAGACCCCTATAGCGCCGCGCAGGCGCTGCTCGAACGCCGGCTCCCGAAGAGCTAACACCGGCGATCACCGGAACTGGCTGGGCGAGCATGCTGGGGGAGCCGGCTGTGGTTGCCAAGCCTTAGGGCATCCGCGACCATCCTGACGGGGTTCAGGGGGTAGCCAAAATGCCCGAGGGCGCAGCGGTGGAGCAGGGGCACGGGTCGGCAGCCCCCGTGTTCGTCAGCTACGCCTCGCAGGACGGCGAGGTCGCCGATGCCGTGGTGGCAACCCTGGAAAAAAGCGGTGTACGCTGCTGGATCGCGCCGCGGGACGTGGTCCCGGGTGAGTTCTACGCCGACTCGATCGTGCATGCGCTCGATGCCGCGCAAATTGCCGTGCTCGTCCTTTCACGGAACGCGAGCGGCTCGCCGCACGTGCTGCGCGAGGTGGAACGCGCCGTTTCGAAACGCCACCCCGTGATCTCACTGCGCATCGATCCTGCACCCCTGCCGGCCGCGCTCGAGTACTTCCTGAATACCTCGCAGTGGCTCGACGCGAGCAATGGCGGCATCGAGCGCTCGCTATCCAGACTGACCGATGCCGTGCGGCGCACTTTGGCAGCGGGCGACGAGCCATCCGGCGTACCGGGCGTGGACGTGACGCCGCAGGCGAACAACGCACAGCGTTCACCGGCTGCACTGCCAGCGAGGCAACGGATGAAGCGTGCGCTGCTCACGCTGGGTGTTGTGGCGGTTCTCGGTCTTGGCTATTTCGCGCTGGATGCATTATGGGTGTCGAAGCGGATCGATCGAACATCTGCTGCGAATCCTGCCACACCCGGTGTCGTGAGAAACTCCATCGCCGTTCTTCCGTTCATGGACATGAGCGAGAAGAAAGATCAGGAATATTTCGCGGATGGTATGGCCGAGGAGCTCATCGATCTGCTCGCAAAGGCGCCGGGGCTGCACGTGATTGCGCGCACGTCCTCGTTCTCCTTCAAGGGAAAATCCGATGACATACCGACGATCGCGGCCCGCCTGAAGGTTTCCCACGTGCTCGAGGGCAGCGTTCGCAAGGCGGGAGATCGGTTGCGTGTTACGACGCAACTTGTGCGCACCGATACGGGCGAGCAGGTGTGGTCCGAATCCTACGACCGCGAACTCAAGGATGTCTTTCGCCTCCAGGATGAGATCGCCGAGGCGGTCGTGGGCGCCCTGAAGCTGCGCCTTGCAACGCAGCCATCGCTCGAGGGTTCACGTGGCACCAGCAGCGTGGCCGCCTACAACGAGTTTCTGCTCGGGCGACAGTTCATGAATCGTCGTCGCATGGACGACCTGAAGCGCGCCGTGGCAGCCTACTCCGAGGCGATCAAGCTTGATCCGACCTACGCTGCAGCCTACGCGGAGCTCGTCATCGCGCAGGTGTACCTGTCGGACGTGATTGGGGATGAGCGCGGACGCAACCAGGCGGAAGCGAGCGCGGATAAGGCGGTAGAACTTGCGCCTGCGCGCGCCGAAGGATATTCCGCACGCGGCTGGTTGCGCACCGTTCTCAAGTGGGATTGGCTCGGCGCCGAGGCCGATCTTAGGAAAGCGGTGGAGCTCGATCCTACGGATAGCGTGGCCCGAGGCAGGCTTGCCAATCTCCTTCAGGATGTGGGGCGCATCCCCGAAGCGATGGCCTGTGCCCGAGTGGCACTCGAGCTCGACCCGCTTAACGCAACCGTGTGGGGCTATCTTGCCTCGATCAATACGGCCGCGGGTGACTATCCGGCGGCACGCACGGCCGTCAAACGTGGGCTGGAGATTGAGCCCGAAGACCCTTTCCTGTTGTCGCACCTGGGGGATATTGAACTGCTCGAAGGCCACGCCGCAGCAGCCTTGGAGACTTACCGCACGGTCGATCTCGAGTTCCTGCGGTTGACGGGCTTGGCGATGGCCGAGCATGCGTTGGGTAACCGGGCGGCAGCCGACGACTTGGTGCAGCGCCTTATCGATACGATAGCAAGTAGTGGTGCGTACCAAATCGGAATGGTCTTCGCGTGGCGAAACGATCACGAGCGTGCGCTCGAGTGGCTCGAGCGTGCTTATGAACAACGCGACGGCGGGCTCGAAGACCTCAAGGTGGGGGCGCTGCTGCGAAACGTGCGTGGAGAGGCGCGCTATCAGGCCCTGCTGCGCAAGATGAATTTCCCGGAGTGAGGGCTAATGCTGCGTCGTGGCGTCTGCACGACACCAAGCGAGCAAGATTTGCAACCAGCTTTAAGCCGCCGATCGCCTAGTATGCGCGGCGATGAAGCTGGCAGATCTCGAGCCACGGGGAGATCCGGGATTACGGGCGGCGCGACTGCGGCGCCCGCGGCGCCTTACATGGGCCGCGGCCCTCATCGGCGTGCTCGCCGTCGTCGCTCCCCACGCACAGTCATCGGTGACCGCAGCGCCCGCGGGCGCTACGGCACCTTCGTCTCCTGAAGCGGCTGCCCGTGCACTGCAGTCCGGAGACGCAACCACCGCGGCCCGGCTGCTCGAGGCCCTCACGCGCCAGCCGGGCGCGCCGGCGCGCCTGTGGCGCCTGCTCGGCAGTGCCTACCAGCAACTGCACGACAACCAGCGTGCGATCAGCGCATACCGGCAAGCGCTGGCGCTCGAGGCGGATTCACCGCAGGCCCTCTATGGCCTCGGCTCCGCGTACGCCGGGGCGAAGAACTGGGCGCAAGCCTGGTACTGGCTCGGGCGTGCCCAGGCCACGCACCGCTTCGACATGTCGCAGATCACCGAGGACCCGAACCTCACGCCCGTCAACCGCGACCCGCGCTTTGTGGCGCTACTGCCCCGCGCTGCGGATTTCGAGCCGCCCTTCGTCGAGCCGGTCAGGATCATCCACGAGTGGCGCGGCGAAGCCGCCAACGACCAGTTTGGCTGGATCGCCCGCAATGTCGGTGACGTCGATGGTGACGGGGTCAGCGACGTCGTGATCTCGGCACCCACGCACGGTGCCGGCGGCGCGCATGCGGGGCGCATTTATGTCTACTCGGGCCGCAGTGGTCGGCGGCTGTGGAGCGCCGACGGTGCGGCCGGGGATGAGCTTGGCACCGGTCTCGAGGCGGCCGGCGACACCAATCAGGATGGTATCCCGGATGTCATCGCGAGCGGCCCGGCCGGCCGTGGTATCGCGCGCATCTTCTCCGGGCGGGACGGACGCGTGCTGCAGGAATTTCACGCCGAGAGCCCCGATGAGATGTTCGGCAGCCACAGCGCCGGGGCCGGCGACGTGGACGGCGATGGCTGCGCGGACGTCATCGTGGGCAGTCCGGGCAGGGAGGGGGAGTCGAAGACCGCCGGCCATGCCTACGTGTACTCGGGGCGCACGGGCGCGCGGCTGCGGACCCTCACCGGGGAACGTCCGGGGGATCAGTTTGGTAGTACGGTGGCGGGCTTCTCCACAGGTTCCCAGCGCTATCTGATCGTGGGCGCCCCGCGCGCCGGGCCCGCGCGGCACGGACGCGTGTACGTCTACGCCGGACCGGCCTATGCGCTGAAGTTCACCATCGAGGCCGATGAGACCGGCAACGCCCTCGGGCTGATGTTCGTCTCGGTGCCCGGGGACCTCGACGGTGACGGCGTGAGCGATATCTACGCCTCCGACTGGTCCAACGCGGCCCACGGACTGTCGAGCGGGCGCATCTACGTGCACTCAGGGCGCACCGGCGCGCGGCTGCTGGTGCTCACCGGTGAGAATGCCGGCGATGGCTTTGGCACCAGCGCATCGGTGAGCGGTGACGTTGATGGCGACGGACGCGCTGACCTCATTATCGGCGCCTGGCAATACGGTGGTGCCGCCGTCTCCGGGGGGCGCGTCTATCTGTATTCCGGCCGTGACGGACGGCTATTGCGGCGTTTCACCGATCGCGTTCCGGGCGACACGCTGGGTTTTGATGCGGTGGGTCTGGGAGACATCGACGGGGACGGGGGCGCGGATCTGCTGCTCAGCGCGGCGTGGAGCGCGGTCCACGGGCATCACTCAGGACGCGTATTCGTGGTCTCGGCGCTGCCGACTACGCCGGTGGCGCATTAAGGCTCAGCGGGACCGGGCGGAGTTCGCCGCGGCACAGTCTGCAGGGCGCCCGGCGCTTCTCCGCGCAGGCGCCTGAGCTGCCGGTACAGCGTCACGCGGCACCCGTAGCCGACGCGCGCCGCGACCTCATCGACGCCCAGTCGGGTCTCACGCAGCAGTCGCTCGGCCATGCGTACGCGCTGCCGATTGAGGTACTCGACCGGCGTCACTGCGTGCAGCGTCTTGAACAGACGCAGGCAGTGATACGGCGACAGGAACGCGGCTGCCGCGATCTCGGCGAGGCCGATCGGCCGGTCATACTGCGTGTGGATGAAGTTCACCGCGAGCCCGATTCGCCGAAACAGCTCCCGGCGCGTGCTGGCACGACGCACGGGCAGTAACTGAGCCGCTGCGCGGTCGTTGCGATGCGCTGCGAGCATGCGGCCCATGAGAAAGTAGCTCTGGTCCTCGAGCCATGCCTCGTCTGCCAGTCCAAGCGCCGTGTGCCGGTAGATGAAGCGCAGCACCGGCGTTACCAGGCGGTCATGGGGCCGCAGATGTTCAGAGAACTCGATCGTGCCATGACCGTCAGGGTCGGCCAGCAGCGCGTCGGCGGGCAGCGCCTGACAGCGCGCGACCTCCGCAGCGATGCCCGGGCGGAAGAAGATGGCAAATGAGGTCACCGGCTCGCGGGCCTGGAGTGAGCTTGCGTAGCTGCGTGCCTCGTTGAGGATCAGGTAATGTGCGTCATCAACGGCAACGCGGCGTCCGTCGACAAAGTAGCTCTCCGTGCCTCCCCAGGCGGCTTTCACCGAGAGGCGCTGCTCGAACAGGGGGTATTCGGCGCGACGGGTGCGCGCGGTGACCACGCAGTTTTCGCGCCCCCAGCGCTGGTAGAACCAGCGCCGGAAGGCAGCATGCTCGAGCGTGGGCATTTGGCGCAGGATCAAGCGTGATCTCCTCGATGCGTGTCAGGCCCGCAGATGCTACGCCGCCGGCGGCGGCACGGGGGTGCGCGCGCGGAGCGGGTTGCGAAGAAGCGTGCCGATGCCGCGCTGAAGCGTGTTCAGGCGCGCAGGCCGCCGCTGATGAACGCGATGAGTTCCTGGGTGAACTCCTGGAACTCTGCACGTTTTGGGGCCGTGCGGATGGGCGCGTCCACGTGCGCCCCCAGGGCATTCGCGAGGGCGTGCTGTGCGAGGTCCGCGGCGAAGCGCCAGCGGCAGGTGAGGGCGCGCTCGTCCAGGTGCGGCACTGCCCGGCGCAGCAGCGGTCGAAACAGCGCGAAGCTCTCCTGGATGGTGCGCACCAGGTAGGGCGACCGATCGAAGGACAGGCGCACGAGGAAGCGCAGTTTGGCGATGCTCGCCGCGAAGTCCTCGGGCATGCCCGCGGTGAGAGGCCTGACCAGCGCCTCCACGATTGCCTCAAGCGGTGGGTTGGCAAGCGCCTCGAGGGCTGCAATCATGCGGGCGCGCTCTTCGAACATCCGCGGCTGTGCGCGCTCGAGCAGGGCCTGGATCAGGCCATCGCGCGTGGCAAAGTGATAGTGCAGGGCCGCGACGCTGTAGCCGGCCTCGGTGTTGATGGTACGCAGCGACACGGCATCGATGCCCCGCTCGGCAAACAGCCGTTCGGCGGCATCCAGGATGGCCTCGCGGCCGGACTCCTCGTGCCGTGCTTTGGGCAGCCGCGCTTGACTTTTGGCGGACACGGTTTGAGACTAGAACTTATCACTTGATAAGTCAACGCAAGCGGGGGAATCACGGCATGCGGGGAGCCGCGCATTGATGCGGGCTGAGGCTGTTAACCAGGCATCGCTGCCGCTGCCGACGCTTACGCACCTGCAGCGCCTCGAGGCGGAGAGCATCCACATCCTGCGCGAGGTGGTCGCCGAGTGCGAACGCCCGGTGATGCTCTACTCGATCGGCAAGGACAGCGCCGTGATGCTGCACCTGGCGGTCAAGGCGTTCTTCCCCGCGGTGCCGCCGTTTCCGCTGCTGCACGTGGACACGACCTGGAAATTCCGTGCGATGTACGAGTTCCGCGACACCATGGCGCGGAAGCTCGGCATGGATCTGTTGGTGCACGTGAACCAGGAGGGCCTGGCGCAGGGCATCGGGCCGTTCACGCACGGTTCGCAGGTGCACACCGACGTCATGAAGACGCAGGCCCTCAAGCAGGCACTGGAAAAATACGGCTTCGACGCCGCCTTCGGCGGCGCACGCCGCGATGAGGAGAAGAGCCGCGCCAAGGAGCGCATCTTCTCCTTCCGCTCCGCGCAGCATCGCTGGGATCCCAAGCAGCAGCGCCCGGAGCTGTGGTCGCTCTACAACGCGCGCAAGCACGCCGGGGAGAGCCTGCGCGTGTTCCCGCTGTCGAACTGGACCGAACTGGATATCTGGCAGTACATCTACCTGCAGAACATTCCGATCGTGCCGCTGTACTTCGCCGCCGTGCGACCGGTGGTCGAACGCGATGGCGGTCTCATCATGGTGGATGACGAACGCATGCCGCTGAAGCCCGGGGAGCAGCCGATGCTCAAGAAGGTGCGCTTCCGCACGCTCGGCTGCTACCCCCTCACCGGGGCGGTGGAGAGCGAGGCGGACACGCTGCCGGCGATCATCCAGGAGATGCTGCTCACCAAGACCTCCGAGCGCCAGGGACGCGTCATCGATCACGACGCGGCCGCCTCCATGGAGAAGAAGAAGCAGGAGGGCTATTTCTGATGGCGCACCAGTCAGAACTCATCGCCACCGATATCGGCGCCTACCTCAGGTCGCACGAACACAAGAGCCTGCTGCGCTTCATCACCTGCGGCTCGGTGGATGACGGCAAATCGACCCTGATCGGGCGGCTCCTGTACGAGTCGAAGATGGTGTTCGAGGATCAGCTGAGCGCGCTCGAGCGCGACTCGAAGAAGGTCGGCACCCGGGGCGGGGAGCTGGACTTCGCGCTGCTGGTTGACGGCCTGGCTGCCGAGCGCGAGCAGGGGATCACGATCGACGTCGCCTACCGGTTCTTCTCGACCGAGCGGCGCAAGTTCATCGTCGCCGATACCCCGGGGCACGAGCAGTACACGCGCAACATGGTGACCGGCGCCTCCACCGCCGATCTGGCCGTGATTCTGATCGATGCGCGCAAGGGCGTGCTCACCCAGACGCGTCGCCACAGCTTCCTGGTGCGGCTGCTAGGGATCCCGCGCGTGGTGCTCGCGGTCAACAAGATGGACCTGGTCGGCTACGCGCACGAGACCTTCGAGTCCATCGTGACGGACTACAGCGCCTTCGCCGCGCGCATCGGTCTTAACGAGATCACTGCCATCCCGCTCTCGGCCGTCTACGGCGACAACATCATCGAGCGCGGCACCAACATGCCCTGGTTCCAGGGGCCGACGCTCATGCGTCACCTGGAGGAGGTGCCGGTGTCTGACATCACCACCGGCAAGGCATTTCGTCTGCCGGTGCAGTGGGTGAACCGCCCGCACGCGGACTTCCGCGGTTTCGCCGGGCAGATCGCCAGCGGCAGTGTGCAGCAGGGCGACCGCATCCGCGTGCTGCCCTCGGGCCGCGAGAGCCAGGTCGCGCGCATCGTGACCGCCGACGGAGATCTGCCGCGCGCACTGGCCGGCCAGTCAGTCACGCTGACCCTGACCTCCGAGGTCGACGTCAGTCGCGGCGATGTCATCGCCGCAGCCGCCAACGCCCCGCAGGTCGCCAGCCAGTTCGAGGCGACGATCGTGTGGATGCACGAGGAGCCGATGCTGCAGGGACGCGCCTACCTGATGAAGGCCGGCGCGCGCACCGTGACGGCCACGATCGCGCCGGTGAAGTACAAGATCAACGTGAATACGCTCGATGAGCTGCCCGCCGAGCGACTCGAGCTCAATGACATCGGGGTGTGCGAGCTCGAGCTCGACCGGCCGATTCCCTTCGAGCCGTACGCGGACAACCGCACCCTCGGAGGATTTATCCTCATCGACCGGCTGAGCAACGCGACGGTCGGGGCGGGGCTGATCAGCTTCGCACTGCGTCGCTCGCAGAACGTGCACTGGCAGGCGCTCGACGTGGACAAGCAGGTACGCGCGCGCCAGAAGGGGCAGCGTGCGTGCGTGCTGTGGCTGACGGGCCTTTCCGGGGCCGGAAAATCCACGATCGCCAATCTCATCGAGAAGCGCCTCACCGCGCAGGGACGGCACACGTACCTGCTCGATGGGGACAACGTGCGCCACGGGCTCAACAAGGACCTGGGGTTCACCGCCCAGGACCGCGTGGAGAACATCCGGCGCGTCGCGGAGGTCTCGCGCCTCATGGTGGACGCGGGCCTCATCGTGCTCGTGTCGTTCATCTCACCGTTTCGCTCCGAGCGACGCATGGCGCGCGAGCTGTTCGCCCCCGGGGAGTTCCTCGAGGTGTTCATCGATACGCCGCTCGCGGAAGCGGAGCGGCGCGACGTCAAGGGGCTCTACAAGAAGGCGCGCCGCGGCGAGCTGAAGAACTTCACCGGCATCGACTCGCCCTACGAGGCGCCCGAGGCTGCCGAGATCCGCATTGACACCACCAGCATGGACGCCGAGCAGGCGGCCGAGCAGATCATCCGCCACCTGGAGAGCCTCAAGCTCACCTCGCCCCCATGAGCGCGACTCCGCAGCAGCTGCTCGCGGCGGTGACTGAGATCGCGCGGCGCGCGGGGCGCGAGATCCTCGAGGTCTACGCGGCAGGCGAGATCATCGCGACGGTGAAGGAGGACGCCTCGCCACTGACGGCCGCGGACCTGCGCGCGCACCGCCTGATCGAGGACGCGCTGCAGCAGCTCACGCCCGGGATTCCGGTGCTCTCGGAGGAAGCCAGCGACCTGCCCTTTGCCGAGCGCGCGGCGTGGCCGCGCTACTGGCTGGTCGACCCGCTCGATGGCACCAAGGAATTCCTCTCGCGCAACGGCCAGTTCACGGTAAACGTGGCCCTGGTCGAAGCTCACACCCCGGTACTGGGGGTCGTGCATGTGCCGGTGCGCGACACGAGCTACCAGGGCGTGCCGGGGGTGGGGGCGTGGCGCGAATCGGCCGCGGCACCCCCGGTGCCGATTCAGGTGCGTGCCCAGAGCGCGCAGCCGCTGCGCGTGGTCGGCAGCCGCTCGCACCGGGGCGACTCACTCGATGCATTCTTAGGGCGCATCGGCCCCTACGAACTCGTGCCCGTGGGCAGCTCGCTCAAGTTCTGCATGGTTGCCGAGGGCTCGGCGGACGTGTACCCGCGGCTGGGTCCCACGAGCGAGTGGGATACCGCGGCCGCGCACGCGGTCGTGCTCGGCGCGGGCGGGCAGGTAAGCACCCTCGAGGGTGAACCGCTGCGCTACAACACGCGCGAGTCGCTGCTGAATCCCTTCTTCGTCGCCTACGGACCGAGGGATCACGACTGGCTCGCGCTGCTGCGGTAATTTTTCGCTGCTTTGCGTAATTCAGAGGGCGACTTATCGCGAATTCTGCTTGCAAACGCGCATTTCCAAGCTTAATCTCGCAATCAGCGGCCGTGAATAACCACTGATCCTTCCGCCGCCCGGCTGGCGCGCCTGAAGCGCGCACACTCTCTATATAGTGTCTCCAAAACCTATGACAGTCAGATCCCTTGGCTACGTGGTGGTCGAAGCATCCGATCCCGGCGCGTGGCGTAAATTCGCCGTCGATGTCATCGGTCTCATGGAGGGACCGCCGGGACCTGACGGGAGCCTGCGGCTGCGGATCGATGAGCGGCCATTCCGCATCGCGGTGGTGCCGGGCAAGGCCGATCGCTTCGTCAGCTGTGGCTGGGAGTTCCGCGACGCGGCAGAACTCGAGGCCGCGATCGGCACGCTCGAGGCGGCACGCGTGAAGGTGCGACGCGGGAGCGAGGCCGAAGCGCTCAACCGCTGCGTGCGCCAGATCGCCTTCTGCGCCGACCCGTGCGGCAACCAGCTCGAGCTCTTCCACGGTCGCACGTACGACTACGCGCCATTTACCTCGAGCAAGGGCCTCAGCGGTTTCGTCGCCGGGGACCTCGGGATGGGGCATGCCGTGCTGCCGGCGCTGCAGCTGCAGGCGATGCACGAGTTCTACCAGCGACTCGGCTTTGCCGACACCGACGAGATGTGGCTCGCGATGACTGCCAATCCGGCCGATCCGAAGCTCGGCATCCATTTCATGCATGCCGCCTGCCGGCGCCATCACAGCCTCGCACTGGTCGGCATGCCGGCGCCCTCGGGCTGCGTTCACATCATGCTCGAGGCGCGCACGCTCGATGACGTGGGGTACGCGCTCGACCGCTGCGTGGCCGCCGGGGCACACATCTCCTCCTCCCTGGGCAAGCACTCCAATGATTTCATGGTCTCCTTCTACGTGCGCACGCCCGCGGGGTTCGACCTCGAGTTCGGCTGCGACGGCCTGCAGCCGGAGTGGAGCACCTGGATTCCCACGCAGAGCGTTATCCCGGATCTGTGGGGACACCGCTGGTCCCCGCCGCCCGCGTAGGCGCGCATGCTGGATAAGACGCTCACGGCCGCCGCAGTAGTCGGGACACTGCGGGATGGAATGACCATCGGGATCGGCGGCTGGGGCCCGCGCCGCAAGCCGATGGCGCTGGTGCGCGCACTGCTGCGCTCAGCGCTGCGCGACCTCACCGTGGTCGCCTACGGTGGTCCGGAGGTCGGCATGCTGTGCGCGGCCGGCAAGATCAAGACGCTCATCTATGGCTTCGTCTCCCTCGATGCGATTCCGGTGGAACCCTGGTTCCGGCGCGCCCGCGAGGCGGGCAGCTTCGAAGCACGGGAACTGGACGAGGGCCTGCTGCAGTGGGGGCTGCGCGCGGCAGCGATGCGCGTCCCCTTCCTGCCGACCCCCGTGGGGCTGGCGAGCGATGTCATGCGCATGAACCCCGAGTTCCGCACCGTACGCTCCCCCTACGCGGACGCCGAGGTGCTGCTGGCGATGCCGGCGCTGCGACTGGATGTTGCGCTGCTGCACGTGGACCGTGCCGACCGCCTCGGCAACGTTCAGACCATCGGCCCGGATCCGTACTTCGATGAGCTGTTCGCCCGGGCGGCGGCGCGCTGCTACGTGAGCTGCGAGGAGCTGAGCGAGCGACTCGACCTGTCGCACGGGGACGCGGCACGCTGCAACATCGTCGAAAGGAGCTACATCAGCGGGGTGGTGCACGCACCCTTTGGCGCGCACCCGACCTCCAACCCGCCCGCCTACGGCTGGGACGCCACGCACCTGCAGGCCTATTGCGCGCTCGCGGGCGAGGCCGGTGGCTGGGAGCGCTACTGCGCCGAATACCTCGGGGGCACGGAAGGGGACTACCTTGCGCGCATGGGCGGTGCTGAGCGCCTGGGTCAGCTGCCCGTGCCGGTGTTCTGAGGATGGCTGCCGAGTACAGTCTGGCGGAACTGCTCATCGTGGCCGCGGCCGAGGCCTGGCGCGGCAACGGCGAGGTACTGGCCTCGGGCATCGGCGTCGTACCGCGCCTCGCTGCGAGCCTCGCGAAACTGACGCATTCTCCGCAGCTGATGCTGACGGATGCGGAGGCGTTCCTCGTGGAGGAGCCCGTACCGCTCGGCCCGCGCGGCGCCTACCGGCCGCGTTACTCGGGCTACATGCCCTTCGCGCGCGTGTTTGACTGCGTCTGGGGCGGACGGCGCCATGTCATGATCGGGCCGATCCAGATCGACCGCTTCGGGCAGACCAACCTCTCCGGCATCGGCTCACCCGAGCGACCGAAGGTGCAGATGCTCGGGATGCGCGGCCTGCCGGGCAACAGCATCAGCCACCTGAACTCGATGTTTGTACCCAACCACTCCCCGCGGGTATTCGTTCCCGGGGAGGTGGATATCGTTGGCGGGGTCGGCTACAACCCGATCCGCTGGCCGGCAGGGGCGAACATGACCCACGTGGACCTGCGCCTCATCGTCACGGATCTGTGCGTCATGGACTTCTGCGGCGAGGACCATGCGATCCGGGTACGCTCGCTCCATCCGGGTGTTGCGCTCAGCGAGGTGCAGGCGGCTACCGGCTTTCCGCTCGCGCCCGCGCCGACCCTCACCACCACCGTGGCGCCGACCCGCGAGCAGCTCGAAGTCATCCGCCGGCTGGATCCGCACGGCCTGCGCGCCCAGGTCCTCAAGGGCAATCCCCCGGGCGTTCGGCCCCAGAGCCCCCCGTGAGCGATCCGCTCGACACGCTCCTGTGCCGGCGACTCGGCTGCCGCTACCCGATCATCCAGACCGCGATGGGCTGGGTGGCACGCCCGGAGCTGGTGGGCGCGTCCTGCAACGCCGGCGCGTTTGGCTTCCTCGCCGCCGCGGTGCTGCATCCGGATGAGGTGGGGCCGGCCATTGACCGCGTGCGCGCGCTGACGGCTGCCCCGTTCGGGGTGAACTTCCACATGTTCCAGCCCGGCGCGGAGCGCATCGTGGAGATCCTCATCGAGCGCAAGGTGACCGCGGTCAGCTTCGGGCGCGGCCCGGACAAGAAGATGATCGCGCGCTTTCGTGATGCCGGCATCGCCTGCGTGCCCACCGTCGGTGCGGTCAAGCACGCGAAGAAGATGGTCGACCTCGGCGTGGACATGCTGGTGGTGCAGGGGGGCGAGGGCGGCGGCCATACCGGCTCGGTCGCGAGTACGGTGCTGCTGCCGCAGGTGCTCGATGCCGTCAAGGTGCCGGTCATCGCCGCCGGCGGCTTCGCCGATGGCCGCGGCCTTGCGGCTGCGCTCGCCTATGGCGCGCAGGGCATCGCCATGGGCACGCGCTTCCTCATGACGCGCGAGTGCCCGGTGCCGCAGCTCACCAAGGAGCGCTACACGCGTGCCAGCACCGATGACATCCTGGTCACGACCAAGGTCGACGGCATGCCGCAGCGCATGATCCGCAACGAGACGCTGGCGCGCATCGAGAAGGCCGGCCAGCTGCGCATGCTGCTGCTGGCGCTCAGCAGCGCCTGGCAGCTCAAGCGCCTGACGGGCGCCTCGCTCACCGAGCTGCTGTCGGCGGCACGCAAGATGGGACATGCCGGTGACATGAGCTTTGGCCAGTCCCTCATGGCGGCCATCGCGCCGGTCATGTTCCAGCGCTCGATGATCTCCGGGGAGCCTGAGCGCGGGCTGCTCGCGACTGGCCTCGTGGCGGGAAGGCTCGCCGACCTCCCCAGTTGCGAGGAACTGATCCAGGGCATCGTGCGCGAGGCGCGCGCCCGCCTGGCGGCGCTGGGAGCGCCGCTCGCGGCCTAGTATTCCTGCGGCACCCGCACCCACGCAGAAGGAGGCATCCATGGCCACCCGCACAGACATCCAGGGGCACATCGGTGAGGTGGTTCTGGACCATCCGCCGGTGAACGCGCTCGACAGCCGCGCGTGGAACGAGCTCGCCGACCTCATCAGCGCGCTCGGGACCAACCCCGAGGTCCGCTGCCTGCTGGTGCGCGCGGAGGGCAAGGGGTTCTGCGCCGGCGTGGACATCAAGGAGATGCAGCAGCACCCGCAGCGCATCGTCGAGCTCAACCGCGGCAACTACCGCACCTTCCGCGCGGTCAGGAGCTGCGAAGTGCCGGTGGTCACGGCGGTGCACTCGTTCGTGATCGGCGGGGGCATCGGGATCTGCGGGGCGAGCGATGTCGTCATCGCCTCCGAGGATGCGTATTTCTCCCTCCCGGAGATCGACCGCGGCGCCATGGGCGGTGCTTCGCACCTCTCGCGCATGCTGCCGCTGCACAAGGTGCGCGCGGCGTTCTTCACCGGCGGCCGCATAGCGGCGCAGGAGGCCTACCGGCTCGGGGCACTCGAGCGCGTGGTGCCGCCCAAGGAGCTGCTCGCCGAGGCGCGCGCCTTCGCCGCGGTGATCGCCGAGAAGAGCCGCCGTGCACTGGTGCTGGCCAAGGAAGCCCTCAACGGCATCGAGCCGCGCGATGTCGACCACGGCTACCGCTTCGAACAGGGTTTCACGCTCGAGATGTACCTGCACGAGGATTCCCAGAAGGCACGCGATGCGTTTGTGAAGGACGGCAAGCGGGCGAAGTACTGAGAAGGCCGTGGCCCTGAACCTGCAATTCACCCCCGAGCAGCGGCGCTTCCGCACCGAGGTGCGCGAGTGGATGGGCGCGCACGTGCCCAAGATGCCACTGAAGACGCTCGAGAGTGAGGCCGGATTCGCGCAGCACCGCCAGTGGGAGCGCACGCTGGCGAGCGGGAACTGGGGCATGATCACCTGGCCGCGCGAGTTCGGCGGCCGCGGGGCGAACCTCATCGACTGGCTGATCTTCGAGGAAGAGTACTACCGTGCCGCAGCCCCGCTGCGCGTCAATCAGAACGGCATCTTCCTGCTCGGCCCCACGCTCATGGAGTTCGGCACGCCGGCGCAGAAGGCGCGGTACCTGCCGCAGATGGCCGCGGGCGAAGAGATCTGGGCGCAGGCCTGGTCGGAGCCGCAGTCCGGTTCCGACCTCGCGGCGCTGCGGGCCACCGCCGTGCGCGAGGGGGACAGTTACGTGCTGCGGGGGCACAAGATCTGGTCCTCCCGCGCGGCGTTCGCGGACTGGGCCTTCGGCATCTTCCGCACCGATCCGAGCGCCGAGCGTCATCGCGGCCTGAGCTTCATCCTCGTGCCGCTGCGCCACCCCGGCGTGCGCGTCCGCGGCATCCGCCAGATCCACGGCGAACCGGGCTTTGCGGAGATCTTCTTCGAGGATGCGCGCGTGCCCCTCGATCACCGTCTCGGCGAGGAGGGCGCAGGCTGGCAGATCGCCATGGCGACGGCGGGTTTCGAGCGCGGCCTGATGCTGCGCAGCCCCGCGCGCTTCCAGATGGCCGCGCAGCGCCTGGTACAGCTGTGGCGGCGCTGTGCCGACGCTGCCGACCCGGCGCTCGTTGGTGCGGTCGCGCAGGCCTGGATGGACGCGGAGGCCTACGCGCTCAACACCTACCGCACCGCGAGCCGCCTCATGGCCGGGGGCACGATCGGAGTCGAGGCGAGCCTCAACAAGATCTTCTGGTCGGAACTCGACCTCGATCTGCATCGCACGGCGATGGCGCTGCTTGGCGCGCGCGCTGAGCTGCTGCCACGAGGGGACGCCTCCGAAACCGACGACTGGCTGGAGGGTTTCATCTTCTCGCTCGCAGGTCCGATCTATGCCGGCACCAACGAAATCCAGCGCAACCTGATCGCCGAGCGGCTGCTCGGACTGCCGCGCGCCCAGGGATAAGTCATGGACTTCACCTTCAGCGAGGAGCAGCAAATGATGGCGGCGGCGCTGCGCGAGCTGGCCACCGACCTGTGCTCCTCGCAGGCGCTGCGCGCGGAGTTCGGTGCCGACCACTCGGCGGCCGAGGCGCGCTGGCAGCGGTTGGCCGAGCTCGGACTCTTCGGAGTGCTGGCCCCCCCGGATGCCGGTGGCATGGGACTTGCCGATGCGGACTTTGTGCTGCTCGCCGAGGAGGCGGGCCGCGCGGCGCTGCCCGAGCCGCTGGTGGAACAGGCGGCACTCGCGGTGCCTCTGCTGGTGGAACTCGCAAACGAGCCGGCTGCCGCGCAGCTGCTGCCGCGCCTCGCGAGCGGCGAGGCACGCGTGGCGGTGGCGCACGAGCAGAATCCGTATGCGAGCGTGCCGCCCGCGCTGACGCACTGGTTACTGTGTTGCACGGATGCGCTGATACTGGCGGGCGCCGAGGAGGTTGAGGCGATCCCGGGACGCTCCGTGGATGCGGGCCGCCGCCTCGCCGAGCCGCGCCTGCGGCCCGCTCGTGGCCGCCGCCTGGCCGACGGGGATGGCGCGCGCGCGGCCGCACGCCGTCTGCTCAACCGCGGCGCCGTGCACACCGCCGCCCGCTGCCTGGGAGTGGCCGAACGCCTGCTCGAGCTGGCATCCGCCTATGCCAAGGAGCGCGTGCAGTTCGGGCGGCCGATCGGCGCGAACCAGGCCATCAAGCATCACCTGGCAAGCGTGGCGGTCAAGCTCGAGTTCGCACGCGCGGTGGTCTATGCCGCCGTCACGCGGGTGGATGGCGATGATGCGCGCACCCTCGCGGCGGTGTCCCATGCGAAGCTCGCGGCCTCCGCCGCCGCGGACCTGGCGGCCCGAACCGCGATCCAGGTGCACGGGGCAATGGGATACTCGTGGGAGGTGGACCTGCACTTCTACATGAAACACGCCTGGGCGCTCGGCGGCAGCTGGGGCGACCATAATTTCCACGCCCGGCGCCTGCAGTCGTTGTTGTGCGGTGGCGCACTCACGCTCGGCCCGGATCAGACCTTTGCACGATCGGCCCAGAGGGATGTTCGATGACTAACGAGGCTTACATTATCGGTGCCGTGCGCACCCCCACGGGCAAGAAAAAGGGCACGCTCGGGGCGATCCACGCCGCGGATCTCGGGGCGCACGCCATCCGCGCGCTCATCGAGCGCACCGGCATTGACCCGAATCACGTCGATGACGTGATCTTCGGCTGCGTCGATCAGATCGGCGCGCAGGCCGGTGACATCGCGCGCACCTGCTGGCTCGCCGCGGGACTCCCCGATCACGTCCCCGGTACTACCGTCGACCGGCAGTGCGGCTCCTCGCAGCAGGCGGTGCACTTCGCGGCGCAGGCGGTGATGAGCGGCACCCAGGACCTGGTCGTCGCCGGCGGCGTGCAGACCATGAACCAGATACCCATCAGCGCCGCCATGGTCGCGGGGCAGGCCTACGGTCAGCCCGATCCCTTCAGCGGCTCGCGCGGCTGGCGCGAGCGCTACGGGACCCAGGAGGTGTCCCAGTTCCGCGCCGCCGAGATGATCGCCGAAAAGTGGGATATCTCGCGCCGGGACATGGAGGAATTCGCGCTCGAGAGCAACCGCCGCGCGCTGGCCGCGCTCGAGCGGGGCGCGTTTGCGCGTGAGACGGCGCCCCTGAACGGCCTGACGGCCGACGAGACACCGCGGGTCGGCACGACACTCGAGAAGATGGCGCAGCTGCAGCCGCTCGCCCCGGGCGGGCGCATCACCGCCGCCGTCGCCAGCCAGATCGCCGATGGCGCCGCGGCGCTGCTGATCGCCTCCTGGGACGCCGTGCGTCGCTACGGCCTCAAGCCCCGGGCGCGCATCCACCACATGTCGGTGCGCGGCGCGGACCCGGTGTGGATGCTGACCGCACCGATCCCGGCCACCCAGCACGCCCTGAACAAGGCGGGCATGTCGCTCGATGACATCGATCTGATCGAGATCAACGAGGCGTTCGCGTCCGTCGTGCTGGCCTGGCAGCGCGAGCTCAACGTGGACCTGGAGCGCGTCAACGTGAACGGCGGGGCGATCGCCCTCGGCCACCCCCTCGGGGCGAGCGGGGCGAAGCTGATGACCACGCTGCTGCACGAACTCGAGCACCGCGGCGTGCGCTTCGGGCTGCAGACCATGTGCGAGGGCGGCGGCCAGGCCAACGTCACGATCATCGAGAGGCTCTAGGTATGGGTGGACTGTGTGCGGGCAGGATCGTCATCGTGACCGGGGCCGGGCGTGGTCTGGGGCGCGCCTATGCCCTCGCCTTTGCGCGCGAGGGTGCACGCGTGGTCGTCAACGATCTGGGAACCTCCCTCGCCGGCAGCGGCCACGACAGCACCACCGCGCAGGCGGTGGTGCAGGAGATCCGTGCGGCGGGCGGGCAGGCCGTGGCCAACGGGGATGACGTATCCGACTGGGAGGGCGCCGGACGGATCGTGGCGACGGCGCTTGAGCACTTCGGCGGCCTCGACGTGGTGGTCAACAACGCGGGCGTCGTGCGTGACCGCATGTTCGTCAGCGCGACGGTCGAGGAGTGGGATGCCACCATGAAGGTGCACCTGCGCGGACATTTCTGCGTCTCACGCCACGCGGTCGATTACTGGCGCGCCTGCGCCAAGCAGGGCAAGAGCGTGGATGCGCGCATCATCAACACCACATCCGGTGCCGGTCTTAACGGCAGCATCGCGCAAAGCGCTTACGCCGCGGCCAAGGGCGGCATCGCGAGCCTCACCCTCGTGCAGGCGGCGGAACTGCAGCGCTACGGGATCACCGCGAATGCGCTGGCACCAGCGGCGCGCACGCGCATGACCGAGCAGGCGTTCGCGGAGAGGATGAAGCGCCCGGAGAGCGGTTTCGACGTGCAGGATCCGGACAACATCGCCCCCACGGTCGTGTGGCTGGGCAGCACCGAATCGCGCGCAGTGACCGGCTGCGTGTTCGAGCTGGAGGGGGGCAAGATCATGATCGATGAGGGCTGGAACGACGGCCCCCAGCTCGACAAGCACGCCCGCTGGGAGCCCCGGGAGGTCGGGCCGGCGGTTGCCCGGCTGCTGGCGCAGCGGCGCCCGCCGAAGAAGGTCTACGGCACATGAGCGCCCCTGCCGGGATCCCGCCTTATCCGCCGGGCCGGGCCCTGCTCGCCGGCAAGGCGGTACTCGTGACGGCCGCCGCCGGCACCGGCATCGGCTTTGCCACCGCAAAGCGTGCGCTCGAGGAGGGCGCGCG
>DATIXW010000069.1:0-3683 GCA_035518135.1 Steroidobacteraceae bacterium
GGGATCGCGCGCGAAGAGGTCGCGGACGGGAAAGGCGGACAGACGCTGCGCGTGTGTCTGAAGTTCAGGCCACAGAGTAGTGCGAGGTCCCGGGGTCAGCGGCATAGCCGATCCTTCACTGGCCGCGATAGAAGTCCGCAATGACGCCGACGACGTAGTTGAGCTGCTCTTCGGTCAATTCCGGATAGATGGGCAGCGCCAGGGTCTCAAGTGCGGCACGCTCCGATTCCGGGAACTCCCCGGCCTTGTGGCCGAGATAGGCGAAGCACTGCTGCAGGTGCAAGGGGACCGGATAGTAGATCTCGGTGCCGACGCCCTGATCGGTGAGGTGCTGCCGCAGGCGATCGCGATCCCGGACCCGGATGACGTACTGGTTATAGATGTGTCGCACCCTGGGCAGCGCGTGCGGAGTCACGACCGCGTCGCCTAAGCGCGCCGCGGCAAAGGCGGCATCGTAAATTGCGGCATTCTTTTGTCGGCCCGCGCTCCAGGCATCCAGGTGCTTTAACTTGATGACGAGCACCGCCGCCTGCAGCTCATCGATGCGGAAATTGCCGCCGATGAACGCGTGGTAGTACTTGGGCTTGCCGCCGTGCACGCGCAGGATCTCGAGCCGCTCGGCGAGCGCCGCATCGTTGCACACGCACGCGCCCGCATCGCCGAAGGCGCCCAGGTTCTTGGTCGGAAAGAAAGACAGGCAGCCGACCTCGCCGAAGGCACCGGCGCGCGTGCCTTTCGCATCCTCGGCGCCGATCGCCTGCGCCGCGTCCTCGATGACCTTCAAGCCGAACTCGCGCGCGAGGGGCATGAGCGCATCCATGTCGGCGAGCTGACCATAGAGGTGCACGGGCATCAGGGCCTTCACGCGCCCGCCGGTGCGGCGGTTGACCCAGCCGCCCTGTCGTTTCTCGCATTCGGTGGTGAGAAAGCGTCGCACGGCCTGCGGCGAGAGGTTGAAAGTTGCCGGATCGATGTCGCAAAAGACCGGGCGCGCGCCGGTGCGCGCGATCGTGCCGGCGGTGGCGAAGAAGGTGAACGAGCTCGTGATCACCTCGTCCCCGGCGCCGATCTCGAGCGCCATCAGCGCAACGAGCAACGCGTCCGTGCCCGAGGAGACCCCGAGGCCAAACCGACACTGGCTATAGGCGGCGATCTCGCGCTCCAGCTCCTTCACCGCGGGACCCAGGATGAAGTACTGGCTGTCGCAGACCTTTTCGATGGCCGCGAGAATTTCGGCTCGAAGCGGTTCGAATTGGGGTTTGAGGTCGAGCAGCGGTACACGCATGGTGGCTGGAATCTTAGCAGGCGCCAGACAGCGGCGTAGGATGACACCGTGGCTGCATTGACTGCGGAGCAGGCTCGCGCATTTCAGAACCGCGGGGCACTCGTGCGCAAAGCGGAAGCGCTTGAGCTGCAGGGCACTCCGATTTCCCTGAAGTTGCGACAGCTGTCCGCGCTCATGGCTTCGCGGCACCTGTTCAGCTCCGCAGTGCGAGAGGATTCCGCTGCGGAGCGCGTTGCGGCACCGCTCCTGGCTGCGCTCACTGATCTGGCGCATTGGTTCGCTGATATCGGCGTGCGAGCCATGATCATCGGCGGGCCGGCGGCGTCCCTCCTGGGTCGACCGCGACTCACACGTGATATCGATGCAATGGCATTCGCCCCGGAATCGCAGTGGCCGCATGTGCTGCGACGCGCGAGCACGCATGGCATCCTGCCGCGCCCGGAGATGCTGACCGAGTTCGATCAGCTGCTGCTGCAGGCTCAGCGCGAGTAGTTGTAGTACTCGCAGAACCAGTCGACGAAGCGCCGTACACCGACCTCGACCGTGGTCGCGGGCCGGTAGCCGACCTCCGACACGAGATCGTCGATGTTGGCGGACGTGTCCGGCACATCACCCAGCTGCAGCGGCAGCATGTTCTTCTGCGCCTTCTTGCCCAGGCACTCCTCGATCACCTCGATGTAGCGCATGAGCTCGACCGGGCGGTTGTTGCCGATGTTGTAGATCCGAAACGGCGCATTGCTGGTCGCCGGATCCGGATTATCGCTGCGCCACTTGGGATCCGGTGTCGCCGGTTTGTCCAGCGCGCGCACCACGCCTTCCGCGATGTCATCCACGTAGGTGAAGTCACGCTTGTGGTGGCCGTGGTTGAAGACGTCGATGGGCTTGCCTTCCAGAATATTGCGCGTGAATAAAAAGAGCGCCATGTCCGGCCGGCCCCACGGTCCGTACACCGTAAAGAAACGCAGCCCGGTCGTCGGGATCTTGAAGAGCGAGGAATAATTGTGCGCCATGAGCTCGTTCGCGCGCTTGGTGGCCGCGTAGAGCGACAGCGGATGATCCGCCGGGTTGTGCACGTTGAACGGCATGTTGGTGTTGGCGCCGTACACCGAGCTCGTCGAGGCGTAGACCAGGTGCTGCACGCCGTGGTGACGGCAGCCCTCGAGCACGTTGAGCGTCCCGGTCACATTGCTGCGCACGTAGGCATGCGGGTCCTCGAGCGAGTAGCGCACACCGGCCTGTGCGGCGAGGTGTATCACCCGCTCGAACTTCTCGCGCGCGAAGAAACTGGCCATCGCGCGGTCGTACGCAAGGTCCAGGAGCTCGAAGCGAAAGCGCGGATCGCGCTCGAGCGTCTCCAGGCGCGCCTTCTTGAGCGTCACGTCGTAGTAGGGGTTCAGATTGTCGAGCCCGATGACCTCATCGCCACGCGCCAGCAGGCGCATCGCGGTGTGAAAGCCGATGAATCCGGCTGCGCCCGTGACGAGGATCTTCATAGCCGACCGTCCACTTCTTCGGCGCGGAATACGTGCTTGATGTCGTAGATCACGTGCGGCTTCTTGCACAGACGCCGCAGGCCCGCCCCGCCGAGTTCCTTGAACTCGCGGTGCGCCACGGCGATAACCGCCACATCATAGGCGCCGCGCTTGAGCGTGCGGATCGGGCGGATGCCGTACTCGTGGTGGCACTCCTTGCCGTCGGCCCACGGGTCGTAGACATCGACCTTGGCGCCGTATTTCTTCAGCTCCTTCACGACGTCGATCACCTTGGAGTTGCGGATGTCGGGGCAGTTCTCCTTGAACGTGGCTCCCAGCACCAGGATGCGTGCGCCCTTCACATGGATGCGCTTCGAGGTCATGAGCTTGATGACTTCGCCGGCGACATAGAGCGCCATGTTGTCGTTCAGGCGCCGTCCCGCGAGGATCATCTCCGGGTGATAGCCGATCTCCTGCGCCTTGTGCGTGAGGTAGTAGGGATCGACGCCGATGCAGTGCCCGCCCACCAGTCCCGGCGTGAACTTGAGGAAGTTCCACTTCGAGCCGGCCGCGTTCAGCACCTCTTCGGTGTCGATGCCGAGGCGATTGAAGATCAGCGCGAGCTCATTGATGAGCGCAATGTTCACATCGCGCTGCGTGTTCTCGATCACCTTGGCGGCTTCTGCGACCTTGATGCTCGAGGCCCGGTGCGTACCGGCCTTGATGATCGAGCCGTAGAGCCGATCGACGAACTCGGCCACTTCGGGCGTGGAGCCCGAGGTCACCTTCCTGATCGAGGGCAGACGGTGTTCCTTGTCCCCGGGGTTGATGCGCTCGGGACTGTAGCCGGCGAAGAAGTCGCGATTGAACTTCAGGCCCGAGCCCTTCTCCAGGATCGGCACGCACACCTCTTCGGTGCAGCCGGG
>DATIXW010000070.1:0-9185 GCA_035518135.1 Steroidobacteraceae bacterium
CTCTTTTTCCCCCGAAGCTCAGAGCCGGAAGGACTCACCCAAGTACACCTCACGGACTTGGGGGTTGGCAAGGACTTCTTCCGCAGTCCCCGAGGCGATGACCGACCCCTGGTTGACGATATAGGCGCGCCCGCAGACCCCCAGGGTCTCGCGAACATTATGGTCAGTGATGAGTACCCCGATGCCGCGCTGCGTCAGCTCGCGAATGATGCGCTGGATGTCCAGGACCGACAGCGGATCCACCCCCGCGAAGGGCTCATCGAGCAGCATGAACCTGGGCTCTGCTGCAAGGGCGCGTGCAATCTCGACGCGCCGCCGCTCGCCTCCGGAGAGCGCCAGGCCCATGCTGCGGCGTACGTGCCCGATGCGCAGTTCCTCGAGCAGCTGCTCGAGGCGCTCCTCGCGCGCGGCGCGCTCCATGTCGGAGCGCGTCTCGAGGATCGCCATCACGTTGTCCTCGACCGAGAGCTTGCGGAAGACCGAGGCCTCCTGGGGCAGGTAGCCCAGGCCGAGCTGCGCGCGGCGGTGCATCGCGAGCAGCGTCAGGTCCTGCTCGCCGAGATAGATCCGTCCGGCATCGCAGGGCACGAGCCCCACGATCATGTAGAAGGCGGTCGTCTTGCCGGCCCCGTTCGGGCCGAGCAGGCCCACCACCTCGCCGTTGGAGACCTCGAGCGAGAGGTCGTGCACGACCACGCGCGACTTGTAGCTCTTCTGCAGGCCGGCCGCTTTCAGCAACGTCATGATTGGGGCGCGGGCTGCGACTTGCCGGCGTCGGGGGTCTTGCCGGGCTCCTTCCCGGTGCCCCCGCGGGGCTGGATGATGATGTGCACGCGCTGACCGTCCTCGGGCTTGGTGTCGGCCTGCACCTTCTGGGCGCGGATGTTGTAGACCAGCACCGGTCCTGAGATCTCGCTTTGTCCGTCGGAGAGCCAGGCATCGTCGGTGAGGCGCACGGTGCCGTCGCTGATGTCGTAGAGGATCTTGTCGGCATGGCCGCGCGCCATCTGCTCTGAGCCGCTGCGCTTCTGCTCGAAGTCGGCGGGCTTGCCGGTCACCGTGGCGCGCAGGATGTGGTTGTCCCGGAACTCGACGACCGCGGAATCGGAGCGCAGGCTGCCGCGCTGCTCCGCATCGATGCGCACGTTGCCCTCGAAGTCCCACTTGCTGTTGGCAAAATTCAGTCCGGTGGCGTGCGCGCGGTCGGACTGGATGCGCATGTCACCCTGGGAGATCACCACGTCCTTGAACATCACCGTGTTGGTCTTGTAGTCGACCTCCGAGGAGGCCGCATCGAGATTGATCGGCTGATCCGCGCTGCCCGGCAGGGCGGTCGGGCCCTTGAGGGGCGGCGCCTGGGCCGCCGTGACCGTGGCCGCGCAAGCGGCGATGAGCGCGGCGAAGCAGCGCAGCTTACGGTCGGTAGGTGCCATGAACGGCCGATTCTAGCTGCACATGGCGCTCCTTCAAGTTTGCGACCATCCCCGCGGCATCGAGTTTGCGTCCGGACATGATGAGGGTGACGCGGTCACGAGTGGTAACGATCTGTGTATTTGTGTCGAAAGTAAGGCGCTCGGTCGTGATGTCCGCGGGCTCAGCGGTTCCGGACAGCGTGCCCATCGCGTGCACCGCCCCGTCGAGCTTGACGATGCCGCTGTTCTGCGCCACCTCCCCGTGCCGGGCCGTGGCGGTCCACTCATCCCCGGCGGAGTCCTTGAAGCCGAGCACCACCTGCTGCAGGTCGACGGTGTCCTGCGCGGGCTGCTGCTGCACCTCCTGGGCATCAATGGTGTATAGCGGCGCGCCATCGGGGCCGGTCTGGATGAGGCGCGCCTTCTTGGCGGCGTACCCCGGATCGGTCGGCGGCCCCTCGACGATGATCGGCGCGGCCACCTCGCGCTCGCCGCCGGACAGCACGATCACCCCGACGATGAGTGCCACGAACGCGACCAGGGCGAAGATGCGGTACGTCACCGCGCGCGACCCGTCGCGGGGCGCCGCGCAAGCAGCCGATCGCAGACCTCGCGCACCGCCCCATGCCCCCCGGGCAGGCGCGTGATGACATCGGCGGCGCGGCGCACCGCGGGGTGCGCATCGGCCACGGCAAAGGAGAGGGCGACGCCGCGCATGAGGGGCAGATCCGGCAGATCATCACCCACGCAGGCACAGGCCGACGGCGGCAGCTTCAGGCGCGCGAGCAAGCGCTGCAGCGCGGCGAGCTTGTCGCTCACGCCCTGGTAGAGGTGGCGCACGCCGAGTTCGCGGCAGCGCGCGCTCACCATGCGCGAGCGTCGCCCGGAGATCACCGCGACCTCCAGGCCCGCGCGGCGCAGTTGCACGATGCCGAACCCGTCGCGCACGTGGAACACCTTGAGGGCCTCCCCGCGCGGGCCGAAGTACAGCCGCCCGTCGGTGAGCACGCCGTCGACATCGAGCACCAGCAGTTCAATGGCGCG
This sequence comes from Steroidobacteraceae bacterium, assembly GCA_035518135.1. Classification (GTDB taxonomy): domain Bacteria; phylum Pseudomonadota; class Gammaproteobacteria; order Steroidobacterales; family Steroidobacteraceae; genus 13-2-20CM-66-19. The sequence goes on from DATIXW010000070.1 coordinate 2,457, forward strand.
CACCATGGGCTTCGGGGGCGCTGCGCCCCTTACACCACGCCCGCCCGCATGAGGTCGTGCACGTTGAGCGCACCGAGCAGGCGACCGTGTGCGTCGGCGACCGGCAGGGCGGTGATCTGGTGCACCTCCATCAGATGCACCGCTTCGGCGGCCAGCTCGCGCGGGCCGATGGTCTTGCCGTGCTCGGTCATGACGGCGCTCATGACCGTGGCGTGCACGTCGATCTGGCGGTCGAGCGCGCGCCGCAGGTCCCCGTCGGTGAACACCCCGAGGATCCGCTCGGAGCGATCCACGACCACGGTCATCCCGAGCCCCTTGCGCGACATCTCCAGTAGCCCCGCACTGAGGGGCGCATCGGGTGCAACCCGTGGCACGGCGGACCCGGTGCGCATCAGGTCCTCGACATGCAGCAGGAGCTTGCGGCCGAGCGCGCCGCCGGGGTGCGAGCGGGCAAAGTCCTGCGCGGTGAAGCCGCGCGCTTCCAGCACCGCAACCGCCAGCGCATCGCCCATCGCCAGCGTGGCCGTGGTACTTGCGGTGGGGGCGAGATTGAGGGGACAGGCTTCTGCCTCGACGGCCACATCGAGCGTCACGGTCGCCGCGCGCGCAAGCGTCGAGTCCCCCTTGCCGGTCATGACCATGAGCGGCACCGCGAGGCGCTTCAGGTGCGGCAGCAGCACCACCAGCTCGGGCGTCTCCCCGGAGTTGGACAGCGCGAGTACCGCATCCGTGCGCGTGATCATCCCGAGATCCCCATGGCCGGCCTCCGCGGGGTGCAGGAAGAAGGCCGGCGTACCGGTGCTGGCGAGCGTGGCGGCGATCTTGCCCGCCACGTGCCCGGACTTACCCATCCCGGTGACCACCACCCGTCCCTGGCAGGCGAGGCAGATGCGACAGGCGGCCGCGAAGGCGCTGCCGAGGCGCGCACCCAGTCCCTGCACCGCGCGCGCCTCGATCTCCAGTGCGCGGCGTGCGAATTCGAGCAGCGCTTCGTCGCTGACCGCGGTGGGCGTTGCGGGCGGGGGAGCGGCAAAGCGTGCGTCCATGGGGGCGCATTATAGGGAACGTTGCGCGGCCGGGAGCGCCGTTGGCGTGCCGGGCGCTGCGGTCCCGGATGCGCAGCCGCAGGCACGGCGGCGGGCGCGCACGGCGCAACCTCACTCGCTATCCGATGCGCACGAAAGCCGCAAGCTCCCAGCATGGGTTGCGAGAGCCCTTCTGGCATCATCCGGGCATGGCACGTGACCTGAAGGCGGACCAGCAGCTGCTGAGCGCGGTCCTGGCGTAGGAGATTCCGCGCGCGGCCGCCCTCGCCGAGCGGGCGCTGGCGGAAGGGTTTGAGTATCCGCTCCTGAACGTGCTGGCCGCGCCCCTCGAACAGCAAGGGGATCTCGCGGCGGCTTGCTTGGGTGTGCGGTCGCAATCGCCCCCGCCCCCGAAGACGTACCGGCGCGCAACGCGCTGGCGCTGTGCCTGCAGCGGGTGGATCGTCCGCAGGAAGCCCTGCAGCACGTCGAGGAACTCCTCAAGCTCAAGCGCCATCCCGACCTCGGGTTTGCGCACGCCAACAAGGGCATCGCTCTGATCGCACTCGGCTCCCTCGGGCAGGCGCAGGCGAGCCACCTGCGGGCGCTGGAACGGGATCCCCAGTGTCTTGCGGCCATGGGCTCGTTGGCCTCGATCCCACGCCTCGGGGCGAGCACGGGGAGGCGCGGCGCTGGACCGAGCGTGCGGGGACCAGCGTGCTCGCCCGTACCCGCTTGCGCGGGGAGGCACTGCGGGCGGTGGCGCCGCGCTGGCCGCCGCTCGCCTCGCCGCCCTGCGACGCCGCCGCCGGCCACGTTCGGCTGTTGGAGTTTCCCCGCTCCGGCACTGAAATCTGCGAAACTTGGCGCCTCGTGGCGCGCCCGTGGCCAGCGGCCTTCAGTTCACGGCAGCACTGGCACCCGGCTCGCGCCGCATCCCGACACAGGACCCTTGGCATCATGAACCCTGAAGAAGTGGCGCGCCTGATCCGTGCCGGTCTGCCCGGAGCGCACGTGCACGTGGTGTCCGATGACAACACGCACTACGCCGCGCGCATCGTGGCGGCCGAGTTTGCCGGCAAGCGCGCCCTCGCGCGCCACCAGCTCGTGTACCGCGCGCTCGGTGAGCGCATGGGGCGCGAGATCCATGCGCTGTCGATCGAGGCACTCACGCCGGAAGAGTCGCAGCGAGGCTGAAGTCATGGACAAGCTGCAGATCCAGGGCGGCGTCGTGCTCGAGGGCGAGGTGCGCATCTCCGGGGCGAAGAACGCCACGCTGCCGATCCTAGCGGGGGCGCTGCTCGCCGACGGCCCGGTCATGGTCGGGAACGTGCCGCACCTGAAGGACGTCACCACCACGGTTGAGCTGCTGGGGCGCATGGGCGCCACGGTGACGATCGATGAGCGCATGCGCATCGAGGTCGACGGCACGACACTGCGCGAGTGCTTTGCGCCCTATGACCTGGTGAAGACGATGCGCGCCTCGATCCTGGTGCTCGGGCCGCTCGTGGCGCGCTATGGACGCGCGGACGTGTCGCTCCCCGGGGGCTGCGCCATCGGCGCACGGCCGGTGAACATCCACGTCGCGGGCCTGCAGGCGATGGGCGCGGACATCACCATCGAGGGCGGCTACATCCGCGCCCGCGCCGCCCGGCTGCACGGCGCGCGCCTGGTGCTCGATACGGTCACGGTCACCGGCACCGAGAACCTGATGATGGCGGCCACGCTTGCCGAGGGGGAAACCGTCATCGAGAACGCCGCGCGCGAGCCGGAGGTCGTCGACCTGGCCAACTTCCTCATCGCGATGGGGGCGAAGATCCACGGCGCCGGCAGCGACAAGATCACCGTCACCGGCGTCAAGCACCTGCGCGGCACGACCTACGAGGTGCTGCCCGATCGCATCGAGAGCGGCACCTACCTCGTCGCCGGGGCGATCACCGGCGGCAACGTGCGCATCAAGAACACCCGCCCGGACCACCTCGATGCGGTGCTCGCCAAGCTCGAGGAGGCCGGCGCCCGCATCGGCATCGGCGACACCTGGGTCGAGGTGGACATGCGCGGGCGGCCCCTGAAGTCGGTCGACGTGCGCACCGCGCCGTACCCGGGCTTCCCGACCGACATGCAGGCGCAGTTTGCCGCGCTCAACACCGTGGCCTCTGGCGTGGGCACGATCACCGAGACGATCTTCGAGAATCGCTTCATGCACATGCTGGAGATGCGCCGCCTCGGGGCCGAGATCCGCCTCGAGGGCAACACGGCCATCATTCACGGGGTGGAGAAGCTCACCGCGGCCCCGGTCATGGCCACGGACCTGCGCGCCAGCGCGAGCCTCGTCCTTGCAGGGCTCATCGCCGAGGGGCGCACCGACGTGGAGCGCATCTATCACATCGACCGCGGCTACGAGGCAATCGAGGAGAAGCTTGCGCAGCTCGGCGCCCAGATCCGGCGTGTGCCAAACTAATCTGCGCGCGCTTACCGCGAAGTCAGGAGTAACGCCATGCAGATCGGGATGATCGGACTCGGCCGCATGGGGGCGAGCATGGCGCACCGCCTGGTACAGGGCGGGCACGAGTGCCTCGCCTACGACCCCAGGCCCGAGGCCGTGCAGGCGGCGGGTGGCTACGGCGCCCGCGGCGCAGGCTCACTCGCTGCGCTCGTCGGTGCGCTGCAACGTCCGCGCGCACTGTGGATCATGGTGCCCGCCGGCACGGTCGATGCGGTGATTCAGGAGCTGCGCCCGCTCCTGTCCCCGGGCGACGTGCTGATCGACGGCGGCAACTCCCATTACCACGATGACATCCGCAGGTCCGGGGAGCTCAAGGCCTGCGGCATCCGCTACCTCGACGTCGGCACGAGCGGCGGGGTGCTCGGCTTCGAGCAGGGTTACTGCCTGATGGTCGGGGGCGAGGCCGAGGCGGTGGCACTCATCGAGCCGGTGCTCGCCACGCTTGCTCCCGGGGGCAGGCTCGCCGCGGGTGCAGGCGCGGCACGTGCTGCGAGTCCTGCGGCCGCAGCGCTCGGGTACCTGCACTGCGGACCCTCCGGGGCCGGCCACCTGGTGAAGATGGTGCACAACGGCATCGAGTACGGCGTGATGGCCGCGTACGCGGAAGGGCTGAACCTGCTCACGCACGCCAACGCCGGCGCGCGCAGCGCCACGGTGGACGCCGAGACCGCGCCGCTCTCCGAGCCGCGCTACTTCCAGTACGAGCTCAACGTCGCCGCCATCGCCGAGCTGTGGCGCCACGGCAGCATCATCGCCTCGCGGCTCCTTGACCTGACGGCCGCCGCGCTCGCCAAGGACGGCACGCTCGCGGGCTTCAGCGGCCACGTGGCCGACTCCGGCGAGGGGCGCTGGACGGTGCAGGCGGCGATCGAGGTGGGGGTGCCCGCGTACGTGCTGAGCGCGGCACTCTTCGGGCGCTTCGATTCGCGCGGCCACTCCGAGTTCGCCAATAAGCTCCTCTCGGCGATGCGGCTGGGCTTCGGCGGTCACATCGAGCGGCCCGCGTAACGCTTGCACGAAAGGGCCGTCCGCATGGAACGTCGCGACAGTGATGCGCTGGTGCTCTTCGGGGCGACGGGGGACCTGTGCTACCGCAAGATCTACCCCTCGCTCTACCAGCTCGTGCGCCGCAACCTCCTCAGCGTGCCCGTCATCGGGGTCGCGCGCCAGGGCTGGAAGCTCGAGCAGCTCGCCGCGCGCGTGCGCGAGAGCCTGAAGGACTTCGTGCACGAGGCCGATGAGTCGGTGGTGACGCGGCTCCTCGGCCTGCTGCGCTACGTCGACGGGGATTACAACGACCGTGCCACCTTTACGGCGCTCAAGCAGGCGCTCGGCGCCGCGCAGCGTCCGCTGAACTACCTCGCCATCCCGCCGAGCATGTTCCCGGTGGTCATCGAGCACCTGGCCGCGACCGCCGGATCTGGCGCGCGCGTGGTGGTGGAGAAGCCCTTCGGCCGCGACCTCGCGAGCGCCCGGGGGCTCAATGCAACACTGCACCAGCACTTTCCCGAGAGCCGCATCTTCCGGATCGATCATTACCTCGGCAAGGAAGCGGTGCAGAACCTGCTGTACTTCCGCTTCGCCAACTCGTTTCTCGAGCCGGTGTGGAACCGCAACTACGTCGCGAGCGTGCAGATCACGATGGCCGAATCCATCGGGGTCGCCGGCCGCGGCAAATTCTACGAGGAGACCGGCGCGATCCGTGACGTGGTCCAGAATCATCTGCTGCAGATCCTGGCGCTGCTCACCATGGAGCCGCCGGTGACCGCCGAGGGTGAATCGCTGCGCGATGAGAAGGTGAAGCTGCTGAAGGCGGTCCGTGCCGCCCAGGCAGTGCAGCTGGTGCGCGGGCAGTTCAAAGGCTACCGCGCCGAGCCGGGGGTGGCCAAGGACTCCAGGGTCGAGACCTACGCTGCGCTCGTGCTGTGGATCGACTCGTGGCGCTGGGCCGGCGTGCCGTTCTACCTGCGCGCCGGCAAGCGCCTGCCGGTTACGGCCACCGAGGTGGTCGTGGAGCTGCGGTCGCCGCCGGCGAACGTGTTCGGCGACCGCGCGCCCGAGCAGCCCAATCACGCGCGCTTTCGGGTCGGCCCCGACGTCGCGATCGCGCTCGGCGCGCACGTCAAGAAGCCCGGAGCGGTCATGACCGGTGAGAGCGTGGAGCTGTACGTGGCGCAGAACGAGGGCGATGACATGGATGCGTATGCGGTCCTGAACAGCGCGGCGCGGATCGGTGAGACTGCGCACTTTGCGCGTGAAGATGAAGTGGAAGCCGCCTGGCAGATCGTCGATCCGCTTTTGAACCTCGCCACGGCGCCCTACGAGTACCTGCCGGGCGGCTGGGGGCCGCCGCAGGCGAACAACCTCATCACCGGACCGTGCAACTGGCACAACCCCGGCGCGCGCCCGCAGGACTGGACGCGCTCCTGCGCGCCGGCGGCACCGGTGCCGGATTGAGGGGGTTCCGCGAGCGTTTACGCCAATGATCTTTCCAGAATCGACCTGATGCCACCGGCGGACGGCGATTACCCTCTGGCGCGGTGCTGCCAGAGATTGCACCGCTGCGCGTTCGCCCCCGGGTTGCGCAGCAGACGCGTTTCGGCTGCCTCAGATCCGGGAGCGCCCGGGGAACGGGTAACGCTCCACGAGTTCGCCGAGGCCTTCCCGCAGAAGTCCGAGCCAGGGCTCGTAGTGGCGCCACTGATCGAGGCTGTCGGTATACAGCGGCTGGCGCACCTGCTCCGAGCTGACCGTCATTACGGCGCGCCGGTTCTCGTAAAAACGCAGACATTGCGGCTCGAACTCAACCCCACAATGGTTGAGGAGTCTGCGCACTTCGGTTTCCGGATCGGCGATCAACTGCTCGTAGTACACGCGATGCACCCGACCGGGTAGCACGGCATCGATATGCTCCATGAAGTCGTGGTATCCGCGGTAGTACTGCGCGAACAGCTCGAGGTCATAGGTAAAGGCCAGGCGGTGCCCGAAGAGCTGCTTGTAGCAGGAGAACCCGCAGGCCATCGGGTGCCGGCGCGCATCGATGATCACCGCGTGGGGAAACATCAGCTGAATCAGCCCCAGGTGCGCGTAGTTGCCGAGCATCTTGTCGATGAAGCGCGCCTTCCCGAGTAGCCGGTGGGCCTGAGTGCGCTCGAGGTAGAGCGCGGCGAGGCCTGCGATCTCCGCTCGCGTGAGCTG